>DAIQRO010000194.1:4992-5385 GCA_036786155.1 Bacteroidota bacterium
CCACATATCGCATTCGTCATACCAGTAAACTTTGAAGTCAATCTTACAGCCTTCTCCGTAGTTATATGTTCTTAAGGGGTCATCGTTAAACCACAAATTTTCCGTCACTGACAGGTTTGTAATGCTATTGGAACTTCTATCGTAATATGTAGTCAGGTATTTCCCTACATAACTGCTTGAATCAAAGGCCTTGAAATTCTGTACTTCGATAATCTGAGTCAGGGTGTCACCTTCCCAATTTGTAGTTATAATCTTGCAGACCTTCAACCGCTGATTCAATGGATTATTTGCAAACGCAGAATCAATCCTTATCCTCGGCATTATGTACCAGTCGTATGTGGAATCTCCTACCATGTACCCGCCGCCAAAGAAATTATTTGCCTGCTCCCTGTT
>DAIQRO010000195.1:0-5358 GCA_036786155.1 Bacteroidota bacterium
CTGTTGCGGTATTTCCTGTTTGACCCGGGCCCTCCCATCTGAATTGCCGGAAACTTCTGCACCTGAAAAGTATTGCTTCCGAGTTCGCTGAGGCCGCCTTCGATGCCTGCCTGAAGCGCGTTGAGCAGAGTCATAATGGTGATGATGGAAAACACACCGATGATTATCCCGGAAAGTGTAAGCGCGGCCCTGAGCTTGTTTGCCCGCAGTGTGCTGAGTGCTATCGAGAGCAGTTCGCTTATCGGCATTATTCGTATCTTAATGATTCCACGGGATCCATCTTTGAAGCGGAGAATGCCGGGAAGAAGCCCGCCATCACTCCAAACAGAAGAGACACAAATATTCCAAGAACAATTACCCAAAGCGGCATGGCCGTCGGCAATACGTATGCGTCAATTATCAGACTTATTGGGAATGATATCATGATCCCGATCAATCCTCCGAGCAGACAGATGGCAACCGACTCGATCAGGAACTGATACATGATCGTGCTTCTCTTTGCGCCGATCGCTTTCCTGATGCCGATCTCCTTGGTCCTCTCCTTGACCGAAACGAACATTATGTTCGCGATGCCGACAGAGCCGACAATAAGCGACAAGGATGTGATCAACGTGCCGATGATCTTTATGAGTCCGGTAAGGCTTTCGTATGTTGTCTTGAATGCTTCCTGCTGGTTTATACCGAAATCGTCCCTCTCTCCGTAGTCAACTTTCCTCGCCTTCCTCATAATGGACCTTACCTCTTCCTTCGTTTCGTCAAGGTTGTTGATGTCAGCCGCCTTTATGTTAATTGAAAGGCTTCTCTTTCCCCCGTAAAGATTGAAGAATCTTTCTATCGGAATTATGACCCTGTTGTCCAGACTGAATAAGCCGAGAAGGCTTCCCTGCTTTTCAATAACGCCGATTACCCGGAATGAATATGTTCCGATCTTTATTGACTTCCCAAGGGGATCCTGATTTTCAAAGAATGCATTCTTAATGTCCATACCTATCACACATACCGGATATGCACCCTCTGACTCGCTTGCCGTGAAGAACCTTCCCTCTTCCATATTCAACCCGAAAGTCTCCTGATACTCATAAGTGGTGCCCACCACAAATACATTTTCAAGGACAAGATCTTTGTATTTGAGGGTCTTTGCCGTGCCTGTGGTAGGACACATCACCGCGGCAGTCTGTGCGTTGTTGCTGAGATAATCATAGTGCGCCATTGTGATGTCCTTACGGTTCCTGTAAAACTCAAAATCCTCTTTGCCAAACCATTCGAACTTCTGAACATACAGAACATCTGCGCCCACAGCGGATATGCTCTTTTCAAATGCGCGGTTGATGCCCTCGATCGCTGTCTGCATAAGCGTCACCGAAGTGACTCCGATCACAATGCCGAGCGTGGCAAGGAACGATCTCATCTTGTTAGCCGTGATCGCCTTATAAGCTATGGCAAAGTTTTCCTTTATTTCGATCCAGAAGTTCAACGGCTATTGGGTCTTTGCATTCTGAAATTCCTTTCCCCGCTTGCTCAGATAATCATCTTCAATATCACCATCCCTGATCTTAACGATCCGTCTCGCATGCTGTGCAATATCCTCCTCGTGCGTGACAATTATGATAGTGTTCCCCTGAAGATTAAGGTCTTCAAGCAGCTGCATTATCTCCTGCCCCGTTCTTGAATCAAGGTTTCCGGTCGGTTCGTCGGCGAGTATTATGGATGGATTATTGACAAGCGCCCTTGCGATTGCAACTCTCTGCCTCTGGCCCCCGGAAAGCTCGTTGGGCTTATGCTTCATCCTGTCCTGCAATCCCACGTCTATCAATGCCTGCTCCGCCCTTTCAAGCCTGTCTGTCTTGTGCATGCCGCTGTAAACAAGCGGCAGTTCCACATTGTGCAGTGCATTGCTTCTCGGAAGAAGATTGAACGTCTGAAATACGAATCCTATCTCCCTGTTCCTGATCTCTGCAAGTTCGTCATCATCCATCTCGCTCACATTCTTTCCGTTAAGGAAGTAATCTCCCGATGTCGGTGTGTCCAGGCAGCCGAGAATGTTCATCAGTGTCGATTTGCCCGATCCTGACGGGCCCATGATGGCTACATACTCATTCTTATCAATCGCAAGGCTGATTCCCTTAAGGGCATAAAGCTCTTCGGAACCCATAACATATAGCTTCGTGACATTTCTGACTGTTATGAGATGAGTCGAGCCTTCAATATTGCTCCCGTTGGAGTTACTCATCATCTTCTTCCTTGAGTTTCTTCTTCGGCTCGTTGTCAACCTTGACTTTGGAGCCTTCTTCGAGTTCCTTGTTTATCGCCTTGAAACTTCCTTTGACTACTTCCTGTCCTTCGGAAACGCCTTCAGTTATCTCAATGTATGCGTCGTCGCTGATGCCGGTCTTTACATCACTCTTCTTTGCAGTACCATTGTCAATAAGGAATACAATCTCTTTCGGTTTGATCTTTTTGTTGAGCCTGTTTGCAGATTCCCTTGTAAGGTTTTCGTTCTCCTCATCACTCTTCATTTCATCCTTCTTTTCATCTTCCCTCACCGTTACAGACTGTATCGGCACTGCAAAGATATTGTCACGCCTGTCAACAACAATGTCAACCGTACAGCTCATGCCGGGCCTGAGCTCGGTTGCGCTGTCAATTATCCTTATCTTCACAATGAAATTAACAACTTCCTCCTGTGTTCCTGTACCTTTGGAAGTGGCGGTGTTTGCAATTTCATAAACATATCCCGTGAACACCTTATCGGGAAATGCATCGATCTCTATCCTTGCAGTGTCGCCCAGGTTCACAAGGGTCACATCCGTCTCGCCTACTTCAACCTGGCATTCCATTTTTGAAAGATCGGAAATCGTCATTATCACCGAGCCCTGATTGGAAATTGTACCGAGGACCTTCTCCCCTGCTTCATTATTGAGCTGTGTCACAGTACCGTTTATCGGTGAATAGATAGTTGTCTTCGAAAGATCATACCTGATCTTGGAGAGCCCGGTCCTTTGCTGACTGATCACCGCCTCGTTTGAATTGATCTGCGCGAGTACCTGGTTCACTGCATTCTGCGCGTTGTCAAGTTCGCTCTGTGTTGCAAGGCCTTTGGCGCTGAGTTCCTTTATCCTGCTCAACTCCAGCTGATTCCTCTCGAGAGCAACTTTGTTAATTTCCAGATTGCTTTCGGCAACTTTGATAGCCGCATTCTGTTCCTGCAGCATTGGCGAGTAGGCCTCCTGCTTGATCTTCACAAGCAGGTCATTCTTCTTCACTTCATCACCTTCCTTGAACGGAAGCGAGATTATCTCACCGCTTACTTCCGCGCTTATATCCACCTGCGTTTCAGACTGGATCTTGCCGGTTGCGGTGACTATTTGAGTAATGTTACGCCTTCCGACCTTTTCAGTCTGAACCGTGACCATTTTCTCCTTCTTTCCGGACAGGATGACCGCCGCAATAACTCCGGCAATCACTATCCCTCCTATTATCCAGAGGAGCTTTCTGCTCTTCTTCTTCTTTCCGGGTTTCCGGTTGCCTCCGTTGTTTTGTAAACTGGTTTCCGCCATTGTCTTTTCGCTGATGGTTTTCATTAGTAAGTTAGATTGCCGGTATAGTACTGAAGCTGTCTTTCCGCCAACAGAAAATCATAGTAAGCATTGATAAGGTCGATCTGAAGCAGGTTCAGCTTGGTTGTGGCTGTCTGAACGTCAAGTAGAATACCAAGCCCGAGCCTGTAGTTTTCTTCCGAGAGTATCTTGTCCTGTTCGGCTGACCTTATATTCCTCTTAATGATCTCTATCTGCTTATACTGCGTTTCAAGGTCAAGATATGCTTTCCTGATCTCGCTCTTTATCTGTATCTCGAGAAACCTGAGGTTATCCTCCTTCTGCTTCACAGCTATCTCAGATGACTGTGCCCTGTTGCTCAGACTGAAGCCCTGAAAGATCGGATAGTTCAGTGAGAATCCGAAGTTGAAAGTTCGCGAGTTCGCAATATCTCCGAGCCTTGAGGCGCTCAGACTGTAGTTTGCAAAACCAAGAATGGATGGCCACCATACGGATTTGTTGTCTATTTCATACTGCATTCTGCTCGTTCTTACGTCCTGCAAGCCTGATTTGTAGTCGAACCTCTTTTGCAGTGCCTGATTGTAAAGTGCATCGCTGTTTGCGTACTTCTGAAGTATCATCTGTATCTCGGCATCTGTCAGATCGCTCTTGATGCTCAGGTCAGCCACTCCGATCTGCATATCAACGTTTTCATTCATTACACTCAGCAGGTCCACTTTGCTTTTGCTCAGGTCGTTCTTTGCACGCTCAACAGCCAGCTCATTCTGCGCTACCTGCACATCCTGCCTGTAAACATCTGCAAGGGTCCTCTTCCCCACATTCAGATATTCATTGATCCTTTCAAGCTGATCTTTAGAGTCTTTGAGATTCTGTTCATTTGCGGCAACGATCTTGTCTTTCTTGAGTACATTGAAGTAAGCATTGTTCACATTGTATGCTATGTCGTTCGTTTCCTTGTCGAGCTGAACCATCAGGGTCTTTTCATTCTCCTTCTGAAGATCAAGCTTTGCATAATTGTTGAACCCGTCAAATACCGTAACCTGTGTGCTGAGTCCGAGCCGGAAGTTGTTTATCCATGTGTCCTGCTTAGGAATTATTATGGGCACCCCGTTTTCAAATCTCACTGTTCCTTCTGAAAATGTGTTGTTCCTTGTCCAGCTTGCGTTCATGGAAAGGTCGGGAAACAAACTGCCCCTTGCCGTGCTTGTTGAAAGTTCCTGTATCTGAAGACTCTTCCTGAGGTTTGACACTGAAGTGCTGTTTCCAAGTGCAATTCTTACGGCCTCATTAAGAGTAAGCTCGCTTTGGGGAAATGCAAGCCCGGGCAAAGTAACGGCAATTATTGCCAGAAAATATTTGAGTTTTCTCAATAGCGGCATGATAATGTTCATTTGGATTAACGAGAATCAAAATAATAAGTTTCAAGCTGAAGTAACACTGAAAACCAATCGGGACGGACAGGAAACATCTGCCTGAGTGGATCTGAAAACTGAACACATGGTTCACCGGACCCCCGTTCATCCTCCGCCGGTCGGCAATGCAGGCCAATTCAATGCTGACTGCAATTCGCAGGGAGCTTCCTAATCAGATCAAACCAATTCTGTCTATCATCTACACATATGAGTCAAGTTCATTTTTTGTACCCGAAGAGATTTGATTCTTCATTTCAATAATCATCTGATAAGTATATCTTATTTAAACCCAAAAGGCGAATGCTGTACATCACAAGACGCGAACATTTTTCTTCCTCACATGTGCTGAATAATCCGGAGCTTTCTGCTGAGGAGAATGCAACTATATT
>DAIQRO010000196.1:0-4707 GCA_036786155.1 Bacteroidota bacterium
GACAGGGAATATTTCCAGAGCATAGTTGATGATTCGTATGACCAGTTTCTTGATGTAGTGTCAAGAGAGAGAAAGATCAACAAGGATTCCCTCAGAAAGTATGCCGACGGCAGGGTATTCACGGGCCGGCAGGCAAAGGAGATCGGACTCGTTGATTCTCTCGGCACATTTGATGATGCACTTATGATGGCGGGCCGCATGGCGGGCATAGAAGGGGAGCCGACCATTGTAAGAAAGAGGGAAAGGGTGACCTTTTTTGAAATGGTTGTTGAATCTCTTGGAAGGAATGAACTCAAGGAAGTCAAGGACGAACTGAAGCAGGAATATCTCGAGCAGCCTATGCTGCAGTACAAGTTTGTTTATTAGTGCAAATCAAATTTTTGCGTAAATGACAAGAGCGCAGATCGCCGCAGCTATTTCGGAAGCAACGGGCCTTAGCAAGAAAGAGACCGAAATAGTGGTTGAGGGTTTCATAAGCTGTATCATTGATTCGCTGAGGAGGAATGAAACAGTGGAGATAAGGGGATTCGGAACATTCAAGAACAATGTGAAGAATCCCAGGATTGCAAGGAATCCGAAGACCGGTGAGAAGATAGCTCTGGGAAAGAGGTACATTCCGATGTTCAAAGTTTCAAAGGAGTTCAAGAAAGTAGTACAGGATACACTCGGCGGCAAGCAAGTTTAATCAAAAACAAAATCAAACAGAAAGGACAACATCGTTAATGCCTTGCGGTAAGAAGAGAAAGCGCCATAAAATGGCGACGCACAAGAGGAAGAAGAGACTCAGAAAGAACAGACATAAGAAGAAGATAAGATAGTATTGAGTTTGGGGCCGCCGAATATATATTCGGCGGCAGTCCTAAAGCCATCTCTTAAGAAATCTAACCGACTTTTCCTTTCCCAGGATCTCGGCAATTGCAGGCAGTTCAGGGCCGTTTTCACTTCCGGTGAGCGCTATTCTCAGCGGCTTGAACAATGCCTTTCCCTTTATTCCGGTTTCGGCCTGCACTTCGGCCACAGCCGACTTATATAAGTCGGCTGTCAGGTTGTCCATATTCTCAATTTTTTCTGCAAGAGCACCTATCGCCTTCTTCGATGATTCAGCATCTAGTATCTGCCTGAGTTCATCCTTTTCAAGCTGAACCTCATCCGAAGAAAATATCCTCACATGCTCAGGGATCTCGTCAAGCTTGTTGAGATATACTCTTATTGTCTTCAGTATCATTTTGACCCGCTCGGTGTCGTTTGTATCTGTTCCCGTACCGATGAAATACGGTAAAGAAAGTTCGGTAAGTTTGTCAATGTCATATTCCTTTATGTACGCGTTGTTCATCCAGTTCAGCTTGTCGGGATTGAATACCGCACCGGATGTCTGAACCCTCTCTATGCTGAACTCCTTTATCAGATCGTCCATTCCGAAAAACTCCCTCTCATCTCCTTCTCCCGGATTCCATCCAAGCAGGGATATGAAGTTTACAAGAGCTTCTTTGAGATAACCCTTCTTCAGATAATCTTCTACCGCAACATCGCCCTGCCTCTTGCTAAGCTTCGTCTTGTCGCGGTTGAGAATGAGCGGTACATGTGCCATCTCCGGAACATCCCAACCAAATGCCCTGTACAGCAGTATGTGTTTCGGAACAGATGTTATCCATTCTTCTCCGCGAATAATGTGAGTTATTCCCATGAGGTGATCGTCAATCACATTTGCCAGGTGATATGTCGGAAAGCCGTCGGACTTCAGAAGGATCTGGTCATCTACAATGTCTGAATCAATTTTGATCGTGCCTTTTACAAGGTCATTGAATCTTATCTCCTCACCGAACGGCACCTTCAACCTGATCACACTCGGAGCGCCTGATTCCAGCTTCTCCTTAACTTCTTCGTCACTCAGGTCCCTGCCCCTCCTGTCATACATTGTCTGCTTGCCCTCCAGCTGCTGCAGCCTCCTCATCTCTTCAAGCTCTTCAGGCGTCTCAAAGGCATAATATGCATAACCTATTCGAAGGAGTTCATCGCAATACTTCCTGTAAATGTCCAATCTTTCAGACTGGAAGTAAGGTCCGTAATCTCCGCCGGCCACCGGTCCTTCGTCAAATGTGATCCCGAGCCTTTCAAGGGATCCGATCAGGTTCTCCACCGCGCCTTCAACTTTCCTTGTCTGGTCGGTGTCTTCAATTCTGAGAATGTTCTTTCCGCCGTAATGCCTTGCGAAAAGGAAATTGAACAAGGCTGTTCTCAATGAACCTATATGCACGTATCCTGTAGGCGACGGTGCAAATCTGACTCTCACTTCGTTTGCCATTATGCTCTGTTGTTTATTATCAATACGAACTCCCCTTTTTCCGGAAACTGCATGACAGACAGATCCCTGAGCGGCCCTCTCAGAGTCTGCTCAAATTTCTTGGTCATTTCTCTGCTAACAGATGCCTCCCTGTTTCCGAAATATTCATGGAGTTCTTTTAGAGTTTTCCTTACCCTGTAAGGCGATTCCATGATCACAATAAGCGACCTGATCTCTGCCAGTTCCCTTAGCGCTCCTGACCTGCCTTTCTTCTGCGGGAGGAAACCGCGAAAATAGAAATCACCCGTTTCAAAGCCCGAGATCACCAATGCGTGCATCACTGAACTGCTTCCAGGAATTGTTCTTACTTCTATCCCTTCATCTATGCAGCGCCTTATCAGCATGGAGCCGGGGTCGGATATGCATGGTGTGCCTGCATCTGAAACCAGTGAACATGTGAATCCCTGTTTTAGCGTATCAATTACCCGGTCCGTTTTTCTCGATTCAACAAATGAGTAATAGCTGATCAGCTTTGCGCTGATTCCGTAGCTCTTCATGAGAATTCCCGTACGCCTTGTGTCTTCGCAGTATATCACATCACTGCTTTTGAGTATCGCAAGTGCCCTGAATGAGATCTCCTCCAGATTGCCGATCGGAGTGGAGACCACATACAGGCATCCCTTTTCGGCTTTGATACTGCTGAAGCGATCTGAAGTGCCGCCAATTACAGCAGCCGTTTCCGCTGAAAACAATGAGAAGGAGTTATGATAGAAATAAGAGTTTCAAAAGAGTATTTTATAATAATCAATTTGATAAGAATTTTAAATTTAGAATTTGATGTTGGTCATAGGAAAAAATCCTGTAAGTGAATTGCTGATCTCCGATCCGGGATTCATAAACAAGATAGTGCTTCTGAAGAAGATCAAACCGGATGACAAGCTGAAAGACATTGTCAAGCTGGCAAAGGATCATCGCATAAACACTATGTTCCTCGGCTACAGCGATTTCAAAAAATTCTTCAGCAGTAAGAACAAGGAAGAGGGGATATCTCAGGGTGTGATTGCATTCGTGAAGGACTATGAATACAAGCCGCTGAGGGAGATGGTGGAAGACTGCAGGAAGGTCAAGAATCCTCTTGTCCTCATACTCGACAACATCACTGATCCGCATAATCTCGGAGCTATTGCAAGGTCAGCCGTATGCCTCGGCGCTGACGGCATTGTTATCCCAAGGCACAATTCTGCAGAGGTCAATCACACAGTTATGAAGACATCTTCGGGGGCAGTCTCATACATCAGCATTGCGAGGGAAACGAATCTTTCAAATTCTCTTGAATACCTGAAGAACAACGGTTACTGGATCTTCGGCACCGAGATCAATGCTCAAAAGACAATTTTCGAAATTGATCTGCTTGCGCCATCTGCAATCATAATTGGCAGTGAGGGAAAGGGCATAAGGAAAGTCCTGCTGGAGAAGTGCGACCACCTTGTGCGTATTCCTATGGCGGGAAAGATATCATCTCTCAATGCTTCGGTCTCAGCCTCGGTATTTCTCTATGAAGCATTCAGGCAAAAGAACCTTTAACCCTCTTTGATCTTGCTCGGTGTCGGAATGTCGTATTTCGTCATGAGCTTGTAAAGATGGCTTCGCTGTATCTGCAGGGCGGAGGCGGTCTGTGAAATATTGTACTTGTAATCATTAAGCATCTTTAGCTGGAATATCCTCTCAGATTCATTTTGAAATTCGTTCAGAGACATATTCTTGCCAAACAACTCACCGAACTCCTTAATGTGCCTTGTCCCTGTCATTTCAATATCTTCCGCATCTATAACTTCCTTGTCAACGGATATAACCAGGCGTTCCACGAAGTTTCTCAGCTCGCGCGCATTTCCCGGCCAGCGGAAAGAGTTCATCTTTTCGAGTGCGGCTTTGGAAAACTTTTTATGATGGGTATTGCTCTCCTCAGCAACTCTCTTTGCGAAGAAGTCTGTGAGAAGAGGAATGTCCTCAGACCTTTCTCTCAGCGGCGCTACATCTATCCTGAGCACATTGATCCTGTGATAGAAATCCTCCCTGAGGTTTTTCTGCTGAAGCTCTTCCTCGGGATTCGCATTTGTGGCAAACACAAATCTGACATTGACGTATGTGTCCTTTGCAGTTCCCGGCCTTACAAATCTGTTTGTCTCTATAACTCCAAGCAGTTTGGTCTGAATGTCTTTGCTTAAAGTCGAGATCTCATCAAAGAAAATGGTCCCTCCGTCTGCCTGCTCAAACTTTCCCTTTGCAAATGAGGTACCTGTGAATTGCCCAAATAACTCATGATCGATCATTTCCTCGTTCAGATTGGCACTGCTGATGGTGATCAAGGGATGATCTGCCCTGCTTGACCTGAGATGGATCTGTCTCGCAATAAGCTCCTTTCCGGT
>DAIQRO010000196.1:4717-5258 GCA_036786155.1 Bacteroidota bacterium
CACCAGCACATTCTGACTCATCGGCGCATACTTTCGTATGAGGTCTTTAACTGCCAGTATCCTGTCCGAACTGCCGATTATCTCGTTATCCTTCTCTATTTGTCTCCGTACACGCTTAAGCTCTTCCTTCGACTTCTTGTATTCAATTGCATTCTTCACTGTCAGCTTCAGCTCATGAAGGTCGGGAAGCGGTTTCGGAAGAAAATTATATGCGCCGGTTTTGGTTGCTTCAACTGCAGTTTCAATTGTGCCGTGTCCCGATATCATGATCACAACCAGGTCCTTGTTTATCTCAAGTATCTTTGCAAGCACTTCGAGCCCGTCCATTTTCGGCATCTTGATGTCAAGCATTACAAGATCGTAATCTCCTGCGATCACTTTCTCAATTGCACACTGGCCATTGAGGCATTCGTCCACCTCATAGCCGGAAGAAGTGAGCACCATTGACAGGCTGTCAATAATGCTCAGTTCGTCGTCCACTATAAGAATTCTTGGCATTATAATAAATGTTGGTTAAACTGTTCGTAGATTGCCGAGTATG
>DAIQRO010000197.1:0-253 GCA_036786155.1 Bacteroidota bacterium
ACGGCATTGATCTCAACACAGGCAATGCGTCCGTTACAAATATCCAGGGCAACATCATCAAAAACATCAGAACAACTGGCGCCGGCAATACGTTGATCAATGTAAGATCAGGTTCTTCAATTGTCAACATTGGCAATGTAACAGGAAACCAGATCGGTTCATCAGATACGACGGAGAGAATCGAAGTTGGAGGCGCAGGGCTGACTTCCACGATAGGAATTTCTTACAGAAGTTCATCGCCTACGATAATATC
>DAIQRO010000197.1:487-2535 GCA_036786155.1 Bacteroidota bacterium
CCGATAAATGTTATTGGTATGGTCCTTGTAAAGTCACTTGCAGGAACGGTGGTTGAAAGAAACTATATCACAAACCTTTACGGGTCCAGTTCCGGCACAGTTACGATCGCAGATAATATCCAGGGTTTTCAAACGGGACAGAATGCAGTTGGAACGTTTGTTAATAACGTGATCAGCATCGACGGCGGAAATTCGTCAGACCGCCTGATCACCGGAATTTCAGAGCAAGGCGGAACCACTGGCGCAATGAACTACCTTTACAATACGGTAAACATTTACGGAACAAGTACCGGCTCAAACAACACATCAGCTTTCTCCAGGATCTCGACCTTCAGAACTAACGTGCTTCTCAGGAACAATGTGTTCAGAAATGCAAGGTTAGCTGCAACAGGATCAAACTATGCAATTGCAAATGAGGTGACTGCGCCGAACACAGCAATAGGTTGGCCCGCAGATGCTTCAAACTACAATGCTCTCTATTCACTGAACAGCAATACTGTGGGAAGATGGGGCACGGCAATTCTCAATTTTTCGGTGTTCCAGGATTCCTCAAACAGCGAATCATATTCGCTTTACGGAGATCCGGTATTCACATCCAATACAAACCTTCTGCCGGTCGGATCCGATGTAAACAACTGGATCCTGAAGGGTACAGGCGTTGCTCTCAGCAATGTTCCGGCTGACATAATCGGAACTCCGAGAAGCACGTCAGTAATTGACGGAGGCACTGACATTGGCGCATATGAATTCTCGTCAACGGTTCAGCCGCCTGTTTACAATCAGGCAACTCCGTCAACGGGGCTTTACAGGTTCATTCACAAACTCGATACAGTGGCAAAGATCAATGTGACATCACTTGGAACGCTTGCCGATGTCAACGTTCAGTATTACTCAGGTGAAGATCCTCCTGGACTTGCCGGCGACCCGACTGTAACAGACGGTTTCGGAAATGTATATTGGGAGATCCATCCTACAAACCCGTCATCAGGCTTCACTTATGATGTGACGCTTCATTACTCGCCTGCATTGCTTGGAAACATCGTGAACGAAGCAAGCATTAAGGTTGCAAAGAATACAGATGATGACACACTCTATGTGCCTTACACTGTACAGGGCACAGGACCTGGCGAATATCAGCTTGATACCGTGAACAACAACATCACAGTTTACGGTTTGTCGGTGTTCTCAAGATACATACTCACTGACGGAAGCGCTCCTCTGCCGGTTGAACTCTCTTCATTCACTTCAGCTGTTGACAGAAGAGATGTGAAACTCAACTGGACCACATCATCGGAAACAAACAATGCGTCATTCGAGATCGAAAGGAGATCCGCATCGGGTGAATGGGCAAAGCTCGGAAGCGTTGCAGGAAGCGGCACAACGAACACTCCGAAGAACTATGCCTACACGGATAAGAACCTCGAAACAGGCAAGTACAACTACAGACTGAAGCAGATAGATGTCAACGGCAACTTCGAATACTTCGAGCTCGGAAGTGAAGTGAACGTTGGCACTCCGGTTAAGTTTGACCTGTCGCAGAACTATCCGAACCCGTTCAATCCTTCAACAAAGATCAACTACGACATTCCGGTTGACAGCAAGGTAAGCATCAAGCTGTTTGATATCTCCGGAAGAGAAGTAGCCACCCTTGTTAATGAGATAAAGACGGCTGGATATTACACTGTTAATTTCAACGGCGTCAATCTTGCAAGCGGTATGTACTTCTACAGGATCGTAGCCGAAGGTAAGGGATCGAACTTTACCGAAACAAAGAAGATGACTCTTATCAAGTAAGATTGATCCTAAGAATCAGCGAATGCTGTTAACAGACAGCCGCAGAGTGAAAAGCTTTGCGGCTGTTTCTGTTATTATGACATAGAATACAACGGAGTGCCGGAGAAGTCAGCGATTGAACCAGGCTAATAAATTCAGGGGATTTGCGGAGGCGATTCTTTGCACTTTATTCCACTTTCATCATTCCGTATTTTCATTTTTTAATGAGCATGTCTGATACAAACAAGAAAGTGGTGGTTGCAATGAGCGGAGGA
>DAIQRO010000197.1:2545-5224 GCA_036786155.1 Bacteroidota bacterium
GGCTATGATAACATCCCCGAAAGAGATTCCGGCTGCTGCTCGCTTGAAACGATCTACTCTGCAAGAAACGTTGCACAGTCCCTCGGCTTTGAACATTATACGCTCGATTTCACCGGCAAGTTCAACGACATTGTGATCGAGAACTTCATCTCGGAGTATCTCAAAGGAAATACGCCCAACCCTTGCGTGCTTTGCAACAAGTCAATCAAGTGGGGAGCACTGCTTGAAAAAGCCGAAGCGCTGGGAGCAGGGCACATTGCAACGGGGCATTATGCAAGAGTGAAGTTCAATGAGAACACGGGCAGATACAGCATAACTACTGCGGAAGACAGGAACAAAGACCAGACCTATGCTCTGTGGCGCGTGTCACAGAAGGGACTGAGCATGACCTACTTTCCGCTCGGAGATTACAGAAAAACTGAGATTCGTGAATTCGCAAAGAAACTTGGACTGAAGTCCGCAGACATTCCGGATTCTCAGGAGATATGCTTTGTACCTGACGATGACTACAGGCAGATCTTCGAAATTAGAATGCCCGGCTTCAATGAAAAAGTGTCAGGCGGTGAACTCATTTACAAAGACAAGAAGGTTGGAACACACAAAGGCTATCCTTTCTATACCATCGGACAACGGAGAGGGCTGAATGTTTCTGTCGGCAAACGGCTTTACGTTTCAGGCATAGACGCCGAAGGAAACAGGATCTTTCTCGACGAGGAGAGAGGCCTGTATTCAAGATCATTCCTCACAAAGGAGATCAACCTCATGCCGGTTGAACGGCTGAACGAGCCTGTCAGGGCACGTGTGAAGATCAGGTATAATGACTCCGGCCATGATGCCCTGCTGACGCAGATTGACGATGATGTGATCATGGTCGAATTTGATGAGCCGCAAAAGGCTGTAACACCGGGACAATCAAGCGTATTCTACATAGGTGATGAAGTCCTCGGCGGCGGAATAATTGACAAAGTGACAGCATAGCATGGTTAAGGACATTCTCGGAAAGCTTGAAGAGAGGGCAGTGAAGAAGCGCAGGACAGTCATTCTTCCCGAGTCCGATGACATTCGTGTGAGGGAAGCTGCACAGATCATACTCAGGCAGAGGATTGCCAATGTATTACTTCTTCAAAAGCAAAACGAGCTCGAAGACAGATTCAAAGCAAGAAAGGATCTGACTATAATTGATACCGGCTTCGGAGTTCAGTATGCAAATGACATCCTCAGGATCAGGCGATCAAAAGATCCCAAATATTCTCTTGCGAAGGCAGAAGTTGAGTCAGTGGAGCCGCTCTTATTTTCGATGATGTTGCTTAAGAAGGGATTTGCCCACGGCGTGATTGCGGGAAGCGTATATACAACTTCGGAAGTTTTGAGACAGGCGATCTCAATTGTCGGAATTGAGAAGGGGAATAAGACAGTTTCATCATTCTTTCTTTTCAACTTTCCCAAAGAGCATAAGCTGTACGGAAGAGTCTTCGCATTTGCAGATGCAGGTGTAATACCTGTTCCGACTGCGGAACAGCTTTCTGACATTGCGATCCATACGGCAAAGAATTTCAAGAAGCTAACGGGACTTAAGCCAAGGGTTGCTTTCCTTTCATTCTCAACCAAAGGCAGTGCAAGGCACGATTCGCTCGGCAAGATCTTTGAAGCCCTAGAACTCACAAAGAAGAGAAACAGGTCTTTGATCGTTGACGGAGAACTTCAGTTTGATGCGGCCTTTGTACCTTCGGTTGCGGCGCGGAAGAACAAAGGCGGTGCGGTCAAAGGAGATGCAAATGTTTTCATCTTTCCTGATCTCAATTCAGCCAATATTGCTTACAAGATCACCGAGCGCATCGGCGGTGCCATTGCAACCGGTCCGATATTGCAGGGATTATCAAGGCCCGTTATGGATCTTTCGCGGGGCTGCAGTGCGGATGATATTGTAAACATGGCAAAAGTCATAACCAACTTCTGAATAAAATCATGCATCTTACATTTCACGAACTGTGCGCTATAGCAAAAGAGAACATCAAGGAATGTACTGTAGAAGAAGTGATCGAAATGCGCAAGTCAGACGACGACTTCATTCTAATTGATATAAGAGAAGACAATGAGTTTGATAAAGCGCACATAAAGGGAGCTAAACACATCGGAAGGGGAATACTTGAGAGGGATATCCACATATATGTCCATGATCATTCAAAGAAACTCGTTCTCTATTGCGGCGGCGGGTACAGGTCGGCGCTGGCGGCCGAGTCATTGCAGAAAATGGGATACACAAATGTCATCTCAATGGACGGCGGTTGGAGAAGATGGAATGCTCTGGGAGGCGAGATCGAAGCTTCCCCTCAGTATTTTGAGTGAATTCACGGGAAGCCTTTTCTGAATTGACCTTCAGCGTCTCACTTTCATCGTACTGCATCTGGATCGAAATACTTTTTGACAACTCCGGTCGGGGCAGTCAATAACAGAAAGACTTAATTCATTAAAGAGTCTTATCGGTCCTGTTCAGAAAATCCCGGATCAGCGGATCCTGAGAAGTCTGAAGCTGTTTCGGTGTGCCTTCAAAATAGATCTTCCCTTCATGCATCATTGCAACCGTGTCTGCAACATCATAAACACTGTAGATGTCGTGCGTAACCACAATTGATGTAACCTTAAGCTTCACTGCAAGGTCTTTGATAAGCTCATCGATCT
>DAIQRO010000198.1:0-1570 GCA_036786155.1 Bacteroidota bacterium
GTTGTGTTCACTCCGACCGATGTCCATGAAGGAGATGCCGGCAATCCGGAAGGCGAGCCGAGGTAAAGCAAGACTCTTCCTTTGCTAACTCCGGCAACTTTGAAACCGGGTTCCCCGATTAACACATCGCTGTAGCCGTCGCCGTTCACATCACCGGCGGTTGCAATGCTGTGCCCGAGTCTGGAATTTTCGTTAGTGCCTACTGCGGTCCATGAAGGCGTTGCAGACAGCCCTGCAGAGGATCCGAGAAAAAGATACACTTTTCCGTCGCTTGCAAAGTTTGTTGCAGTTTCCTTTGCCCCGACAAGCACATCTCCGTATCCGTCTCCGTTAACATCTCCTGCGGCAGCGCATGTTGAGCCGAAGCTTAACCCGAAATTTGCAGACCAGTCAGGTGAGGATGACAGAGGGTCAACGGTCACAGGATAGATGGCATCCTCGTCGTTAACGCAAATGCTGAATCCCGACTTTCCTGACTTCTCAAAGTATGCCCTCAGATGCCTGCCTTCAGCATCCCATACTCTAAGCGCGGAATACTTCAGGACACTTTCACCTTGTGAATTCCTGAACATCAGTGCGTCCGCGCCTGCAACCAATTTCAGATCCGATCTCACATTCACATTCAGCTTCAGCTTTCCCTTTCCTTCAGGCCTGCTCTTGATGATGAAATCCTGACGCATGCCGTTCATGTCATTTGTATAATCTATCCTGATCTTCCCATTTTCCGACGATGCCTTGTTCCCAACAATATACAATACCGCATTCTGCATATCGCTTTCATTCAGATACACACTGTGATCTGCCCTGACCACTTCTTTCAGCGCAAATCTGACTTCCCACTCCCCGCTTCTTACTGCCTCATCGCCATCAACTGCATAACCTGCATTACTTCCCGCACCTGATTTTGAACTGAAAGGCCTTGCAATGAAACCCTCAGGATAATACTCAAACGCCATGCTGTTGTTACTGTTGGAGGATGTAAGCTTGCCGGAATTGCTATCATGAGCAATGCGATACTCCTCTTCCTCAAGTGACTTCAGTACTTTCACCTTCCATTTTTCATCAATGTCATTCTTCACTGCATGATCTTTGTGCAGATCAAAGCTTCCGGTCTGAGCAACCTTCTCATAAGTTTCTATTTGACCTTCAAACCTAATATTGTCTGAATCTGCCGGAATCACCGGCGGTTGGAAGATAATCTCAACGCATGCCATCACGGCAAAGAAGAAAAATGAAATTAATGTCAGAGCAATTGGGGTAAGTGATCTTGATCTCATCTATGTTTTGTTGAATTAGATTTGTTGTTTGATTTTTGACAAAAATATCACGGCAATTGCTCTCCGGCAAAGAAATTTTTTCCGGATTCTAACGGATGCGCTTTTGGGAATTAAGTGAAATGTATCGAAAACGGGCTCAGAATGTGGTTTTCGGTAAGGTTGAAGTAACAAAACCCTGCAAAGAGATGCATGTGAGAAGCAAATTCCTATGAGTTGAAAGGGAATCCGTTTGCAGTAAAATCGGTCACTTGATAAGGACCATTCTGAAACTGTCCTGAAATTTGCCGCCGCCT
>DAIQRO010000198.1:1580-5223 GCA_036786155.1 Bacteroidota bacterium
CTGAAAGGTATCCGGTATCTTCCCATGCTGAATCTCGAACTGACAGCGGTTGCGATCTTCCTGCCCAGGAGATCGTAGATCTTAACGACAACGTTTGATTCCTCTGGTACTGCAAACACGATCTCTGTTGAAGCATTGAACGGATTGGGATAATTCTGATCAAGTTCATAAGAAGTAATTTCCACACCCGGGCCTGTTTTGTTCTCAAGTTTGAAATGATCGATCCAGACATTGTCGGAATTTCTGCCCAGCACTCCCGCATCAAGCATCCTGTAATTGACCGCAAAGTAAATGCTCTTCCCGGCAAATGACGAAAGGTCATAGCTCTTCCTGTGCCAGGCGCCTATCGGCCCGTCGACTTTGAACCTGTCAAGTTCAATAAAATCGGTAAGCTGAGTTCCTGAAACGGAAACAAGCACCCTCAATGAGTCTTTGTAGTTCTTGTCAACTGCTCCGCACCAAAAAGACATCTCATCAAACTTTTCAATCACCGGAAGCTGAGGCGTGATCAGCCACTCGTCAATCACACGGAGTTCATTCGCATTCAGAGCATCAAACTTCACGAAGTACCTGCCTGCCTGCGGATTCATCGGGCCGCCGTTGGTAAATGTGAAAGCTTCATACAGCAAGGGGTAATCCACGAGATTGCCGTCGTTGTTGAGGATGATCCATCCACGAGATTCGGGGCTTAAGGTATCGAAAAGCTCCTCGAACTTCAGTATCTGCCCGACTGCATTATCCCTTATTACCAAAAGGAAAAAGAGCGTTATGAGTATTCTTATTCTCATCAGAAACAAAATCCCGGAAACATTATTGACTTAACTCTCTGAAGCATTTCCAGCGCATCTCCCACTGTCTGAGGCACGGGTTCGTTTATGTTTGCATGCTTCATAGCTATCTCCACAAGTCCTCTCTGAAAACCTGACAGCTTCTCATTGTTAAAGTACTCCCTGTCACCGAAATATTCAAAAGGCCTTGGAACGGTCACAGGCCATGTGTTTCTGTCTCTCGGAGTATCAAGGTTGAATACGTTGTTAAGCGTGTGCGGATTGAACTCGTCGCGGTTTGTGAGATAAGGAAATCCGTGTTTCTCTTTAAGAGTCTTGATAACGCTTGTGTGTTCAAACTCCGTGTTGATGATCGTGTTCTTCTTCAGGTATGCAGACACAAGCACTGTAGGCACGCGCACTCCCGATCTGTTGAACTGAAACCCCATTTCATTCCCGTGAGAATACGGCGGCGGAAAATTGAAATAAGGCGGCGTAACCTTTATTGGCGGCACATGATCGAAACATCCGCCGTGTTCATCATAGGTGATTATCAGCAGAGTGTTCTTCCAGTTGTTGTTCTTGCTGTCTGAATTCTTTATGGCGGTATAGACCGTATGAATGAGCCTCTCGCCGGCAAGCACATTTGACGGTCCCGGGAAATTTGTATTCTGAAGAATGCCTTCGTCAGGCGGATGCTCGTCATTATGAAACCAATGCATCCTCGGTTCCACGAATGAGTACTTGGGCAGATTTCCAGTGGCAACATCCGAGAGGAACTTATCGAAAGAACAAAAATGATCGAGGTGCTTCAGTAGTTGCGGCAGATGAAGCAGTAATGTTGCCGGAATAATATCGAGAACATCAAAGTAAACTTTCCACGGCACATTGTAGTCGCTGAGCCGGTTGTAAACTGTCGGCGCGGCGTTCTGTATCCATCTTGCAGAAGGTGAGTTGTTCACAAATCCCCATGAGGATGCCGAATTGAAAAATGACCTGTTGCAGTAAGTCTGGCTTGGCACTGAGCAAAACCAATGGTCGCAAACAGCAAACTCCTTTGCAAGCGTGCTGATGACTGGCACCGCCGCAGGAGGAAAGCAACCCATAATAATCTTGTATTCCTCATCTTTCGGATACCTACCGAAAAAGAGCTTGAAGTAATAAATATAATCAGTCACAAATCCTTTCATTGCTGCGGTGTCAGGAACAGGAAACGGCTCGTTGTAAGGCGGCTGCATTTGTGAGATGTGCCTGTATCTGTTGGAGTCAGGCAGGATAGTGCTGAACAGCTGAGTGTTAACATGCGGAGTCTCTTCGCCGGGATCCGGGCTTGGATTGGTCATCACCGTGTCCCTGTAAACATGCACACTGTCTTTTGAATATACTGTGTCCTGCGGATTGATGTTGAGCGGATTGGAAAGGTTTTTCCCGATGACGCCTTCAAAGCTTTGTCCGGGCGGCACTTCTTCAGGACTGTAAAGATATCCGAGCATGTTGTCGAACGATCTGTTCTCAAGCATAAGCACCACGATATGCTCATACTTGTCAATACCGGAAATTTCAGACGCATCCCTGAAGTATTTAGGAAGGCCCGCCCCCAATGCGCTGAGAGCAATTCCCGATGCACCGAATTTCAGAAAGTCTCTTCTGTTCATAAGATTGCGGCAAGTTTAATAAAAGCCTGTCAATTATGAAACATACTTGCCTGAGTTTGGGAAGGTCATGCTTCACTCCCGATGCCGTCTTTTTTTGAGATTGAACTTTGCTCCGCAAATTCCATTATTTGCCGAAGTTCAAATCAAGTGAGTATGAACGGAAATCCCCGGAACAAAACTGCTCTTACGATCCTTGTCGCAGGAATTACACTGATTCTTTCGGCAGGTATTTATGCATTAGCTTTCTTCTTCATGGGCATACTGGTATTTGCCTGTCAGAATTCCATACCCGACTGGATCTACATGATACTCGTCGCAGGCATGCCGGCAATACTTCTGTCTGCGTGCATCACAACGGTGTATCTTTATTACAGAAGGCAAAGCCTGCTCACAGCCGTGATTGTATATTCGGGAGGTGTATTCTTTTCGGGGATGCTTTTCATTGCGTGGTTCCTGATGATGGCAAATTACTGCTGAGGTTTGGGCTGCATGGTGATTTGAGGTATGAGCGAACGGGCAGGCAGAATGTTGATCAACTGAATAACGACATATTCAAGATATTTGGCAAACTTTCATAGCGGTGTTGCAAAGGAACTGAAATTGATTTGGTATTGCAGGCTGGCTTATTACATGATCATCAGAGAAGATCACTGATGCGGAATGCGTGGGTTTAGTTGCTTTTGGGAATGCCGGCCTCATGGGAAGCCGGCGTTATGAACTCTTATCTGCAGGATGGTCACTTTCCTCTGGCATCAAGACTGTCAAGTTTCTTCTGAAGCTCATTTCTCATTGCTTCAAGTTTGTTCTGAAGTTCCCGGAGTTCCGTTTCCTTCTGCTCAAGGTCAAACTCTTTGTTGAGAATGCGGTCCTCTCTGTTTGCCATTGTTTGCTTGTACTGCGACTTGTCCCAGTAGCCGAGATCTTCGAAGTAGCCTTTGAACAGGAAGTTGTGCTTGAGCGCTTCCATGTTCTGGTAAAAGCTGAATGAGCCCATTTCAAGATTGGCTGTTGTGCGGTTCGTGTTTCTTACCACTCCCTTTATGTTGTTTGCAAATGATGTGTCCGTCAGCAGTGTTCCTACAAAACTCTCGCTCGAGTTGATCTTTGTCGTGATCTCTCCCAGATTGTCCGTGATCAGCTTAATGCTCTTCGTCAGGCTTTCAATGTCGTTTGTTACTGAGTTTATGGTCCCGGATGTCTGGGCAAGTATCCTGTCTATCT
>DAIQRO010000199.1:0-5208 GCA_036786155.1 Bacteroidota bacterium
ATGCACTGGATAGACATTGCAGCGGCGTTATCAGCCGCGAGGCACAGCAACCTGGTTTCCGTAACGGCGGCTGTTGACAATCTCGTCTTTCATCATCCCGTGAAGCTTGGAAATATAGTAACGCTGAAGGCTTCCGTAAACAGGGCATTCAACAGTTCGATGGAAGTGGGAGTGAGGGTCGAAGTTGAGGACATCAGCACAGGCGAAGTCAAGCATTCGAACAGCGCTTATCTTACATTTGTCGGATTGGACAAAGAAACAAAACAGCCGGCGAAAGTGCCGCAGATATTTCCGGAGACCGAAGAGCAGAAGCGGCGTTACGAACAGGCACTCATAAGGCGCAAGCAACGGCTCAGCGAAAAGCACGGCGTCATACAGCAGTGAAATTTTCCGCATAATACATTCCACTACATCCGGATACAATGCCTGATCTCAGCATCCACACAAAAGACCTCACAAAGAAATATTCAGGAAAGACAATTTTCAAAGGCATCAGCTTTGAGCTTACAGCGGGTGATTCTGCGGTGATAGTCGGAAGGAACGGATCCGGCAAGTCAACCCTCATGAAAATAATTGCGGGAATAATCAGTCCGTCTTCCGGCAGTATGAAATTCAAAAATACCGGCAACGAAATTGAGATGAATGAGGTCAAAAAGAAGCTGGGATTTGTCTCTCCTTATCTGAACCTTTATGACGAACTGTCCGCGATTGAAAATCTCAGACTGTTTTCCGGCTTGAAGTCGGACAGGGAGGCCAAAGATGACGAGCTTGTGAAATTGCTGGAGCTGACTGGGCTTGCGGACAGAAGGAATGATGAAGTCAAAACCTATTCTTCCGGGATGAAGCAGAAGCTCAAAATTGCATTCGCCCTGCTTAATGATCCCGAATTGCTTATGCTGGATGAACCGAGGTCAAATCTCGACAGGAGCGGCATAGAGACAATGGAGCGCATAGCTGAGAGGCAGAAGGATAAGGGGATTTTGATCATAGCCACGAACGATGAAGATGACCTGAAGCTTTGCAGTAAGCGGATAAACATTGAAGAGCATAAATGAAGAACCGGTTTCTGAACAATGTGAAACTTGTGTTTCTTAAAGACATCCGGTCGGAACTCAGGACAAGGTATGTAATAAACTCACTCCTCATGTTTGTCCTTGTCACAATTTCAATAATTCGCTTTGCAATAGGAGATGAGAAGCTTGAGGATGAATTGCTGACCGGACTGCTCTGGATAGCAGTATTCTTTTCAGCTTCGGGCGGGCTTTCAAGGACATTTGTGAAGGAAGAAGAAAAGGAGACTTCAGCCGCGCTGAAACTGACTGCCGGGCCGGCGGAGATCTTTACCGGCAAACTGCTTTTCAACCTTGTGCTCACTTTTGTACTGAACTTCTTCATACTGGTCCTCTTCATTCTGATCACGGGATACACGATAAAGAACCCCGGCCTGTTCGTACTTGTAATGTCGCTCGGAAACATAGGCCTTGTGGCAGCTTCAACGATCATAGCTGCGATAATCTCCAAAGCAAATTCAAAGGGCACACTTTATCCCGTACTTTCCTTTCCCGTGCTTCTTCCGCTTTTGCTGACGGTGATCAATGCCACGAAACTTGCTTCAGCAGGAATAGACCTGAAAGAGATAACCGGAGAGTTTCTGATACTTGTCTCATATAACGCTGTAGTGGTGACAGTTTCGCTAATGCTGTTTCCATTTGTTTGGGAGGACTGACTAAATGCATTGGTTGAATCACTATTTTGGATTATGTTTGAAGTACAAGTTCTATGCCGCGCCCGGAGTATTCATAGGATGATCAGATGCGCAGGCTTAGGGTATCTTCCGGACAATTTTTGGGCAATCGTTGTAAGTAAGAAAGAATCAAGGGCAGCAATTAACTTTAAGAACTCAAGCAGACTAACCTAATGGGCAGGATCTACGAATATTCCGTTTTTGTCATAATTGCAATTGTGATATTTGCCGGCATAGTACTGCCTATTCCGAACATTCCCGCGCTGGGAGACAAGGCAAGGGTGCTGTACTTCCATGTTCCTATGTCATGGATCTCCGTTGTGGCATTTACAATGTCGCTGTGGTATGCGGTAAGATATCTGAGGACGAAGAACATTGATTACGACATCCGGTCGTTTTCATCCGCTCAGCTCGGCTTCCTGTTCTGCATACTTGCAACAGCCACGGGTTCGCTCTGGGCAAAGTTTAACTGGGGTTCATTCTGGAACTGGGACCCGAGGCAGACATCCATATTCATTTTGCTGATGATCTACGGCGCGTACTTTGCGTTAAGATCGGCAATTGATTCAGAAGAGCAGAAGGCCAGGTTGTCTTCCGTATATGCGATAGTTGCTGGCATTACAATGCCGTTCTTCATCTTCATAATGCCCAGGCTGGTGGAAACGCTTCATCCCGATCCGATCATTAACAATTCGGGGAAGATCAACATGGACACAAGCATGCTGATAATTTTTCTGACTTCACTGCTTGGATTCACTCTGTTATTTTTCTGGGTGCTGAACATGAAGACCAGGCTGGAGTTTATCAAATACAAAATCTCATCAAACGCTGACTAAACTGCATGTACGATTTTCTTGAAACAAACTCGATGTATGTAGTGCTTCTGATAGTTATGATCATCTGGATCGGATTGTTCGGATATCTGAGAAGCATGAGCAAGCAACTTAAAAAACTGGAAACAAAAGAATAACAACATGTCAAAAAAAGCAAAAATGATCACAGGGCTTATAATAGTCCTGGTGTTTGTGGGTGTCGGATTCATGTCATTCATGGACAGCAAGATCGAATACGTGAACTTTGCGCAGGCAAAGGATAAAATGAAGACCGTGGAAGTGAAGGGCCAGTGGCTCAAAGACAAGGAATCAAGATTTGATCCTGAGTCAAACACTTTCAGCTTCTATATGAAGGATGATTTCAACAACGAGATGAAGGTGGTCCTTGCAGGAGCCAAGCCGAACAATTTCGAAGTTGCGGAAGCGGTTGTTGCCAAAGGAAAGGTGAAGAATGGCGAGTTTCATGCGAAGGAAGTGCTGACCAAGTGCCCTTCAAAATATGAAGCGCAGGGCAAAGACATACAGAAGACGGAACAGAAGCAGTAGCCGGTTCGGGAGTTTCAGGAATCCCGTTCAATTACATAATCTGCAAATTCTATAAGCGACCTTTTTGCGTCGTTGTTTTTCAAAGCCGAGATGGCATTTTTGGCGAGAGCCGAATGCATTTCGGCTTTTTCGGTTGAGTATCCGATCCCGTCGTATTTGATCACGAACTCATAGACCTGGTCGAATTTCTTCTTTGAATCGCTCTTGATGAGTTTCATAATCTCCCGTGACTTGGAATCAGGTGCGTTGCGCAGTGCCACTATGAGCGGAAGCGTGAACTTCTTTTCCTTGAGGTCATTGCCGGTTGATTTCCCTAGAAGTTTCTTTCTGCCCGCATAATCTAGAATGTCATCTCTGATCTGAAATGCGATGCCGGTGTTTTCTCCGTACACAGAAAGCCCTTCCGCAATTGCTTTGTCTTTGGTAGCGCTTACAGCACCGAGTTTACAGCATGTCTTTATCAGGGAAGCTGATTTATCTGAGATGACCTTAAAATAAGTCTCTTCAGTAGCATCAAAATTTCTTGCCTTCTGTATCTGCAGAAGTTCGCCTTCGCTCATTCTTTTGACGGCTTCCGATGTAATTTGCAGAAACTCGAATTCATTATTGTCGAGTGAAACGAGCAGGCCCTTGGAAAGGAGATAGTCGCCGATAAGTACGGAGGCCTTATTCTTCCACACAGCGTTTATTGATGCAAGCCCGCGTCTCGTTTTGGCATCGTCAACAACATCATCATGTATGAGAGTGGCGGTATGAAGAAGTTCAACCATGGTTGCCGCGATGTAGGTCCTTTCCGAAATTCCTCCGGCGGCCTTTGCCGATAGCAAAACCAACAGCGGCCTGATCCGCTTGCCCTTTTGCTTGAGAATGTATTTGGTGATAAGGTCAATGTATGCGACATTGGACTTAAGAGAGCGTGAAAATATTCCGCTGAATTCTTCGAGTTCTTTTGTGACCGGTTCCGAGATCGACTTTAAGTTCAAATTCTGTCCTGTTTTTATGCTGTTTGTTCTTCCGTAAATTCACCTGTATCTTTCTTCTGTGAGAACTTGCATATCAGAATGCTGATCTCATAAAGTATGAGCAAAGGAATGCCAAGCAGAAGCTGGCTTGTAATGTCCGGGCTCGGAGTGAGAATTGCGGCTACAAGAAGTATGATCACGACCGCATGTTTCCTGTACTTTCTCATGAACTCCGGTTTCAGAATGCCGAGTTTGGAAAGAAAGAAAGAGACCATGGGAAGCTCAAACACAACTCCTGCCGCAAGCATTGTGGAGATGATGAAACTGAAGTACTCGTCAATCGCAATGTTGTTATCAATTATTGACGACCCAAAGCCGGCAAGAAACTCAAGCGCAGTCGGGAGAATCACAAGGTAAGCAAAGACGATTCCTGAGATGAAACAGAAACTTGAAAAGATCACAATGCTCTTTATGTACTTTCTCTCATTTGGCCTCAGGCCGGGCTCAATGAATTTCCAGATCTGATAGAAGAGGTTCGGAATGCTGAGCACAGCGCCGCCTATGAGAATTATCTCCATGTAGAGTGTGAACTGCCCGAAGGGCTTGATATTCTGAAGGTGCAGGGGCGGATTTGTCTTTGTTGCCGGAAGCAGGAGTACATGGTCAACAATAGTGTTTATGAATACCGCCACAATAATTCCTCCGGCAACCACACCTATTACAGACTTGATGATCCTCCACCGAAGCTCCTCAAGATGCTCGAGAAAGGTCATTTCACCTTCCTCTGCGGTGTCCTGAGTTTTGTCCGGATCTGTGATCATTCAGCGGGAAGTTTATTGCCTGCCGATCTTCAGGCCGTCATACAGCCTGAAACCGGAAGTTATATCCTTTACTTTAACCGAAGCTTCAGACTTAACGGCATCGCTCTTGGGGTCGCTGATCACCATGCTGATGATATCTGCAATGGCTTTCATTTCATCTTCTTTCATGCCTCTTGTAGTGAGCGCCGGGGTTCCGATCCTTACGCCGCTTGTGATGAGCGGACTCTTGTCGTCAAAGGGAACGGAGTTCTTGTTGGTTGTGATCCCAACTTCATCGAGAGTTTCCTGAGCGGCTTTGCCTG
>DAIQRO010000017.1:0-6178 GCA_036786155.1 Bacteroidota bacterium
CATATTGCTCGGGTACATCGGCTTTTCCTACATCAAAAGAACCGAACAGAGCAACATCTGGGTCGGCCTCTCACGGGAAACAGCACATCAGCTCGGCACACCGCTTACTTCACTGCTCGGATGGGCCGAAATGCTTAGGAACACTCAGCCGCAGACGCAGGAACTGCAGGAGATCACAAACGAGATCAGCAATGACCTTGAGAAGCTGAACAAGATCGCCGGAAGATTTTCTAAAATAGGATCACAGCCGAAACTCGACAGGGAAAATGTTGCGGGTGTGATTGAGAAAGTTGACATAAAGAGTACCGGGGACGTGAACGCCGCGATCAACAAGGACCTGTTTGAATGGGTGATAGAGAACCTCATGAAGAACTCGATAGACGCAATGGAAAGAAAGGACGGAAAGATCCTGTTCAACATATCAGGCGCAAACGGAGAAGTCAATATTGATGTCTCCGATAACGGCAAGGGAATTGACCCGAAATTCAGGAAGGATGTTTTCAGGCCTGGCTATTCGACCAAGACACGGGGCTGGGGACTCGGGCTCAGTCTTTCCAAGCGCATCATTGAAGATTACCACAGGGGTAAGCTTCTTCTCATTGAGACAGTTCCGGGCAAAGGGACGAAATTCAGGATCAAGCTTCACAGAGAAACAAACATCTAATTATTTGAACTGATTGGAGCAAGAAACACTAATCACCGACAAAGACTCCGGAGCATTTTCTTTCCGAAACTCTGCACTTTGGTCAGGCACGGCGTTTCACATTGCCGTACTTCTGATCCTGAAGTTCGCGTTTCAGTTCATTGTACTTTCTTCCGGATACAGGTGGCTCTCTGCTGATGATTACTGCAGGACGGTAAAGTCATTCGAGTGGCTTCAGAATCCAGTAGTGAATTCCGGAGTATGGCTCACCCATCACTTCTGGCTCAACGGGATCATGATGAAGTTTGTCGGTGACCTCATTGTTGCCTCGCTTGCAGTGAATTTCATATTCTCAGCGCTGACCGTTCCTCTCTTCTACAAGTGCACCGAAATGGCATTTGACAAAAAGACCGCTTTCTTTTCTGCGCTGATCTTCTGCGTCTTTCCGTTTCAGGTTTGGCTAAGCATTTCAGGACTGCCCGAATCCATATTCTTTTTCTTCGTTGTTGCGGGCATATATTTTTTTATGAAATGGAAGTTTGAAGGCGGCCATACGGTTTTTCTCTTTCTCAGCTCATTCTCATTTGCCTTTTCAAACGGATTCCGCTACGAGGGCTGGCTGTTCAGCGGCACATTGGTTCTCATCGTTCTTCTTGATGCGCTGAAGGAGAGATAGCTGACAAGGCGTGTGATAAAGAATTCACTGATCTCAATAATATCGTTCACCACTATCGCCTGGTGGCTTATGCAGAATTACGTTGATCACGGCGACGCGTTTTTCTTTGCCAAAGAGACAACGAAGATATTCGACCAGTTCAATACGGCGGGATTCTTTCAGAGACTTGTGCAGTATCCGACATTCATATTCTTCATTGCTCCCGTCACCACTTTCTTTTCTCTCAAACGATGCTTTGAAACCCTGATTGAGCCCGGCATTTCGCCGGCCAAGGTGCTTCTGCTGTTCAACATCATAGAGCTGTCGCTTCTCATGCTTCAGGGAATCCTTGGTACCGGCGGCACCAATATGATCTCGCGTTACATCGTGATCAATGCCCTGCTGTTTGTGCCGTTTGCCGTCAACCAGGCATTTGAATTCCGCAAGCCGGTGGCTGTAGCTCTGCTTGCCGTAATGACTTTTGTAAATGTGATCTGGAGTTTCTATTACCCTCAGCCATTCAGGGAAGACACATTTGAAGTGGGAAGGCTTCTCAATAATATGGAGGCAAAGTCGGAGCCCAATGACGACAGGAAGATCTATTTTGAGGAGGTGGAAGGATATTTCGACGTGTTCGCTGTTCAGGCTCTTTCAAACAATCCTTCCCGGTTTATTCTCGGGCATTTTCCGACAGAAAGATCGCCTTCAAAGAAGAAAGGAAAAAGGAGCAATCAGACTGAGGAAGAACTGAACATTCTTGAACTTCGGAATTACCTTACCAAGAACAAGATCAAACTCGCGATAGTGAAGAGCGATTCATACAGCGAGAAGCTCCAGAAGCTGAGCTTCAAGAATGAAGACATTGGCGACTACAAGCTTTTTTATGTTGACCCTGTCGGCTCCGCAGTGACTGATTCATCAAAGTCTGTACTGGAGGATATCGCGCTTAAGACCTCAGAGAATGCCGATCTTGTCAGCTATGACAAACTGCTTGCACTGAGAAGTTACAGCATTGACAACACTAATTTCGGACTGAATCCTCAGACTGTAGTTCTTAACTGGGCGGCTGTTGATCCCTTCATACTTGACAGCCTTGACTTTGAGAAAAGTGAATACGACAGGTATCTTTCCGTTCTGAGCCTCAGGTCTGTTGAAAATGATTCGGTTGTTTACAGCACATACACAAAGATCTTCTCCGAGAGGAATGTTGAAGAGATGCTCGAAGAGAATAATGTAAGAAACATAGTGGTGCTGAAGCCGTTTGCCCTTTTGCATTACTCAAAGAAGTACGGAGGGTCTCCGTTTGAAGGAGGAGTATATTATGTTGATATCAGGCTTCGCGACAGCAAGACCGGCACTGACCTGACGGTTTACAAAGGTGACAGCCTTATGAAACCTGATACCACAAGCCTCTTCTCCAAACCTGAGAATACGAAGCAGGCAAGGGATTCCGTCAAAGCAGTTGCCAAGAGAGTCCCTGCAAAAGCAACATCAAAGGAAATGAGATATTACACGATCGGAACGATCATTGCAATGTTTCCCGACACTGATTTCAGCAAAGTCGTCGGAGCATCAAGCGATGATATCTACCGGATGCTTATGAGGAACGGCATGCAGGTCTTTTTCTCCCAGAGGTATCAGGGAGATCAGTTCCTCAACTGGGTTTTCAACTATTTTTAGAATCTCTTCCGTTCAGGTTCAGATCAGCAAATGTTTTGCCTGATCTGCAATGCGCGGGAGCAATTTCATAATCAAGCAACGTTACACTTCAGACATGAGAGAATACGAGATCACACTCAATCCGAACAGGCTTGTCAGGTTTCTTAAGAAGCCATCAAGTGAATTCACCCGGCACGACATCATCAGGTTTATAGATGAGAATGACATCAGGATGGTGAATTTCAGATTTGTCGGCGAAGACGGCAAGCTGAAGACTTTAAACTTTGTTGTAACAAGCCGCGACTATCTTGAATCAATACTTGCAACAGGCGAAAGAGTAGACGGTTCGAGCCTGTTCTCATACGTCGAAGCGGCCTCAAGCGATCTTTATGTAATACCAAGATTTCGCACGGCATTCGTCAATCCTTTTGCGGAGGTCCCAGCGATAGACATTCTTTGCTCATTCTACACGGGGGAGGGCAAGCCGCTTGAGAGCGCGCCGGAGCAAATTCTGCGCAAGGCTCATACGGAGTTCAAACGGTCAACTGGTATGACATTCAAGGCTATGGGCGAACTTGAGTTTTATGTTTTCGGAAAGAAGGATGAACTGTATCCCTCCAATGATCAGAAAGGATATACTAACTCACAGCCTTTTGCCAAGTGGGAGCATCTCCGCACAGAAGCAATGAACCTGATTGCGCAGACAGGAGGAAAGATAAAGTACGGGCATTCCGAGGTCGGAAATTTCACTTCCGGCGAGGAATATTTCGAACAGCATGAAATTGAGTTTCAGCCGGTTGAAGCCGAGGATGCGGCGGATCAGCTTGTGGTTGCCAAATGGATCCTCCGTATGCTCGGGCACAAGTACGGGCTGAATGTAAGTTTCGCTCCCAAGATAACCGAAGGCAAGGCGGGAAGCGGAATGCATGTGCACATGCTGATAGAAAAGCGGGGCGTGAGCCAGATGGCGGGGAAGGACGGAATAAGCGATACGGCAAAGAAGGTCATCGCAGGCCTGCTCGGAAAGGCAAAGCCGCTCACCGCTTTCGGAAACACGACGCCGCTTTCATATCTCAGACTGGTTCCGCATCAGGAGGCGCCAACGAATATCTGCTGGGGCGACACAAACCGTTCCGCACTTGTGAGAGTGCCGCTCGGGTGGATCGCAAAAACCAATATGATCAAGGACGCAAATCCTTACGAAAGATACGACGTGCCTTACATTCCCGGAAAGCAGACTATTGAGATAAGGACTCCCGACGGCTCTGCAGACATATACCACCTTCTTGCAGGCATAATTACGGCAGCTCAGAGCGGGCTTGAAATGCCCGATGCTCTCAAGGCCGCGGAGGATCTTTATGTTGACGTAAACATATTCCGCGAAGAAAACAGATCTGAGGCAGTGAAGTTTGAGCAACTTCCGGCTTCCTGTTTCGAATCTTCACTTGCGCTTGAGAAGGATAGGGAGTTTTTTGAAAGGAAGAACATATTTCCGAAGGGAACGATTGACAGATTCATAAGACAGCTGAAAGCTTACGGTGATGAGGACCTCAGCGAAAGACTATACGGGAACAAGGCTGAGATCCGAAAACTTGTTGCTGAGTTTATCAATCACATGTGATCATGACAACGGGCATGAGCGAAACGCTTTCAACCGAAAGGCTTCATCTGAGGAAGCTGAATAAAGGTGATGCGGAATTTGCGCTCAGGCTTCTGAACACTGAAGGCTGGCTGAAGTATATTGGCGACCGCGGAGTGAGAACAATGAATGATGCAGAAGAGTATATTCGTTCGAGAGTGCTTGCTCATTATGAGCAATACGGATTTGGCCCTTACGGCGTATCACTAAGCGGAAGTGAAGAACTTGTCGGTTTCAGCGGGTTGTTCCGGCGTGACTTTCTCGAATTCCCTGATATCGGATTTGCATTTCTTCCCGAACATTGCGGCAAGGGTTATGCATTTGAATCTTCTGAAGCCGTCCTCAGGGAAGCACGGGACAATATGAAGCTCCGGAAATTGCTGGCATTTGCAATGAAAGACAACTTCCGGTCGGCCAAACTGCTTGAAAAACTTGGGATGAAATTTGACAGGATGATCGCCTATCCCGGTGAAGAAGAAGAGATGATGCTTTTTTCAATAGACTTTGGTAACTGATCACCGGAAGCCATACGGGATTTATATCATTTCTTAAGTCCCCGGGCAATGCTAAGTTTACATATCGATTACAATTAAGACAGGATAGCCATGAAGAAGGTATTCATATTGTGGCTGTTCCCGCTGTTACTTGCAGGCTGGTTTGTGATGCCGCAGACAAACGCAGAAAGACATGCTGATAAGGAAGGACTTGTTTGGATATGCACAGGAAAGTATTCGAAACGATATCATGCCTATGAGAACGGATGCAAGGGCATGAAAAGCTGCAAAGGTGAGAAGTATCAGGTAACGCGGGAAGAGGCCGAAAGTCTCGGCAGGAACCCGTGCGGATTCTGCTACTAGATTTCATAGAGTTAAGTAAGGAAGCCCGAGTGGCGGAACAGGTAGACGCGCAGGACTTAAAATCCTGTTGGCTGTAAAGTCAGTATCGGTTCGATTCCGATCTCGGGCACAAAAAAAAATCCCCTGCAAAATTTCATTGCAGGGGATTCTAAGTTTAGGGTTAGCTTGTCACTTGATGAGCATCATCTTCTTCATGGTTACGAAGTTTCCGCTCGACATTTTATAGTAATACATTCCCGATGAAAGGGATGAAGCATCAAATGTAACGCTGTGCCTTCCTGCATCGTAGTTTCCGCTTACGAGGTTTTCCACTTCCTTGCCCGTCATGTCAAATATCTTTATGCTTACGTTACCCGCTTCTGGCAGGCTGAAGCTGATAGATGTTGAAGGATTGAACGGGTTCGGACTATTCTGGAACAAAGCATATTCATTTGCCTGCGTAAGTCCGGTATTGTCGGTCTCTGTTTGATTTTGAACCAGCGCCGCCGAACATCCGCTTGACGAAAGTATGCTCGAGCGTGTTCCGCTGAGAGTCGCATTCATTCTGCCTGATTGCCCTGTAGTGAACATGAACATGCACCTGTCATCGGTGTAGTCCATGTAATTCATGAACATATCTCCGTTGGGGCCGTTTGAGCATGTGACTCTCGGATATGCCGGGCATCCAATATTGTAACCGCCCTGATTCGGCGTGTCGCTAACAAGGTCGCTTCCTGTACAGCCGG
>DAIQRO010000017.1:6188-11478 GCA_036786155.1 Bacteroidota bacterium
CAGTGTCCGATTTCATGCGTAGCTGTTCTGCCCTTGTTGAAGGGATATGTGGCTTGTCCGTTAGTTCCGAAATACTTGTACCCGATTACAACTCCGTCAGTTGAAGCGCTGCCACCCGGGAACTGTGCATATCCAAGCAAACCGTTTGAGAGATTGCATACCCATATGTTGAGGTAGCTTGACGCCGGCCACGGGTCCTTGCCGCCCCTGCTTGACTTCTTCACATAATCGTTTGATGAAAAGGAAGTCCTTGTTGTGGCGGTTCTTGTTATTCCGGTTGTCGGATTTCCGTTCGGATCTCTTGTAGCCAGGCAAAAATTTATCTGGCAGTCAGCAGCCAGTCCCGCAAAAGCCGCGGGCGTTCCCGATACATCAGGATTGAGCTTTCTGAAATCCTGATTCAGGACCGTCATCTGAGATTGTATCTGTGCGTCAGAAATGTTTTGTGTTGAAGTTCTGTAAACCACGTGGACCACAACCGGAATGTTGATTACGAGGTTGTCCCTTTCAGGATTATTCCTGAGATACTCCTGAATCTGAGCCTCAATCTGGTTCTGCCTGTCTCTGTAGCCGGGATCTTCTTTCAGAAGCCTCTCATGGACTTCCATTGTTGCACAGTTCCTGCTTTGGGGAGTGGATGCTTTGTCCTCTTGTGAATAAAGATTTGGGGTAAGAACAAGCACCAAAAAGATGAAGACAAGTTTCTTCATAACAATTTGGTATTTGATTAATGAATGAGGGACAAATTAAAAAGACTCTTTTCAAAAATCAATAAGCAGGTAATTGATAGTGTGTATTGCCTCCCGTCAGTAAGGAGAGATCAACTGCGGCTACTTTCTCTTTACTTCTTCGTATGTCCTGTTTACATCAACCGGCTCAGCATAGGGACTGTTCCACGAAATTTCGAACACTTTGTTCAGTTCGCTGTTTATTCCGGTGTTCTTCATAATGAGCGAAATGTTCCTCGAGTTGTAAAAATAGCTCCGCTCCCAGTTTGATGTTCCAACCCACGAAATGTCTGAATCAACTGTGAAGTATTTGCAGTGGTCAACCCTTGCATAGGGAATGAAGCCCCCGCTGTGCAGAGGGTATGAAATTATCTTAACAGCCATGTTGGGAACAACAGACAACGCCTTAATCGCATCGATATTTCCCGGACGTGTCGCCCAGTCGGGCAGAATGATCCTTATCTTAACTCCCCTTGCGGCAGTTTCCCTGAGTACACTGTCAATTTGCAGGAACTCCCCTTCCGGTCCGCCTTTGAGAGAATATGAATAGATCTGAACATTGACGCTGTCCCCGGCCTTGCACAGAAGTTCCTTCAGCTCAGTGAGTACAGAGTTCATTCCCGCAGGAGAATAATCAACGGGGCTTACCGCCGGGAACAACTCCACAGTTCCGAATACATTGTCATTAAGCACAACGGGATTCTCACTGTTGACAGCTAAGTTAAGCCGCTGGTTCAAAATTCCATCCATGTTTCCCTCGCACAGTTTCCAGTCTGTTTCGAATATCTCCGTGAATGTTTCCGCGAGCTTCCTGTCTGTCACTGCAACTCCCATTTCGTGAATGTGAATGAGCGCACGCCAGTCCATATTCTGACTGCCAAGGAAAATGTTCTGCCTGTCTGTTATAAAATACTTTGCATGCATCACTCCGCCCGCAATGTTCCGCATCGGGATCTTTCTGATCTCTATGCCTTCAATTCCTTCCAGCACATCGCTTCCCTTTTCATTAGCGGCGTAGAATGAAGAATCAATAATGATCCGGATCCTTACTCCCCTTTCAGCCGCATGCTTAAGCTCTGTGATAATGTCATTGAGAGAGGTGCCCGGCCTGTCAGCAAAGTAAAATGTTTCAATGTCAATTGACTGCTTCGCATTTCGAAACATCTCTAGCCACACATCTGCAGTATTCTGAATGGATTGCGAACCGACCGATGTTTCCTCAGGCACGCTTTCAACAAGACGTATGCTTTGCTGTGCGGGAAGAACCGATGCGCATAAAAAAAGCGGAAGCAAGAATGCCGCCGCCTTATTTTTCAATGCTCTCAGGATCGGATTGCGTGCCGTCATATCAATGCAAGCATTAACCTCTCAACCTGCGCCGCCTTCACATCATCTTTCTTGCTTTTGTAGTTCTCTGACAAATTTCTCAGCATCCTCAGCACAATGTCCTTGTCTTCGGCAGCATTGAGGTAAGGGAGATTCTCAAATTCCTCGTCAGTCATGCCGAGATTCTTTATGAATTCCGCCGCTTCATCCCGCGAGACGATCAATCCCTGATTGAACGGATCAATGAAGTATTCCCCGGCATCGTCCTGATATTTCACTATGAAGTGCCCGGGAAGGTTAACACCGTGCACAGGAATGCCAAGCCTTCTTGCGATCAGGATATACAATGCCGAAAGCGTAATAGGGATTCCGAGCTTTGTATCTATGACCCTGTTGATGAAACTGTTGTCTGTATCGTAATAGTCTTCCTTGTTGCCAGCATATCCCTTCTCTTCAAACAGGAACGAATTGATTGCATTGAGTTTTGATATTGCCGGGATGCCGTCATAGTCGCCGCGGACTGCGGTCAGATTTCTTCTTATGTCATCAGCCATTCTGTCAACCATTCTCTTGTACTTCAGATGATCGTAACCCGGATATCCGAATTCCGCGATCAGAAAAACTGCGTCCTCAAGAATATTTTTGGCTGACGACAGCTCCTGAAACTTCTTCTCAAGCTTATCTATATTAATTGTGGAGATGATCTCCTTTGCCCTGTCTCTGAGAAGTAGGTTATCGTCCTCGGTGAAGTTTTTCAGATACTCTGAGGAAAGGTCTCCGTATGAGATGAACCTCTCCCTGATGTTGCCGTAGATCTTTTCGTCCTCGTCATCAAGGAGCCTTATTAGATGATCCAGCTCTTTTGATCCAAGGATTGCTTCTTCTGAATTAAGCAATTTTTGGTTTCTCCTTTTCTTTTACTTTCATCAGCAATAACACACCTGCAACGAAAAAAAGTCCTAAAGAAAGCACTGCCAGCTTCTGTGAACCGGAAACATAGGATACGAATCCGAATGTGAGCGGGCCGAGCAGTGTGGATGTCTTGTCCATAAGCGCATAGAATCCGAAGAACTCCGCCTTGAATTCCAGCGGTGTGAGCATCGTCATCAGTGTTCTTGAAAGGCTTTGCACGGATCCGAGGAATGTTCCCGCAAAACCGCCGATCACATAGAAAGTCATCTTGTCACTTGTGAAGTAAACGGCCAGTGTAAGGGTTATCCATATGACAATGTTGACCATGATTGACCTTTTGATTCCCAGCCTCTCACCTATCATCCCGAAGGTCAAAGAGCCGGCCATTGCGGTGAACTGGACTATCAGGAAAAATATTGCAAGCTCTGTCACGTCAAATCCCAGAGTTGTGCTGGCATAATTTCCGGCAAAGTAAATTATTGTATTCACCGCGTCAATATAGAAGAAGAATGCCAGAAGAAAATTTCTGAGATTAGGGAAACTATTTAGGTGTCTTAGTGTGGATGCAACCTTTGTAAATCCGTAGGCTATCAGGTTTCCATGCTGTGCCGAAGCTGTTTTTTTCTCTTTTATGAAGATGAAAAAGGGCGCAGAGAAGATCAGGAAGAAGACGGCGCACACTACAAACAGCAGATTTGGATCATCCTTGAGGGGAAACACAAGCGCAACGGACAGAAGGGAACCTACATAGCCGACCGCATAACCGATTGAGGACACTTTGTTGTACTCCTCCGGTTCTGCAACATCAGACATGAACGCATCATAGAATGTCAGGCCGGTTTGAAATCCGATATTGGAAATGATGAAGAGAACCAAAGCGAGCGCAATTGTGCCGGGGCCGGTAAAATACATCATCGCCGTAGCCGCAATGCAGAGCAGGGTGAAGAAGAGAAGGAATTTCTTTTTTGAGAGTGTCTTGTCTGCGATAGCTCCGCAAACAGGATTGAGCACGGCGGATGCGATCATTGAGATGTTGATTGCCAGCGCCCAGTAGAAATCAGCAACGGGTTCGCCTCCGGCAACAATCTTTTTGAAGAACACCGCAAATACAAATGCAACTATGATAACGGCGTAAGACGAATTGCCGAAATCAAACAAAGACCAGATAATTACATTTCGTCTATTCTTCAATCAGCCGTTATGCAGCGGTATTTAAGTTTCAGTTTTGAAGCGGCTGGCTCTGTTTCTTTGGCTGAGGTTTGCCTTCCTTCTTCTTAAGATTGAGCAGGCCTCTGCCGGTCTTGTTGAGTTTGTTCGCTTTCTTGAGATCGTCGAGTACAGCATCCAGAATGCCGTTTACAAACTTTCCGCTGTTTCGCGTACAATACTCTTTAGCAATGTCTATTGCTTCGTTTATTGACACCTTGGGTGGAATTTCGGGGAAGTTCATAAGTTCTGTGATTCCCATCCGAAGAAGTATCTTGTCAATCAGAGCCATTCTCTCAAGCTCCCAATTGACGACCTTTTCAAGAATCATCTTATCGAGCATCTCCTCGTCTTTCAGAGTGAGTTCGATGAGCTGGTTTACAAAATCCCTGCTCTCTTCTTCTTTGATTTCAGGAAGGAGATCCTTTTTGATCTTGTCAACAGGATCTTTGGACATTTCGTGAGCATAAAGAACTTGCATTACTGCAATTCTCAGATCCCGACGCTTCAATTGAGCCATTAAGGTCTAGAAAGTTTGAGCAAAGCTAATCAATATAATGCAAAGTTTACACACTAAATTGTGAAGAATGCGTTAAGATTTTTTTACCGCCCAATATTTCTTCATCAGTTCGGTTTCCCAATCAGGCTGAATCACTTCCCCGACAGGAAGAAACTCTCTTACAACAGGCTTTATGTCTATCACGGGAGTACCGTCAACCGCATCAAGTCCCGTAACCTTAAGCGTCCTTCCTTCTGCAGTCAAGAGCTTAACTATACTTGATCCCAGGAGATTAGGGCGCGCTTTCTTTCTCTGTGAAAAGATCCCGACCCTCGGAAACTTTTTGTTTCCTCTCGGATGCGAAGCCGATATGCTGATCTTTGAAGGATCTGCAAGATGGAAATAAAATATTATCTCAAGGTGGGAAAAATCGGTAATGCCGACAATGCAGTCTTCGGAGATCTTATCGCTGATCCGGATCTCTGAGATCACATCGCCCCAGTAATCATCTTCAGGATTTTTTCTCTGGTTGTGAACAAAACCGATGGGCTCTATGCTGAACATGTGCAATTCCTCCTTCTGATCATTGATTCAAACTTCAACCGGATCGAAAAGCGGA
>DAIQRO010000017.1:11488-13136 GCA_036786155.1 Bacteroidota bacterium
CATACATCCTGTTCCATATCCCATGCACTTCGGGATCCTTGTGGGCGCTGTCTATTTCATCAAGGCCTGCCCATTCAAACACTTCGATCACAAGCTGAGGGTCTTTTTCTGTTGTGAGAACAAACGCATGCTTGTTGCTGTAATAGCCCTTACCTTTCATGAATTTCCTTTTCTGAGAAATGATCTCAAGAAGCTCATTCAATTTGCCCGGCTGAGCCCTGTATGCTGCAAACACGACTTTTCCTGCCATCATGCCCCCTTTCTAAGCGCTGTCGCTTCCTTGATTAACTGAAATACCCTGGTCAGATTTTCCGGATCGCCTTTCAAACTCTCAATTTCCTTGTTGACCTGTTCAAGCTTGAGGCTTCTGATCACATCCTTTGCATGGTCAATGTCATATACGGGTCTTATCTCGTTTTCCAGCAAGCTGTCAAATGTCGAATACTCGAAATAGCTTGCTTCATGTTTGTCTGCAACGGCGTCCATGATTATTCCGACACACTCATCATCTTCGTTGAATTCGTGCAGGATTCTGGACAGATCAAGTGTTTCATGATTTACGCAATCGTCAAGAAGATGTTCCACAATCTTCAGTATCCTCCCGTTTCTTATGAAGGCCGTTTCAAGATTATTCTCGATGTATGCAACTGCTTCCGGATCACCTCTGAGAAACACTCTAAGGAGTTCTCTCTCATTAACCGAAACTTCATACTCCGCTGAATCTTGCCTCCTCCTTACAGGCGAATCAGGAATGACTACGGATGTCTCGGGAAACTGCTTCTTTCTTCTAAGGTTCTTTTCGAGCTCATCCCTGAGGTCTGTTTCCATAAGCGAGTACTTTTCTGCTATCTCCTTAAGGAACAGCGAACGCTTGATCTTATCGGGAATCACCGCTATGTATGAAATGACCTCTCTTATAAATTCGGTCTTGCCTTCCACAGACGAGAGCTTGCCTTCCTTTTGGTACATGTCGGAAATGAAACTGACGAACGACATTCCCGACTTCAGCTGTTTATGAAAATCTTCCACGCCCTTCTTGCCAAGGAAACTGTCGGGGTCTTCTCCTTCAGGAAGTGCGACTACGTCGATATCAAGTCCGCCCTGCAGCATTATTTCTGTTCCACGCTTTGCAGCGGAGATGCCTGCGGAGTCTGCATCAAACAAAACATAAACCTTGCCTGCATATCTTGAAAGGAGCTTCACCTGCTCTTCCGTAAGCGCCGTACCGCTTGAGGCCACAACGTTTCTAATGCCGTGCCTGAACATCGAAATGAGATCCATGTATCCTTCTACAAGTATTGCAGATTCCGCATAACGGATATGGTCCTTGGCATGATTAAGTCCGTAGAGTATTCGGCTTTTGTTATATATCCTTGTTTCCGGAGAATTAATGTACTTGCCGCCCTGATCTTCTTCGAGAAGCTTCCTGCCGCCGAAACCGACGACCTTACCGCTTTCATTGTGAATTGGAAACATGAGCCTTCCCCTGAACCTGTCGTAAAATACTTGCTTTTCATTTTCCTTCCTGATGATTAGGCCTGCCTTTTCAATTTCCTCCGGACTGAAATCCCCGGTTTCATGAAAATGATTCAGCATGGCATCCCATCTGTTGAGGGAATATCCAATTCCAAACTCCTCTATTGCTTTC
>DAIQRO010000017.1:13146-21333 GCA_036786155.1 Bacteroidota bacterium
TGCTTTCTCATCAATGTTCCTTTGCTTCAGATAAGTGTGCACGAATTCTCTTTCGTTTCCTTTCACATCCCTGAGCATCATCCTGAAATATTCCGCTGCCGCCTTATTGATCTCAAGCAGGACGGAGATCTCATTTGAAGTATCGAGTTCCTTGCCGGAGAAGGTAAGCCGGATGCCAACCCTTTCTGCAAGCTTGGTCGCGGCGTCAATGAATCCGATCTTCTCGTAATTTTGCACGAACGAGAACACATTCCCTCCGGCCTTGCATGAGAAACAATGATAGACCTGTTTTTCCTGTGAGATATGAAGGGACGGATTCTTATCGGGATGGAAAGGGCAGAGAGCAAGAAAAGACTTTCCCCGCTTCTTTACCGGGATATAGTCAGAGATGACCTCCACAATTTCGTTTTCAGAGGAGATCTCATCAAGTTTTTCGGGGGGGATCTTCATTTGGCAAATATCTGCATTAGCTCCAACTTTGTAAATGACAATGATGCCGGGAGGTGCAATTGAACAAGATTGCTGTAACAGAAAGTGGCTATATCTTGATTGAGTTTATGCGGAAAAACAGGATTGCACCAAGTAATGCAGTTCTTAAGCGTAGTTTCTTAAAGGAGTATTGAGTAATTTCGAAAAAATTTACGAATGGGCAATTTAATATACGAAGGCAAAGCCAAAAGACTTTATTCAACCGAAATCGAGGACGAACTCATACAGGAATTCAAGGATGACGCAACCGCATTCAACGGCCTGAAAAAGGACAAAATTGCGCACAAAGGGGAGCTGAACAACAAGATCACAAGCATAATTTTCGGGCATCTCATCAATGAAGGTATCCCGACACATTTTATAAAGAGACTTTCCGATACTGAGATGCTTGTAAAGCGCGTAAGCATAATCAAGGCCGAAGTGGTTTGCAGGAACATTGCCGCCGGAAGCCTTGTCAAAAAGCTTGGATTTGAAGAAGGCACGGAGCTTGATCCGCCCATAATCGAACTCTACCTGAAATCCGATGAACTTGGAGACCCTCTTTTTACGGATGCGCATGTACTGGCTCTCGGAATTGCAACCAAGGAAGAACTTGAGAAGATCAAAGGCCTGACTCTGAAGATCAACGTGATACTGAAGAAGTTCTTTGCTGAGCGGGGCATCAATATTGTTGACTTCAAGCTTGAGTTCGGGCGCGACAAGGACGGAAATGTCATACTTGCAGATGAGATATCGCCCGACACATGCAGACTCTGGGATGCAAAGACCGGAAAGAAGCTTGATAAGGACAGATTCAGATTTGACCTTGGAAATGTAGAGGAAGCTTACAAGGAAATAATGGAAAGGGTAAGTTGATCAGCATTACGCCTTACGGAAAGGATGTTGTAACAAAGGTCTTGATCATCGGAGCAATACTTGCGCTCATCGCAGTATTCACGAATAATACTATTGTCACCATTCTCCTGAGCGCAGTTGCAGTCTTCCTGTGGCTTTTCACGCTTTATTTCTTCAGGGATCCCGAAAGAAGAGTGCCTTCGGCTTACAGGCAGGGCGATCTGCTTTCGCCTGCTGACGGAAAGGTTGTTTTGATACAGGACATCACAAACAATGAGGACAATCTTTTTCCTGCAGGAGAGAAGCTGAAGCAGGTAAGCATTTTCCTGTCGCCGCTGAATGTGCATGTTAACCGGATTCCGCTGAGCGGCAAAGTTGATTACCTGAAATATGTGAAGGGCGAATACTTAGTGGCTTTTGACCATAAGGCATCGGAAAGGAATGAGAGGTCGGAGATCGGAATCTCAGGAAGCACGGAGAAGGAGAAAGTGTTGTTCAAGCAGATCGCCGGATTCGTAGCGAGGCGGATCGTTTATGACATTGAAGAAGGAAGCGGCGTCACTGCAGGTGACAGGTTCGGCATGATAAAATTCGGATCCAGGGTTGATATGATAATGAGAGGTGATTACAAAGTGAAAGTGAAGATCAACGACATTGTGACTGCAGGCGAAACGATAATAGCAGAGCTGTAGGATGGCGTTGTCGAGGAGATTCATACCAAGCCTTTTTACCGTACTCAATGCATTCTGCGGGTTCATGTCGCTTGTCCATTCTTCACACGGAGATTTTGACAACGCCGCACTGTTCATAATTTACGCTTCGCTGTTTGATGCAGTTGACGGCATTGCCGCAAGGCTGACCAATTCAGCCAGCAGATTCGGAGTTGAACTCGACTCTCTCTCCGACGTAATTTCATTCGGGGCTGCGCCCTCTTTCCTGATCTACAACATCTACCTTCACCAACTCAGCGAGATCGGAATGGTCATCTCCTCTCTGATCCTCGTCTTCGCCGCGTTGCGGCTTGCCCGCTTCAACGTCCAGCTCACGGGATTTGACAAATCCAAATTCAGCGGACTGCCGGCGCCTATGTCAGCTTTCACGGTTTGCTCATTCGTCCTGTTTTACTATGACAAGATACTTTCTCACGAGCACAGCGTTACCGTACTTCTGATTCTTGCAGTGCTTCTTCCCGCGCTTATGATCAGCAGGATCAAGTATGACACTCTCCCGAAACCAAGTATGGCATCTGTCAGAAAGAACATTATTCCGTTCCTTGTACTGGTTATCGCGGCGGTACTAATCATTGCAACAAATGGCGAAGGCTCATTCTCATTCTGCCTGTTCTATATTTTCAGCGGCATCATCCGGAGCGCGAAGAATCTGATCTTCCGGAAGAAGCATCACCACGGAAGCGATGATGTGGCCGAAGAACATCTTGAAACGGGAAAACAGTAGTTCATTTCAGCGTCACAAATTCCTTAAGCGCCTCCACAAGAACTTCACAGTCATTCTTTGAATTGTTTCTTCCGAAAGAAACTCTCACAGCCCCAAGCGCTTCGGCGGGTTCCTTTCCCATTGCAAGAAGAACATGAGATGGCTTGTTTGTGCCTGAAGTGCATGCAGACCCACCCGACACTGCTATTCCCTTCAGGTCAAGCTGTATAAGCAGCATTTCTTCGTCATACGCGGCAAATTGCTTTCTGAACGAAAAATTCAGAATGTTCGGGACACACTTGCTCTCATCATCCGGACTGTTAACCGATACCGCTTTTCCGAACGCGTTCCTTAACTGTCCGAGAAGATGCCTGCGAAGTTCAGTGTAATGCTCAAAGTCACGCCCGGCCTGATCCCTGCAGATAAGTACTGCCTTGCCGAATCCCGCAATTGCCGCCGTATTCTCGGTTCCTCCCCGCATATCCCTTTCCTGCATCCCGCCGTGCATGAACTTATCCGGATTTGTACCTTTCTTAATATACAGTGCCGATATTCCCTTGGGTCCGTATATCTTGTGTGCGGAAATTACGGCCATGTCCATGCCAAGTTCCTTTACATTAATCTTTAGCTTTCCAAGGCTCTGAACGGTGTCGCTGTGAAAAGTGATGCCGTAAGCTGATGCAATTCCCGAAACAGCTCTGACATCAGTGAGCGCGCCCGTTTCGTTGTTTGCATGCATAAGAGAGATCAGAAAGGTGTCTTCCCTGACCGCAGACGCTACTCTGTCAGGATCAATGCTACCGCCCCCGGAAGGAGCGATGTAAGTGACATCGAAACCGAACCTGTTCTCAAGGTATTTCAGCGTGTCGAGTACGGCGGAGTGCTCTGCTAGTGATGACACAATGTGCCCGCCTTTCCCAATCCGGCTGAATGCCATTCCTTTTATCGCAAAGTTGTTTGACTCCGTTCCGCCCGATGTGAAGAAGATTTCGGAAGACGAACAACCGATCGCTTCTGCTATGATGTCCCTTGTGTCTTCGAGCATAATCTTGGCGGTTTTGCCGAATGAATGGATGGAAGACGCGTTTCCGAATTTCCCGGTAAGATACGGCATCATTGCTTCCAGCACCCGGCTGTCTGTTTCCGTTGTTGAAGCATTGTCAAGATAAATGCGGTTCACAGCTTTGATTTTTGATTGAAACTTAAGTCTCTGATTAATTATTTTGATCCGTGCAATTCAACAAAGAAATCTTACTTATACCGAATCTTATTTCCCTGCTGAGATTGTTTCTCACGATTCCTGCATGTTATCTTATTATCAGACATTTTGAAACGCAAAATACTGCAATCATAGCAATCGTTCTATGCATGTATTTTTCAGACCTGCTTGACGGATACATTGCCCGGAGGAATTCACTTGTATCTGAGTTCGGGAAGATCATTGACCCGCTTGCAGACAAGATTGCCGTAATATTCATTTCGCTCTCACTGCTTTACATCGGGAAGCTTCCATTGTGGTTCTTCGCAATCATTGCGCTTAGAGACATTCTGATCCTCGGTTTCGGGATGTACCTTAACACCAGAAAAGATGTGCGGCTCATGTCGAATTATCCCGGAAAAGCGGCAGTGTTCAGCATAGGACTGGTGATTCTGCTTTCGGTCATTAACTCGCAAAGTCTTGATGCATTGAGAAGCATAATGTATTTCATCTCCATAGCGCTGATCCTTTATTCATCTTACCTGTATTTCAAAAGATATCTTGAGGTGGTCAATGGCAAAGCGTGAGACAGAAAAGGCAAAGACGTACACAAGAAGAGACATTGAGACGAAGTTGTATGACAAGCTCATCGGAAAGAAGCTTACGGAAAAGCTGATCGTGGATTGTTTCATAGAATCAATAAGGGAGGTGCTGATGCAGGCCGATCCTGTGGCGCGGCTTGAGATCCGGGACTTTGGCGTGTTTGAGATAAAAAAAACGCGTCCGAAACCCAAAGCAAGGAACCTTAAGACAGGCGAGTTCATTTATGTACCCGGAAGAAGAAAAGTTCATTTCAAACCGGGTAAGCTTCTGAAGCAGTTTCTCAAAAACGGCTGATGGTATTTAAGGAAAATCAATCCACTGCACAGTGCCAAGAAATTTAGGAATAGACTACGGTTCCAAAAGGGTGGGCATTGCCGTCAGCGATCCCGGGCTTTCAATGGCATTTGCAAGGCGTCATTTGCTGAATGACGCCGGACTGATGAAGAGGATCGAGGCAATAGTAAGGGAGGAAGAGATATCTGAGATCGTGATAGGGCTTCCCGTTTCGCTTTCCGGAGAAGAGACTCCGCAGACAAAGGAGACCAGGAAATTTGCAGAGAAGCTGGATGGTCATTTAAGGTCGGCAGGGCTTAATGCAAAACTTGAATTCATTGACGAGAGGCTTACAAGCAGAATGGCCGAAGCGGGAGTGCTTGAGGCGGTTGTGAGAAAGGGCAAGAGAAGGGACAAAGGATTAGTGGACGAACTTTCTGCGCAGATCATACTGCAGAATTATCTTGATATGAAAAAAAATCAAAGACTTTAGACGCAAGTGTATCTTGTAGAACTCAATGAACTTATAGAGAACGGCGAGAACCAGTATGTCGAGTTCAAGCGCAAGTTCTCATCCCCCGAGAAGATTGCCAAGGAGATGATCGCATTTGCCAATTCGCATGGCGGAAGGATCATTTTCGGAATTGACGATGACAAGAGCATTGTGGGCGTCGAAAGCGAGAAGGGCGAGCTTGAACTGATCTCAATGGCCGCCCGGTTCTATTGCGAGCCGGAGCTTGATTATGAAGCGGAAGTTCTGTTGCTGAAGGGAAAGGACATAGTTGTTGTCCATGTGAAAGAAAGCAACCGCAAGCCACACCGCCTCATAACCGAAGACGACTCAGATGAAGGCACAAGGGTTTACATCCGCCACAAGGACCAAAGCATAACAGCCACAAAGGAAACCGTTAAGATACTCAAGGATACAAATGCAGATTCACATCCGCTGAAGATCACTATCGGCGAGATTGAGAAGAAGCTGTTTGATTATCTGAATGAGAACGACAAGATCACCGTTAAGGGGTTCAAAAAGCTTGTGAACATATCAGAGCGCCGTGCAAGCCGGACGCTGGTTAACCTTGTCCGGGCCAATGTGATCAGGCATCACACAACAGGCAAAGAAGATTTCTACACGCTTGCATGAATGAATCGTATCTGCATCTTTGAGTTTGGCGGCTCTGTTCCTTTTCTTAACGAGAACTTATTTTTAAACACGCCATTTACTATTTCGGGGTATTACAAAAAAAGCCTGCATTGTGGTATGCAGGCTGATTACTAAAGGCCTTCAGGAATAACTGCAACAGCAGTCACTTTTCCTCTGAGCGCTTCTCAAGAGTCTTGAGGATCTTCTTCACATATGATTCCGCTCTTCTGTTCAGTTCATCTGTTTCTTTCATCACCGCTTCTTTGAAACCGGGATCTTCGATCTGCGGAAGGTTGATCTCGACATTTTTTGATGCGCCCCAGATGCCTGTCTGAAGGCTTTTTGCCCCCACTTCAAGATCGCTCTTCGAGGAGATGTTGCCGTACTTTGCAACCTCAGCCATGCTCTCCCAGCATGAATCTGCAGTACGCATCACAGCAAGGGGCACCTCAACAGCCTTCTTCAGCCCTTCCTGCATCTTTGCCTTTCTTGCCTTCTGTTCCTCTTCGGTTTTCTTCGGCATCTTCATGGCAGTCATATAATCATTGAATGCATTTGTGTCTGCATCTATCAGCGGGATTAGCTCCTTCATCTTAATGTGAAGCGGGCTGATGAGCGCTCTCATCTTAGAATCAAGGTGCGCAAACTTCTTGTTGCCGTATGTCATCCATCCCACCATTGCGCCGAGAGCCGCGCCAAGCGAGGCTATCAGTGCAGACACGCTTCCTCCTCCGGGCGCTGATGTTCTTGCGCCGACAAGTTCGGTAAATGCACGCACAGTCAGCGATGCAAGAGGCTCTTCGGCTTCACCGGATATCATGTATTCAATTATCCTTTTTTCCGGAATGAACGGCGAGATCGATGAGAGCCCCAGCCTGTCTATGACAAGCCTTATCTTCTGCATCTCATCAAGTATGAAAAGGTTTTCCTTCTTTATGTAATAATCCGCAGCCATCAGCATTGCTTCAAGCGGAATCAAGCCCACGAGCTCGCTTCCGCAAACACCGAGGTTAAGCTCACGCGCATCCTTTGCGCACTCTTCAAATGCAACATGCGGCGGAGTGATCTTGTAATTGTCGAGGTTCATTGACACCTGAGCCATGTTGTACTCCTGCACATACCATCCGATTCCTTTAACGGCTTTGAGCCTTCCCGGCTCATTCTCGTTTCTCCCCTGCTCCCTGATGTTCAGCGCGATCCTGTGTGCCTGTTCCTTTGTGCCGAGTATGTTCACATTGTAAGCAATAAGAAAGAACCTTGCTCCCGTCACGGTTGCGCCTGACTCAGCCACGAATTCCTGAGGTCCGAAATCCGGTTTCCATTCCGGCCTGAGTATCCTATCCTTCAAACCTTCATATTCTCCGGCCCTGATCTGCCTAAGCATTTTTCTGTCGGGATTTGATGACGCTTCTTCGTAAAGGTAAACCGGAACACCAAGTTCTTCACCAACTCGCTTCCCGTATTTCATGGCACATTCGACGCACTCTTCGGTGGTAACGTCAGAAACGGGCACAAAAGGAACTACATCCACGGCTCCCATTCTCGGATGCTCCCCAGAATGTTTCCGCATGTCTATCAGCTCATAGGCCTTTGCGCTGAATCTGAACGCCGCTTCAACAACAGATTCCGGATCGCCGACAAATGTGAACACGGTTCTGTTGGTTGATTTTCCGGGATCCACATCCAGAAGCGTAACTCCGCTGACCTGCCTTACCGCTTCGGCGCACGCGCTGATTATTCTTTCGTCCCTGCCTTCCGAAATATTCGGGACACATTCGACTATCTTTCTCATTATCACTTAGATTTTTTCTTTCTGCAAATGAAATAAACCCTTTCGGCTTTTGGGCCTGCTTTTCTCCCGTCTTCTTCTTCCGTCCGCAGAACATCGAAAGACTTCTCCAGTTCGGTTAATATCCTGCTTGTTTCAAAAACCGCTTCATCAATGTTCTCCTCCACAAGCCTGTAATCAGGCCCGTTCACATTTTCGAAAACTTTGAGATTCCAGTTGAAGACGTTTGTGCCGGTCTTTCTGATGTCCATGATCAGAATGTTCCTGCCGAACTCATGCACGAGCGGCGAAATACGCTCAAGCATGCTAAGCTTGTACGGAGTATTGACATCAAATATGAAGAGGCCGTTGTCATTTAATGCATTCCGCACATTCCGGAAGATTCTTCTCCAGTCAGTAAGAAGCGTAACGTGGTTGATGGTA
>DAIQRO010000017.1:21362-26861 GCA_036786155.1 Bacteroidota bacterium
GTCTTATATCGCCTCTGATGAACTTTCCGTCCGGGATCTTTTTCTCAGCTATCTTCAGCATCTCAGAGGAGCTGTCAATTCCGGTAAGTTCAAATCTGTTCACAAGTACTTTGAGTACATCGCCTGTTCCGCAGCCGAGTTCGAGAAGTGTTTTTGCGCGGGGATTGAACCTGCGGATTGCCGACATCACATACGGCGCGGAAACATCTTTCCCGGAAATTACATCATCATAATATTCTGCAAGCCGGTCATACTGCTTCATCAGTACTATTTAACTTTCAGCGACTTGTTGAACATCTCCAGAAACTTCCCCACTCCGTCCTCATCATTTGACTGGTCGGTCACATAATCAGCCATGTCCTTGAGTTCATCAACAGCGTTGTTCAGTGCGATGTTTGTTCCGCCGAACATGAACAGGTCCCTGTCATTGTACCAGTCGCCGAAAACCATTACTTCCTCCCTGCGCACTCCAAGGTGTGCCGCAAGCATCTTCAGTCCCACTTTCTTGTTCACCTTTTTTCTGATGATCTCAAGATTGAACACATTCTGAAACGCCTGTGATCTGAAGTATTTGACTTTGAGATATAATCCGAAAGGAGGAGTCATTTTGCCCTGAATCTGCTTGATGACATTCTTGTCATTACCAAGCATGATTATCTCAAGCACATTGTCGAGATACCCGTCATAAGAATTCACAAGCGTATAGGTTGTTCCTAGCCTCGTCATGAAATCCCTTATCACGGAATTATCTTCCGTATAGACAATCTGATCATCATAGCAAAGTGCGATCTTCACATATTTTTCTTCGGCAAGCCTCAGCGCCCGCTCCACATACTTGCGGTCAATCACTGACTTGTTCAGTCTGTTATTGCCTCCGGCATCCTGTATCAAAGCGCCGTTCAGCGATATGAAAGGAATTTTTATGCCGAGTTCGTTGGCTAGAGGTACGATGGATGAGTGGACCCTTTGAGACGCAAGCGAGAAGTGAATTCCCTTCTTGTGGAGCTCCTCAACCTGCTTTTTGACCAAACCGCTCAACTGATTCTGTCCTGTAACCAGCGTGCCGTCAATGTCGGATACAATGAGCCTTATCTTTCCGAATCTGCTCTTAAGTTCATTGAGTGAAAGGCTCAATTTTTACAAAAGTCTTTTGTTTTGTAAGTGTGTGGTTGGGGTGGTAAAAACTGAAAACACAAATAAATTTGGCTTATAATAGTCAGAATATGCTACTATTTCAAAGTAATTATAAGGTTGACCGGTGTTCAAATCAAATGTCAATCTGTTGAAGGTTCAACTGAGAATGAACTGAAGCAGATCAATTCCGGAAGACATTGAGAGTGAAATTGCGGGGAGCCGTTCGGCAGGAGTTCCTGCAGGATCAGTACTTCTTTCTGTGCTTAAGCCCACCGGCGAGGGGATCATCAAAAGTCTTCGGCACATTTCCCTTGATCGTCCTTTCCTTCCAGGTCTCAGGAGCCGGGTTGCCTTTTGTTTCAACCATTGTAATGCACCCTTCAACAGGGCAAACAAGTGAGCACAGGTTGCAACCGACACAATTTTCCTCGATGATGTGCGGAACTCTCGATCCGTTTGAGCTGATCCCTATTGCCTGATGAGCCCCGTCTTCACAGGCGGCATAGCAGATCATACAGCCAATGCATTTCTTCCTGTCAATCTTTGCAACCACATCATAGTTCAGATTGAGGTCTTCCCATGCAACTGTATTGCGGAGCGCTTTACCGCTGAACGAACTGACAGAACCGAATCCCTTTTCATCCATATAATCAGAAAGACCCGAAAGCATTTCACGGATTATCCCGAACCCGTAATGCATCACGGCCGTGCAAACCTGTACAGTTGAAGCGCCGAGAAGTATGAACTCCACGGCATCTCTCCAGTTTGAAATTCCTCCGATCGCAGATACAGGCAAGCCGACATACGGGCTTTGAGAAACATTTCTCACCATGTTCAGTGCAACCGGCTTCACCGCGGGTCCGCAATAGCCGCCGTTTGTGCTCATGCCGTCAACAACCGGATAAGGCACAAACCTGTCAATGTCAACGCCCATCAGACTCTGGACAGTATTAATGAGGGATATTGCATTGCAGCCACCTTCCTTTGCGGCAATTGCAGGTTCGGTTATGTCGGTAATGTTCGGTGTAAGTTTTACAATGACCGGCTTCTTCGCAGTTTCCATCACCCATGAAACTATCAGCTTAAGCAGTTCGGGCTCCTGTCCCACCACTGACCCCATGCCTCTTTCACACATTCCGTGCGGACAGCCGAAGTTAAGCTCCAGCCCGTCCGCGCCTGCATTCTCAGCATCTCTTACAACCTGCTGCCACTCTTCCTTCTTGTCAAGCATAAGTGAAGCTATGACGGGATTATCCGGAAAGCGCTTCTTCACTTCTTCCATTTCACGCAGGTTGTGGCTCAGCGGACGATCAGAAATGAGTTCGATGTTTGTGAACCCTGTCATCTTCGCCGCTCCGCTGTCTATTGCAGCATACCTGCTTGATGTGTTAACCACGGGAAGCCCCATTGTTTTCCAGACTGCGCCGCCCCATCCTGCGTCAAATGCTTTCATCACCTGATAAGCAGAATTTGTCGGCGGCCCGGATGCGAGCCAGAACGGATTGGGCGATCTTATGCCGGCAAATGTCACTGACAAGTCAGCCATCAGTCAATAGTTCCTTTCAAAAAATTATGGATACCTTCGGCAGCTTTTACCGCTTCGGCAACGGCGTTCACGATCTCCGAACCGCCGTTGATAACGTCTCCTGCAATGAAATACTTCGTGCCTTTTGCCCTGAACGAATCCCCTTCAGTCACCGGCCTTCCCTGTTCATCAAATTCAAATCCGTCAATGATGTCGAGCAGTTTGTTCTGCTTCTCCTGCCCCGTTGCAATGATAACCATATCGCACGGCACAACAAATGAATTCTGCTTGTCTGCCGTGATCCTGCCTTTCACAACCTTTGCGGGAGCAAGCTTTATGCCTTCCACTTTAGATGTGCCTTTGATCTCGACAGGAACAGTGTTGAACAACGGTTCAACGCAGACCTTTTTTGCAAGTTCATATTCGAAGTCATAAGCAGGCATTTCGTCCTTCGACCTTCTGTAGGAAAGCCACACGCGCTCGGCTCCCATTCTTGATGCCTCAGAAGCTGCGTCCATAGCCGTGTTTCCGCCGCCTATCACAACCACTTTTCTTCCCGATCTTGCTTTGTGCTTCTTCAGCTTTATGTTTTCAATGTAGTCAACCGCGCCAATGCATCCGTCAAGGTGCTCGCCTTTGATCTTCAGCTCCACGGTATTGCCCAGCCCGATTCCTATGAAGACAGCATCATACTCTCGCTCGAGATTTTTGAACTGCCTGTACTTTGTAACAGCCGTTCTGTAATGGATCCTGAAGCCAAGTTGCTTTCTGAGGAATTCGGCTTCCTTCAGGGCCTCATCGTTCGTGATCTTGTAGGGAGCAACTCCGTGAAGAGTAAGCCCCGTCGGCTTGTCCTTTGCCTCAAACACGTCAACCTCATATCCAAACCTTCTAAGCTCGCAGGCGCAGGAGATGCCTGCGGGCCCTGCACCTATCACAGCAACTCTCTTTTTCTGCGGAGTGCCGGGCGTAAAGAGATCAAATTTCTTTTTCAATGCATGCGTTGCGGCGTAGCTCTGAAGCCTTCCGATCTCAATCGGCTTCAGGTTCATATCGTTGTAGACGCATGCGCCTTCACACAAGACCTCAACCGGGCAAACCTTTCCGCATGCGTTGCCGAAATAGTTTGACTCGTATATCGTTCTTGCAGAGCCCTTCAGATTTCCCGTGCTGATCTGCCTGATGAACAAAGGTATGTCAATTTCCGTGGGGCATGCCTTGATGCAGGGTGCATCGTAGCAAAACAAACATCGTGAACTTTCCACAACCGCTTCCGAATCGCTCATCAGAGGATTGATGGGTGAAAAGTTGGCTTCGAAATCCTTTTCCGAGCGGGGCCTTTTAAAGTCTTTCATCTGCAGTGGTCACTTCTTCGAAGATCAATTTCGAATACGCTTCCTTCACACGTGCGCTCAACAGGACAAACAATCTCATCAGCATTAACCTCATTGCTCAGGTCAGTGATTCTGATCTTTCCAAACAAGTTTATGATCACAGTTCCGTCAGTTTTCCGTATGACTCCGGCCGGCGGTCTCTGAAGAATTGCCACATAGCCCTCACTTCTTCTATCATTCCGAGGTCGAACTCCGAGATCAGAAGTTCGTCATTGTCCTCTGATGCCTGAGCAAATATCTGCCCCCGCGGATCAACGAAGTATGAAGACCCGTAGAACTTGCCGATGTTCCAGGGCTTTTCAGTGCCGACCCTGTTAATGCATCCCATGAAATATCCGTTGGCCGCGGCGTGTGCGGGCTGTTCAAGTTTCCATAGGTACTGTGAAAGTCCTGCAACTGTTGCAGATGGATTGTAAACTATCTCGGCCCCGTTCAGTCCGAGGATCCTTGCACCTTCCGGGAAATGCCTGTCGTAGCAGATATACACACCCACTTTGCAATACCTCGTATCAAACACCGGATAGCCGAGATTCCCCGGCCTGAAGAAGAACTTCTCCCAGAAGCCCGAAGTATGCGGTATGTGATTCTTCCTGTACTTTCCCAGGTAACTTCCGTCTGCATCGATCACAGCCGCAGTGTTGTACAGTATGCCTGCCTGTTCCCTTTCAAATACAGGAACGATCATTACCATAGAGTGCCTTCGCGCAAATTCCTGCATTCGCTTAACTGTCGGTCCGGGCACCGGCTCGGCCGCTGAATACCACTCCGCGCTCTGTCCGGGACAGAAGTAAGGCGTGCTGAATATCTCCTGAAGGCACAATATCTGAACGCCCTTGCTTCCCGCCTCTTCTATATAAGGTATATGTTTGAGAATCATAGCTTCCTTTATCTCCTGAATTCCGGCATCACCTTCGCTCAGCGGAGAGCTCATCTGAATAAGTCCTGACTTGATTGTTCGAGGCATTTTGCAATTAGTAATTTGGGGAAATTAGCCGAGTTATAATACAGGTTGAATGCAAAAGGAAATGACGTTTGAAGAACACTGACTGCAGGTCACTTTATCAGCATCATCTTCTTTGTATCGATCAACCGGCCGTTGACAACCAGCGTGTAGAGATATGCGCCGCTTGAAATCTTGTATGAGCTGTAATCTCTAGTAATATCGTTAACTCCTGCAGTGTAAACCCTTTCATTCACAATGGTCTCTATGAGCCTACCGCGAAGATCATACACATGCAGGCTTACAGTTGCCGCTCTTGTGAGCGAAAACCTGAAGGTTGTTGAGGGATTGAACGGATTGGGAAAATTCTGACTCAGTATGAAGTCAGCAGGTTCGTTTGTTCCCGAAATAAACGCAAGCTGAACGGCAGACCAGGCATTAACTATCCCGTATCCCATGAGATTATTCGGTGAAGAGCTGTTGGTCGCCGTATTCCGTACTATGTC
>DAIQRO010000200.1:0-946 GCA_036786155.1 Bacteroidota bacterium
GCGAGCTTCGTAACGAACTGCAGTATGTCCGGACCGGTATTCAAGTGATCGATTTTGCCGAACAGTTAGAAGGGGTGTCCCGCTCGCGTGATGACTTAACCTCAGGAATGAAAGAAGCTGCAAAGTTGTATGTCGAGGAAAATAAAAAAGCTATTGGTGAGATTGACCGGCTGACGATCGAAAGCATTAAAGACGAAACAAAGAGGAAGCGAGCTCAGCTTCAGTTAGATCGCAAACTGGCAATTGAAGAGATCAACAGCAGGAACATTGACCCGGCGATTAAGAAAGAACTTATATCACTAACAGACCGAAAGTATAATCAGGAAGACCCAAACGAAAGCGCTAATAAGACAGAGCAATTGTTCTCTCAGTCTCTTTCATTCGCATCACAGATCTCATCGGTATTGGGCATCGGAGCAGAAACCTTCGCAGGTCAACTCATCAGCGGACTTCAGCAGGGTTTGTCACTTGCCAATTCATTTGCTAGCTTGTTGTCTGCAATTTTAAACATATCGGGCGGAGGCGGATTATTTAGTCTGCTTGGCTTTGCCGGTGGAGGATCCGTTCCTGGCTCTGGCTCACGTGATACCGTGCCTGCAATGCTTACGCCGGGAGAATTCGTTGTGAAAAAGGCAGTGGTGAACAAGCTCGGCACAGGCTTCTTCGAGTGGATCAACGGAGGCGGGATGCTCAGCTCTATGGTGAACAAGTACGCGACCGGCGGATTAGTTACTGCATCGGGCCAGGCGCCGGCACAGGTGTATCTTATCAACTCCAAAGTAAAGGGCAATGATATTGAGCTTGCCCTGAAGCGGACTAACAAAGTCAATTCAAGAAGGCTTACGTGAGCTCTGTTGTCAAAACATATAGCACGGCTTCCGGAGAACTGAAATTTGAATTCGTGTATGCCGCGTTGCTTGGTTCGCTCGAATTCAAATTTCAGTTC
>DAIQRO010000200.1:956-5171 GCA_036786155.1 Bacteroidota bacterium
TGACATCTCGCCACTGAGTTATGGCTATGACTCCGGCGACCCGAAAGCGCTCTCGGTGTATCCGGCCAATATCCGGATCACCATTGACGATTTTAACGGAGACAATTACACCAACTTCAGGAAGTTCTTCAGCCACTACAACGCCGTGTATCCGTTCAATCATTATGATGTCCTGCATCTTGTCATCACGCTCAGCGGCAAAGTCATCTTCAAAGGCCTAATAGACCAGGTCAGCAATGAATACGCAGACAGGACGGTCACTATTGATTTTGTGGACGGCATCAACCGCTACAAGGATGCGCAGGTCGGCAATCCGCATCTTCTTCAAAGGCTGTATAGCGCAGGCATTGCTCCGCGCACACCTGCCCTCGGCGGATATGCCTACGCCTTCGGATTCGGAAGCCTCGAGTATCTGACATTGCCGACAATCGGACAGAGTGTGATCACGCCGGGATACTTTCCCGGTTCAATACAATCCGGGGACAAGGATGTAAACCTCGAGCTGGCAATCAGGCAAATGATATACTGTCTCGGGGATGACTTAACAATAGAGTTTGACAACGAACTGAAATACGGAGACATTGATACGCCGACTGCCGGCATGGTAACAATAGACCGTTTGAACATAAGAAGAATCTTTAGCAATCTGCTCGGGCGATACGTTGTGATTCAGAAGGCAAATGGCAGGCATAATCAGATTGCCGAAATAGAACCGAGGCAGGAATATCAGGATCCGGATAACTTTGAAGTTGTGTATGAAGATAATGACTGGATTGTGTACAGGCATAACTGGAGCGGCGTAACCAATGATTTGAAAAAATGGGAAAAGGGACTTGACGAGGTCAAGATCTCTGACATTTTGAAAACGCTGGCCGTCAATACATTTTCCTATTTTGGCCTGCAAGGCGTGAATACTTTTTTCTTTAGGCACAAGAGATATTCCACAGCATATTCAGAACTGCTGGATGTGCTTTCAATGTCGAAGGATCTTGTCATTGACAAAGTCAATCAGGTACTGATTAAGGATTACTACTCAGGTAATTACGCGAAAAAGGGCAATGAGTATAACATTGACGACAAAACTCTCGAGTACAAGATACCTCTGAACGCATTCCGCACAGAAAACGGATGGGAGTACAGATTGAACTTCTTTGCAGGGAATACGGAAAAAAGAGTAATACATTTCTATGACCAGGTTCTTAACTTAAGAGATATACCGCAGGAGTATCTCTCGCTGGCTGAGTGGCAGTATCACAAAGACCATCTCAGTCAGTATGAATTTGAACTGTCCGGTATTGATTATCACATGGACAAAACATACCGCATCAATGTTGACAATTACCGGGACTATCTCCGGCCCGTCACTATTGAAAAACATCTGCTCGATAACTTCACGAACATGACAGCACTGCAGATATGAACAGCAGGAACGGCACATCGAAGGCATTCAAAGTTGCGATAATTCATCCCGTTACCAGGACAAAAGTAACTATTGACTTTTCGTTCAAATATCAGGCGATGAAGTATTGGACACGCGAGAAGTGGATCAGCCATACGGATATTGCCGGCAACGAGAAACAGAAGTTCCTCTACCTGCATCACTATTTCCAGATTGACTGGAACCAGCTGATTGTAGGGGAGGATGCTGATAAGCTTTCACGAGTACGCAATGCAGAGTTCCAGGGTGCGAGGATATTTATCACCCCGCATACAGACATCCCATCGAGGGAATTTGAAGTCATCAGTCTCAAACAATCCGGAGAACAGGAGCTGGAGTTCTCGCAATGGTTCAACAGGGATGATTCTCCCGGCAACAAAGGCTTGATTGTGACATACAAGACGGTCCAGCCATACTACAATTGGGAGATCATGGACCCGTCAATCCAGCAAGGCATACTAATTCATACAATTCAACTCATAAGAGGATGAGCTCAATAACAATATATCTGACAAACAGCCTCGGTGTACCATTGTCCGGCCAGGACGTGAAGCTCAGGCGAGCCGGCCTGAGCAACTTCGGGGTGGACTACCTGACCATGTACGACGTGGCGGGCAAGCCCGGTAAGTACGAAACCACTGAAGAGTATGTGACAGACCGGTACAAGGTGTGGGTGAACGGCTCGGAAGACAGGTCCTTTGGTGGCCCCGACGGACTTGAGATTACGAAGCAGTCCGACATCCTGCTGAAGTCAGGCGGCACAATGACCGGTAACAATGCCATGGGCGGGAATAAAGTGACCGGGCTCGGCAATGCTGTAGACAACGGCGACGCACTGTCGAAAGGATTTGGTGACACTACGTATCTTTCAAAATCGGGCGGCACAATGGCCGGTAACATTGGCATGGACGGCAACAAAATGACCGGGCTCGGCAATGCAACAGCAGACGGTGATGCAATGAGCAAGCAAGCTGTTGAGCAAAAGCTGGTTGATGAAGACTTTGCCAAGAGAACGGCACAGAATATTTTTACAGAGCCGAATACTTTCTCAGATCAGACTTCCTTCAGTACATATCCGCCGCTGTGCGATGTGGATCCGACCAATGATCATCACCTCGCACGCAGGGCATGGATCATAAGCCAGATAAACAATGCGGCAGTGCCGTATCAGGAAAGCGTCAATGTCATCAGGCTCATGCCGGAAGGCTCCGACCAGACTAACAAAGTTTACAATACCTGGGCTAAGGCAAGCAACGCTGCAAGGCTTTTGGCAAGCGACCTTCGCCGGATGACAGTTGACATCAGAGGCGCTGGTACTGCAGGAGCAACAATAGTTCCCAATGACGGCGGTATCTCCGGCAACAATGCCTTCAACAGCTATGTTGCTTACAAAGGTATTAACCAAAACATACTTTTGGAGCTCTCAGGTACTGCGTCAATGTCAGTTTATGTGGGTACTTCTCTGATCTCAGATCTGACTTTCCTTTGCACAGACGAAGATGCCGTGATTGCGTTCAACGGGTTCATATTTAACAACATTTTCTTTGACATCAGGAACTCCACATCTGTGCAGTTCGCAAATTGCGAGTTCAGGAATTGCATCATCAAAATTCAGGAAGGGACCACAACTTATACAACTTCGAAAGGTTCCGGAGTTACAACCAACACAGATCTGCCGGCCACCATTCAGGGTTGGGGCGGCATAAACGTAAATGACATGTGATGAAACTCAATAAATCAATCATTATCCCTCTGCTTGTCTTGCTGTTTGCCGGTTTCGGCTTCGAGCAATTGGTATTGCCTTATGTCTCCTTCGGCTCGGGCCGTTGGTCGGATTCAGTTGGCACGAATGTATCTAACCGCAGCTCACGTATTAATGGAAATCTGAACGTCACTGGAAATTATTACAAAAATGGTGTGCTGTTCACGGGCGGTGGAGGCTCTGTGATCAGCGGCTCGGACGAGTCGAACGGCATCCTTGACGAGGTCACCGGGCTGGACTTTGTCGGCAATACCTTCAGCGCTACCGGCGATACCGGCACGGGGTTGCTGACACTGACATCAACGATGGACACAAACGACTATTACAGCCGTTACAGATTGGACACATCAGACATTGCATTGCTGAGCCAGTCTGCAGACTTTGCCGGATATGTAGCCGCCGCGCAGTTAGAAACGAATGGAGCAATCATTGGGGATGAGTTGGTGATCAACAGCACCAGTTTACTTAGCGGCTTAGTGACAGTGCAAAACGGAATCCAGATTGCAGATGCTACGAAGGTAATAATTAATTCTGGTAATGATATTTTATACAAGGTGACCACGGGCGGGGCGCACAAGTTGCAGACTATAGGCGGAACGGTGCTGGCGAAGGTTGACAGCTCGAACGCATTTAGCTCGCGCATTGCCGGCATGAACAACCTATGGAACGGAACAAGCCTGATAGCTCAGAAGCTTGTCAGGGGCGTTTCGCCGACGGGCAACAGCACGGTCACATTTGCGCACGGCATTACTGACGGGAAGGTCATCGGGGCCAGCATTTGGCTCAGGCATGACACTATAGCGACCAGTGCATATCATACTGCCCCGAATTGGTATGTGCACCCGAACTCAACCTATGACGCAACCCTGACATATTACGCGGGATTTGATTCTCTGTACTGTTGGGCGCGGTTCCCGGCAACAGCGACTGCGACCAGGGGGGATTCTCTCTATTTTCTTCTGTCCTACATTCAGTGACGGCTCTGATTGTCATATTGCTAATATTAATACTATTG
>DAIQRO010000201.1:0-5161 GCA_036786155.1 Bacteroidota bacterium
AAGCTCGCTGTTCTCAGGTCCCTGTAAGATGACGCCGCATCCTTAAGGCCAACCTGGCTGTTGATCGTCCACTGCGAGCCGCCGTCGCTCGACATGGCAAAAGTGCCTTTATTGCCAAAGGCATAAAACTTGGATGCTGAAGGGATAGTAACCCAGTTAAGCGAATTGCCCGTGGGCCTTCCGTTCAGCCAGAACCAGCCGTTCACGTCCTGCTGAGACAGCGCGTGCGAAGAGGCTGTCAGCACAAGTGCTAAAAGCGCGAGAAGTTTTGTAAAGTTTTTCATTTTTTTCCCTTTTGTTGATAAAAGATTGTTTGAAAAATTTATCATTCAGCAAAGTAAGTTTAAGGTCTTTGTCGTAGCCTTGGTGCAAGTCATTCTTCCTTACTGAATCCCCCGTTCATAAAGTTGATCATTCCGTTGGGAGATATCCGGCACACCGGTTTATATTCCGGTCTGAAGCCGATTGTTTTCTGTTTTTGTGATTGCCGATCATACCAAAAAAATATCAGCCGGCTGAGAACATCGCAAATATCAGCCGGCTGCCCCTTCAATCAACCAATCAAGAAAGAACTCTTACGGGGTAATTTTTCCTACGAAACCAAAAGCGTTGTTGTCAACGATCGAAGCATCAGATGCATCAACAGTGTTGTCTCCCGTTACATCGGTTGAGGCATATCCGCTTACAAAATTGAAAGCATCGTTGTCTATCTGTGAATAATCGGTTGCATCCACCGCACCGTCCTGATTCACATCGCCGCTGTAGAAGCAGTATCTTCCGAGCTTCAGCACGGCATTGCTTCCGTATGATTGCGATGCGGAATTTGTGAAGCTGTAATCGTAATTTCCTCCCTGCACAACAGCTACGGGAGCCGAGCTCCACGTCTCAATGGAGTTTCTGTGCTTTACCGCTATGTAGTAACTGCCTGCGGCAACGCCGGAAAATTCAAAACTTCCGTATCCTATTCCGGATGTGAGTACTGCCTTCTTTGATGCAACTGAACCGTAAGGCGATACGGAATTCCTCAATTGAAGAGTCACGGTGTCAACCACCTGCGAACTGCCGTTCCAGAAGCCTTCTATCCCTGCAGTTATGTTCACGGATATTGTTGTGTTGGCTTCATATTTTCTTCCCACCTGGTACTGGCCGTTACGGTCGCTGACGGTGTACCAAACATTCTTCGCAGGCATCTCAACATCCACAGTGGTGGAAAAACCCGGATTTGTCTGAGTCCATGACAATCCTCCGTTGGTCGTTATCGCACAAAAACCGTTTGTTCCCGAAACTACGCCGTCGTAAGGATTCAGCCAGTCAGTGTCGAAAAGCGTAACTGTATTAAGAAGGTTTGCAGATATGTCAGTCCAGCTCATTCCTGCATCGGTTGACTTTATTATCATCTTTGTTCCGCTTGAATGGGGACCGCAGAGGAACAGCACGTCTTTGTTCACTACGCTCATCTCAGTCCAGCCCTTGCTGAGAACCGTTGCATTGGTGGTCTTTACCCAGTTCGTTCCGCCGTTCGTTGTGGAATAAAGTGAGTTCGACAAAAGATATCCGGTATTGGCATCAATCATCGTTATAGCCGCCACACCTGCCTGCGGATTTGTTTCAAGTGATTGCTCAACCCAAGTTGTTCCGCCGTTAGTTGTCTTTGCTATCAAAGGCGGAGTGCCAGGTGCAGAGACGCCTCCGACCCATCCGGTATTGTTGTTCACAAACTCAACCGCGTTGAACTGATATGTGCTGATAGGCGGGGCAAAAGACAATGCAGTCCAGCTCATTCCGCCGTCAGTTGATTTTGACATCTGACCGGTAAAGCTGAAAGCGTTTCCGCCGCAGATGTAAGCTGTGTTTGATGTAGTAAACTCTATGCAGTAAACGGGGTTGTTCATTGAGTTCGGCATTACGGACCAGTTTGTGCCGCCGTTTGAAGAGTAAAGCATCGAACCTGTGCCTGATGTGCCTGTTCCGATCCAGATGTTTCCAGTTGGAGAATCAACATGAATGGAAGAATAGTAAACGTTGAGCGGATCAACTGTATAGTTCTTGTTTCTCCATGTGCTTCCGCCGTCGTTGCTTGTCGTCACTCTTCCTGCCGTACCGCCTACAATGAGGTCATTGCCTCTGACACCTAAGCCGTATGTTATATAAGGAAACGGCTGGTTTATATTTGAATTGTCCTGGAATCTAATCGAGTCCCATGTTACACCGTTGTTTGATGATCTGTAAACGAATTCATAATCGCCCGCAGTCCATACCACACCGTTGTCGTAAGCAAGTGCATACTGAGATCTTATTGAAGATGAATTCGATTTGGTCCATGTCGAGCCGCCGTCGGTAGAATATGCAAAGAAGTTCGGCGCTCCGGTTATGTACCCGGTGTTTGCGTCCTTGAAGTATATGTCTTTGAATGTCGTACCCGAGCCTGCCACAGTCACATCCTGCTCCGTCCATGAATTTCCGCCGTCAGTTGAAATGACAAGCTTACTCGGAAAAGTTGTAAGTATGATCTTATTTGCGTTGAATGCGAAGATGCTGTTGTAAGTATATTGCGGCACGCTTGACAATTCGATCCATGTCTCGCCTGCATCCGTTGTCTTGAATGCATTCGCATTGGAACCGCCGCACAAAAACCCCGTTGTCGAATTTATGAAATACATGTCGTTGATTGTGCCGCCCCAGTTTCCGTTCACTTCCCTGAAGCTCCATGTTACACCGCCGTCTGTTGTTTTGCTTATCACTGTCCTCCACGCACTGCCGACTTCCGGCGCACCGCCCACAATTCCTGTGTTTGCATCAATGAACCACCCTGTGTTCAACGCTCTTCTCGACAATCCGCCCGTTGATGAAAGATCAAATGCCCCGGCCTGAGTTATTGTCCATGTATCTCCTCCGTCGGTTGACTTCATGAATCCTCCTCTGGATGTTGTGGCAACAATGTTGGAAGCATCAATTACTCCGGTCCAGAAGATGTCGTTTCCCTGCGGCTGGCCGTTAAGCCAGTACCACCCGTAAGCATCCTGCTGTGCTTCTGACTGCCTTGACGATCCCGCCAACAGCATTGCAAGCAAAAGCATACCTGCAACAGATTTAATAAGCATGTTTGGATTGACTGAATTTGTAAATCATATCAAACTAATCAAGCATTCTAACTTTTTCAAATCTTCGTTTTGCAGATTGTACCCAATTCCGCGGGAATGTTTCATCTGCAAATCAGCAATGCGGCTAAAGACATACGAATTTATCAGTCGGACTTTACCCAAACAAGAAGCATATTTGAGCTTGGAATTTTCTGAGCTGAATTCTGCGGCGTGAAGCAGCGGTATGACGTCAGGAAATTGTGGCGAGAAATTTTTTTTTCCGGGTCAACAATGCTGTTGTCTGACGATCAAGATCTGTCAACTGCACCTTGAATCCTCCTTCTGAATTTTGCAGATACTGAGCGGGAAGTGTTTTTCGGTCCGACATACATTCTGAGGAAAGGTTTTTGCTGTTGTACCCAAAAAAAAATGAACCTTTTATTAGAAAATTACATTTTCTGCTAAAAATGTGTATTTTCAAAAAGTATAAATCCCCAATTCTTTGTGAGAATATCCGAAAACAAATTCCTCTATCTGCTCGACAGTTTCTCGCCGGAAGAGCTTCAGGAATTTAAAAAGTTCGTCGCTTCTCCGTACATTGCATCGGGCAGAAATTATCTTCCCTTGCTGAATGAGCTGATCCGGCTCAGGAACAGGAAGCAAAGGGAAGTGACATTGGAAGAACTTCACAACAAACTCTATCCCGGAAAGAAGTTCAGCGCGCAGACGCTCAAGAACAGGTTCTCCGAGCTGTTCAAGGTTGGTGAGTCATTTCTGATCTTCAAAAGCATAAACAGCAACGGCGATATCGTACGCGACAGGCTTCTGCTCCGTGCATTGAGGGAACGCAATCTCGGAAAGTTCTTTGAGAGCAACTACAGAAAAGCCACCGCAGACCTTGAGAAGATCCCGCTCAGCGAGAAGAAGTTCGAAGACCATATTGACCTTCAGCGAATAAACATTGAACACCTTGTACAAAATCGAAAATTCGAGAAATATTTTTCCGAATATTATGAGAACTCTCTGTATCAGACCTGCCTGTCGTTCATAAATCTTTTCGAGTTCGGAATGGAGTTCAGACAGCAGGATTATCTCAACAAGAAGTATGACTTCAACATAGTCTCTGAGATTCTGAAGAAGATTGACTTCGAGGAGCTCGCAAAAAGGTCGGAATACAGGATGTCTCACGTTTTCAAATATACACTTCTCTTTTATCATCTCTACAAGTGTTTTGAAAATCTTGAAAACGAATCTGATTATTTTGAAGCAAGGAAGATCTTCAGAGAGATAAAAGACCACATCTCTGAGGAAACCCGTCTCAAAATTTATATGATGTTAATCTATTACTGCACGCATAAGCAGAATCAGGGAGTGAAGAAGTTTGTGAATGAATTGTTCGCGCTGTACAACGAAAAACTGAAGTCGGGATACACTTCCGATTTCAGAGCCAACTCCTATCCGCTTAACAACTTTCGCGATTACGTACTTATAGGTCTTGAGCTGAAGGAGTTCGAGTGGGTTGAAAATTTTCTGAAAGAATATTCCGATTTCCTTCCTGAGGAAACACGTTTTGAGGAGGTCGCAATATCATAAGCAAAGGTCAGGGTTGCACACTCGTACTTTGGTGAAGCTCTTAAAGAACTTGCCGGCACAAAGCCATCTAACTTCATTCACTATCTCGACATTTCTACAATAAGACTGGTTTGCTACTTTGAGCTTGAAATGATTGAGGAGGCGTATGCCGAGATGGACAAATTCAGGCATTACCTGAGAAACCATAAAGAGGTTCCGAAGATACACAAAATGTATGCGACAAACTTCCTCAAGTTCTACTCTCTTCTTCTTAAAGCGAGGGCCGATCTTGCAGAGATTGATTACGAAATGCTCGATAAGGAACTGCGCTCTACACCCTATGTAAACAGGGCCTCATGGCTGAGGAAGAAACTCCGCGAATACAGCAAGTGATCGCCGCACGCAAGCCGGTTTCCAATCACGGTACATGACATGATTTTGCCGGTCCCCGAAGAACATGCCGAATACTGACACTTGCATTGATTGTCCGTCTCCTGCATGAAGCCGTT
>DAIQRO010000202.1:0-4623 GCA_036786155.1 Bacteroidota bacterium
GTGCATACGGTCAGAGGAACAACACAGTGGACCAGAAACTGGACAAGACCTTCCCGATATGGAAGCTTGACCTGAATGCATATGTATATGTGATCAACCTTCTCAATTCGGAACTCGTCAACGACGTTTGGGAATCAAGCGGAGCGCCGGGCACAACTGGCTATCTTAATTCCGAAGCAGGCAAGGGCACGATTGAATCGTTCAACAGGCCGGGCGTAACTCCTGAGGAATACGTCAGAAGGTACGAGTTGAGGTCAAAAGCGGTTGTGAACTACGGACCTCCGAGACAGATTCGATTTGGATTGAGACTGAACTTCTAAACGAAATAAGCTTGGATGCTTCCCGGCAACCCGGGAGCATCCGGGCGTTGATGAATGAGTCTGTTCACAATTTTCAAATATTAAAAAGCTACCAAGATGATAAAAAAAGTATTGTTTTTCATAATCCCGATTGTCCTGGTTTTTGCCTATGGGATGAAGCCCAAAGACAAGCCGACAAGGAGCCAGGATAATACTGGAAACACTCCTTACAGGATTATGTCAACGCCTGATAATCTGCGTGCGGTAGATTCAAAGCAATTGAATGTAAACCAGATCAACACGTGGTTCAGGACAAACGGATCCTTTAACAGGGATCCATCGACGGGTAACTCAGGCTTTGAGTGGCCCAAAGGCCAGTCAAAGTTTGCCAGATACGCATCAGGTATCTGGATCGGAGCTGTAGTTGACGGCGACACTCTTGTTTGTATCGCTGAATATGATTACGAGTACCTCCCCGGATATGTTGACAACAACGGAGACCCGCAAGGAAGTGACGATCCTAACTATAGGATCTACAATTTGTCTTCAACTGATACATCGGATTACGGACCATGGAGAACAATTGCTGCCGGTCAGGGTGCTTACCTTGACAGTGCAGGCAATCCGCTCCTGCTTGGTTCACAAACGATGTTCTATTCCTACACTGACGGATATGCCAGTGCTCACGGAAATAACGCCGGAAGCACAGCACCTCTGAAAGCTCAGATTCTTCAGACCAACTGGTCGTACAATGTTAACGGTCCGCTCAGTAACATGTCATTTTCTGAGTTCAGGATAATTAACAGAAGTAATAAGTCATGGACTAGATGCTATATTGCTCTATGGACTGATGATGACCTCGGTGATGCAAACGACGACGCCACGAGCGTTGACACGCTGCTGAACCTTGGTATTACTTACAACTTTGACAATAATGATCCTAACTACGGAGCAGCGCCTCCGGCAGTTGGTTTTGACTACTTCAGAGGGCCGATTGTCCCGAGTCCGGGTGACACAGTCAGATATTATCAGCCTCCTAGCAGCAACAATCTTGTAGTTAAGCCGAACTTCAGGGAACTTGGAGTGTCAGCCTTTAACACATACACAAACAGTGACCCCAGTGTTGGTGACCCTTCAAACTTCAGGGAAACCTACTTCAACCTTCAGGGCATAAGAAGAAACGGAACTCCCTGGGTTACTCCCGGTGGAGATACAACGACCTATGCTTACTCAGGTGATCCCTCAACCGGTGCAGGCTGGAACGAAACTAACAGCGGGGACAGAAGATTCATGCAATGCTCAGGACCTTTGATTGTGAACCCGGGTGATACCCAATCAATCATTGTCGCTCAGGTAATTGCAAGAGGCGACAACAATCTTAAGAGCGTTAAGGCATTGAAAGAGGCAGATGAGCTGGCCCAAAGAATCTTCGACAACAACTTCGCAGTTCCAGAAGCCGCCAAATGTCCGAATGTATCAACTTACGCTCCGGGTAACGGAAAAATTTACCTCTCATGGGGCGATGAGAATGAAAGAAAAGATACCATTGTCAATAAGCTTTCAGGCGGTGTTTACAGATTCCAGGGTTACAACGTTTATCAGATTGTGCCCGGAACCAACGGTTCAACCCCTGAGCAAAGAACACTGATTGCTACCTATGATCTTATTGATGGTATTGGAGACATTAAAGACAGCGTCTTGGTGCCTGAGTATGGTACATATGTTGTTTATGTTGTTCAAAAAGGGACAAACAATGGAATATCCAGGTACATTGTACTTGACAAGGATTACATCACAAACACTTTCATTGTTTCAGGAACACCTTACTACTATTCTGTGACCGCGTATTATTACGATTCGATTGGTGGAATAACACCGAAGGTGAATGAATCGCCAGTTCAGTCTTGTGTGGTACAGGTGATTCCACAAACACTTAGCTCTGGAACTCAAGTAAACTATGGTTTGGGTGATACAGTTTACACAAGCAACAGAGATCTTGGTGTAATGCCGATAATCATCGAGCCGCTGAATCTGAGATCTGCAACTTATGAATCAGTTTACGGCGGAACCGTTGCCCGTCCGACATGGTCGCTATACAGGACTTTGAACGGCGGAAGCAGGGAAATGCTGTATGAAAATATTGATGATTTCTCCGGAACACAGGACACAGCCAGGACAATTGATGGATTCCTTATGATTCATCAGGTTATAAGTGACTCTGGTCTTGTTCCTGATCCGGGGCTTCCATCAGACAGCACGAAATCAAGACAAATCGCATGGACATACGATCCTTCTGGTGGTGAGTGGTTTGTCGGACCTGACACAAATGCTGTAAAGACGGCAAAGATAATCACAAACAGGCAATTCCAAAGCAGAAGCCTTGGTATGAGCTTCCCGACAAACGGAACGTTCAGGAACAGCACATCCAGGGTAAAGGCTAACGGGCAAAATTTTGTTCAGACGGGCACAAACCCGATATTGAACGGAGGCCCGTTGAGAAAGATACAGATAAAGTTCGGTCCGGAGTTCACGTCCAAAGCATACAGATATGTGCCGACGGATACGAACTATACGAACACTCCGTACAATAACATGGTTGATGTTCCATTCAGCGCATTCATGGTTGATGAACTTGATTCAACCGGCGGAGCTCCAAGGCAAATGAATGTTGCCTTTATGGATGCGGATAACAGCGGAACTTGGAATCCGAAGGGTGGAACAGCTAACAACTTCGAGAAGCTCGGAGGATACGAGTTCACTTACATTCTTGCGTCAGTTTATAACCCGAATCCGGACAACAACTACACTAACAAGAATCCCGGATTGGCAAGCCCGACGCTTGGATTCCCGGCCATGGATGTAATGTACGGATGGTTGCCGCGTCTAAGAAGCGGAGTGAGCCTGGAATCAATTTCAGGAACACTGACAGTTACACCTTACAGGATCACCAAACCCAATTTCGTTCCGGGCTATCCGATGAGATACTCCTGGAATGTGACGGGTACTCAAACCAATGATGATGCAATTGCATCTTCAAAGATTGACAGGGTTGGAGTATTCCCGAACCCGTATTTCGGCGGCAGCAGTCTTGAGACCGATCCGTTTGACAGGTTCATATACTTCAGCAATCTTCCGCCAAAATGTACGATCTACATCTATACACTTGACGGAATTTTGGTAAGGAAAATTGTCAGAGACAACAGTGATCCGAATAACTCCCTCGAAAAATGGGATTTGCAGAATGCCAATCAAATTCCGGTTGCCAGCGGTATGTATATCGCTTATGTAGATGCAGGCTCCATAGGTGCAAAGACATTGAAGATCGCGATATTCGCGCCGACGGAAAGAATTCAAACATTCTAATTCACTCATTGCCTGCGCCTGCAAAGGCGCAGGCAGTGGTAAAATGAAAAATAATTTTAAGGAGCAACTAAAGATGAAAAATAAGTACACAAACCTGCTAGCTGTCGCGCTGCTCTTGGTTACCGCCGGCAGCCTGCTTGCAGGCCCGAAAAACAAGTACGGGTTGTCCGCTGCTCGGGAGTTGCTGATTCCTGTTGGCTCCGTTGGCACGGCATTGGGTGGAGCAAATCTAGCTACCGTATCAGGAGTTGATGCACTGCACTGGAATCCTTCCGGACTTGCGAACATGAACACCAAGATGGGTGAAGCAATGTTCTCAAGCCAGATCTACATTGCAGACATCAACGTCAATTACTTTGCCGGAGCTTACAAGGTGCCGAATCTCGGAACATTTGCACTTTCCGTCAGAGCGCTCAGCTTTGGTGACATTCCTGTAACAACAGTGAGCAATCCTGAAGGAACAGGTGAGACCTTCTCTCCGACCTACATCACCACAGGTCTGTCATACGCAAGGCAAATGACTGACAGGATCACTATTGGTGCAACAGCCAAGGTGATCTATGAAAAGAACGCCAGTGAAAACGCTACAGGATTTGCAAAGGAAATTGGTCTGAGTTATAACGTTATCGGTTCGGGACTTCAGTTTGCAGTAGCTCTGAAGAATCTTGGCCCGGCAATGACATTCTCAGGTCCCGATCTTGAGCAGTTCTTTCAGCCGCCCGGGACTCCTTCAGGCACTCCGCAGGAGCCCAGGAACATTGAGCTTGAGGATGCTGAACTTCCTACAGCGCTTTCACTTGGCCTCAGCTACGACTTCAGGCTCGATAAGAGAAACAACCTCATCGCACACGGAACTTTCCAGAACAACAGCTTTTCGGGCGATGATTACAATCTCGGACTCGAGTACAACTATGACAAGCTCTTCTTCCTCAGAGGCGGATATGCTTTCAGCCAGGTTATT
>DAIQRO010000202.1:4633-5126 GCA_036786155.1 Bacteroidota bacterium
AGGTCTCAGGTATGGCGTTAGCAGCAGTTTTGATATTGCTTTTGACTATGCTTACAGGCTTCCTACCAGCGACAGATTTGACGCAAACCAATTCTTCACGCTGAAGGTAGGTTTCTAAACTCAACAACTCGAATCTATTTTCTCAAAAAGGTAATCATTGATTTGATTACCTTTTTGAGTTTAAAGCAAACAATGATTTCCAAACTACGATTTCTGATCACTGCTTTTCTGCTTATGACCGGCACTGTCACAAAGGCAGACATCAGTCAACTGTTCTTCAGTTTTGACTACGCTCTTTTTCGTGATCCTGGCGGAGCATCAATTCTTGAAGTGTACTACTCTGTGCCTCAAAGACTGCTCAAATACACAAAAGACGGTTCGTCCTTTTCGGCTTCAGTCAAGATCGAAGTTGAAGTAAGAACAAGCTTGACCGCAGTATTCTGCACAGCAATGCTTACAAGACTCCGTCGGTGGTTCGTGATACTGCGCACAA
>DAIQRO010000203.1:0-5122 GCA_036786155.1 Bacteroidota bacterium
CCTGACGCCACAGTGAAAAGCAATGCGTCAAGACGAAAGTCCTGACGCCACAGTGTAAATTATGAGTTGTGAGTTTCGCGGAGCTTTCTCTCTCTCTCATATACACATCAGCGGCAGTGACCTGCTGTTACCAGCCAATCACTGCCGCTTAATAACATCTGACAATTCTCTGATCCCGTGAATCCACAGATCCTGTGAATCCTGATTCAGACAACTACGGCCTGATCACGCTCACAAAGGTCGTTGCATTATTATCCGCTATCGCAAAGTCCGTTCCGTCAACGAAGTCATCTCCTGTGAGGTCGGTGATCGTGTAACCGCTCGCAAAGGCGGTCGCGTCATTGTCTATCGCACTGAGGTCGGTTGCATCCACAGTGCCGTCTTTGTTCACATCGCCGGAATAGACCGCAAACTTCACCGGTGATGAATCCACCTGCTTCATGTTATCGCCGAATGCCTTTGTTGCCGCAGTAGTGAAGTCGTAGTTCATCAGTCCTGAAGCAAATGCCTGCGCGGTCTTGCTCCATGTCTCAAGCGAGTTTCTGTGTTTTACCTGTATGTAGTAATTCACGCCGTTTGTTACATTCGTAAAGTTCACCGTTGCCTGACCGGTTGAATTGAAAACGGCTGTTGATGAATCAACGATCGCGTAGGGGCTTGTGCTGTTTCGCATATAGACCCGCACAGTGTCTTGTACCGTCGTATTCGTCGCAGGATTGTAGAATCCTTCAACTTGCATCGTAAGATTCAGAACCTTGTTCAGCGTCAGACCGTTGCTCGGTCTGAAGTTTCCGTGCGGAACGGGATTGTAGTTGTTGTAATACTTCCACGGGCCGAACTTCTGATAAGGATTGCTTGCAAGATCATACTTTACTCTTGCTCGCCACTTGTACAGTTTGCCTGTCTGAAGCCCATCAATATTATGGAAGATCTCCGTTCCGGTCAGCCCGAGGTTGGTAAGCACACCCGTTCCGGTTGAGCCGGTGCTATTCCCGATAACCGTTCCGCTGAAGGGATTTCCGTTTGTCTTATATTCGTGGTTTATCTTTGCCTTCGTCCTTCCGAAGGGACTTCTGGCAAAAATCGCAAGCTTCACCTGGCCGTTGTGATATGTGAGTCCGCCTGAACCGACAACACTGCTTGAACCCGGGCTGTACTGCTGAACTGAAGCCCTTGCTCCTCCACCTCCACCCCCATAATACACAAATGCCTTGCCTTCCTGAGATTCTCCGTTAGAATAATTATCAGCACCTGCAATAATGTCACTGTAACCGTCGCCGTTCACATCGCCGGCTGATGAAACTGAATATCCAAGATTTGCATTTGACACATTGCTTTCAACAGTCGTGTTAGCATTTGCGCTTAGTCCGTTGCCGGAACCCTGAAACACCTGTATTCTGCCTTCATACGTTTCCCCATTGCTGTAGAAGCGGGTCCCCACTACTACATCACTGTAACCGTCTCCGTTAACATCTCCTGCTGTTGCAACCGAGATTCCCATATTCGCCAAAGCCTGATTGCTTTCCGCGCTCCAGCTGGGAGTCAGTGTTATGCCTGCAGGTGATCCGTTGTAAACAAATGCACCTCCCTCCATGGTCTCTGGATTAGTGTATCCGTCAGCCCCGATTATGACATCACTGTATCCGTCACCATTGACATCTCCGGCTGAAGCTACACTTGTCCCGAATGAAGCGCTTGCAACATTCTTCTCAAGAAATGAACTTCCGCTGATCCCTGATACAGAACCATAAAACACCCAGACTCCTCCTTCATTAGTCTGACCATTGTCATAGCCGATCGCTCCGGCAATCACATCACTGTAACCGTCACCGTTTATATCTCCGGCAGTGGAAACAGAATGCCCGAGTTTTGCAAATGCCTGATTTATCTCTGAACTCCAGGCCGCAATAGTATTCAGACCGGTTGATCTTCCGTAATGAACATAAACCTTTCCTTCTTCAGTCTGACCGTTTGAATAATTCTCAGCTCCGACAATTACATCGGAATATCCGTCACCATTCACATCGCCCGCTGTGGAAACCGAACTGCCGAAATAATGACCAGAGCCGTCTCCATTCAGTGAATAGTTCCATAGTGACGCAATTCCTGAAAGCGAACCGTGAAATACATAAACCCTTCCTGTACCTACCCAGCCGGGACCGCCGACAAGCACATCGGAAAATCCGTCGCCGTTCACATCGCCGGCGGTGGAAACAGAATATCCGAATAATGCCGAAGCGGAATTGCTCTCGCTGATCGTGTTTGCCGTCGTGCTCAAACCCGTAGATGAACCGTGATAAATGTAAACGCGTCCTTCGTCTGTCTGGCCGTTGTCATACAAATGTGCTCCCACGATCACATCGCTGTAACCGTCGCCGTTCACATCCCCGGCGGTTGACACAGAATGCCCGTATAATGCATCCTGCTGATTGCTTTCTGCTGACCATGCCAGTGTAGTGCTCAAACCGGACTGTGAGCCGGTGTATAATGATACTTTCCCGATTCTGTTGTATCCGTCTTCGTAATACGAGTTTGATGATACAATCACATCGCTGTAGCCGTCACCATTCACATCGCCGGCAGTTGCAACACAGCCGCCGAAATAATTCGTGTCGAGATTGCTTTCTACAGACCAGTCGGCGTTTGCAGGGGTTCCGTTCGGGCCGAGGCCTGTGGAAGATCCGAACCAGGCGAACGCCTTTCCTTCGTTATACTGACCGTTCGAGAACTGCGGAGCCCCTGCAATTATGTCTCCGTAGCCATCGCCGTTGATGTCTCCGGCCGATGAAACAGACGCACCCAGTATGGCGTTTTCGCTGTTTGATTCCGCAATCCAGTTCGCACTTGTGCTCAGCCCCGTCGAAGAGCCGTGATATACGTTTGCCCTGCCTTCGGATGCGTTCCCGTTTGAGAAGTTCCATATCCCGACTATCACATCCGAATATCCGTCGCCGTTAAAATCGCCTGCTGTTGAAAAGGATAGTCCCATATTAGCGTATTCCTGACAACCAAGAACTCTCCAGTTCGGAATTGCCCGAAGCCCGCTTGCCGAACCGTGAAATACTATGGCCTTACCCGCTTCTGAGAATCCGTTTGGCTCACGGGGTGTTCCAACGATCACATCAGAGTAACCGTCACCATTTACATCGCCGGCTGTAGATACAGAAGTTCCGAGTGTACCAAAAGAAAATATGTTGTTGTATTGCCAGTTTGGAGAAGCACTCAACCCTGCCGCACCGCCATGAAATACAAATGCAGTTCCCGGATCAAAGTTCAGGCCGCCTGTATAAGGAGCGCCGACGATCACATCAGAGTATCCGTCGCCGTTTATATCCCCTGCTGAAGATACCGAGTAACCAAAGCCGCTGTTTTCAATTGTATATGCGTATGACCATGCGGCCCCGGCAGAGAGACCCGAAGATGAACCGTAATAAGCAAATACCTTACCGGGTCCGTAAGCGCTGCAGAACCATTATAAACATAACCCCTTCCGCCTTTTGTGTGTGTATTGTCATATTTCTGAGCCCCGATGACCACGTCAGAATATCCGTCGCCGTTCACATCGCCGGCTGTTGCCGCCGATCTTCCGAAAAGATCTTCCTGCTGTTCTCCTGTTACTGTCCAGCTTGCAGTAGTTGATAGCGGGTCTATTGTAACGGGATAGACTGCACCCTCATCATTCACAACTATTGAGAATCCTGAGTTGCTGTTCTTCTCAAAATATGCACGCAATGACCTGCCTTCCGCATCCCACACCTTAAGCGAAGTGTATTTCATCTTCTCCTCGCCTTTGCTGTTCTTGAACACGAGCGCATCAGCGCCGGCAATCATCTTCAGTTTCGTCTCTACATTGACGGCAAGCTTCAGCTTTCCTTTGCCTGCAGGTTTCTGTTTTATGATGAAGTCCTGACGCATGCCTTCTTCGTTGTTGAGATACTGAATACGGATCATCTCATTCTCAACGTGCGCGGTGTTTCCTTCAACTCTGACTTCCTTTCCTTCAAGTCCCCACTCTGCAGCATCTATTGCCATCTTCAGTTTCCATTCATCAATTGTTTCATACTTCATATCCTCTTTCATGAGCGTCATGTCATTCACGTCAAACATCGGGATCTTGTTTGATCTTGTCTTTGCCGTGAATCCGTTGCTGTGATAAACGAAACGGATATTGTTCTTCCTGTTGGGCGACTGGTATGCATCAAGATCACGGCTGTAAGAAATGTTATACTCATCTTTTGCGATCTGCTGAACTGCCTTGCTGTACCATGCTTCATCAATTGCATCCTGTCCCGAACCGGTTGTCTTGTTACTGCCGGGTGAGGATGAAACGAACTCTGAAAATGTCGGCGGGTCGGGGCAGAACAGCTCATCTGCACCGTTGACATTCGGGACAGCTTTGTCCTCCGGCATTCCAAAGCCGAGGAAAAGCAAAGTGAAGAAAAGGATCACGATTGTTTTCATTGTCTTATAGTTTAAGTTGATTAATGGATTTCAAAGTCTTTATTGCTTCATCAATTTTCATTTCAAGTTCTCCGTTTTCGACTGTATCGTTGCTCTTCATCTTCATCTCTGCGATCGCCGAGAGCAGTATCAGATCGTTAAGCAGTGAATCCTGTCCGGTGTCCTTCATGTCCTTTATCAGTTTCTTCAGCGTCGCCAGTTTATCGGGGATGTTCATTCTCTTTAGAAAAATGTTTGTGCAAACTATCACGAAGAAGAAGATTCTCCAAAGAAATTTTTCGGCGTTTATTATGCACAAACCCTGCTCAGGATTTAGAAAAGTTTCGATTTTCTTCGTCTTTCAGCGTTTTTGAGGATTGAAAGTTTACGCCAGGGCCAGACAGATGCTTTGAGTAAGTGGGATCTTTGCCCGCTCAAGTCTGCCACTTGGTGGAGTCTCCTGTGCTCTCCAGGGACTCCAAAGCAAAAGATAAAAAGATGATTGTGCCTCCTTTTGAGACATTTTGTCGATTTTTGCTGAGTATCCGAATTCTTTTGCTGAGCGTCCGAACTCTTTTGCTGAGCGTCCGAGGTCTTTAGCAGAGCGACCGAACTCAATAGCAGAGAGTAAAAACTCAATATCAGAAAGTAATAACTAATTATAACAGAGTACTAACTCAAT
>DAIQRO010000204.1:0-560 GCA_036786155.1 Bacteroidota bacterium
GCCGACATTTACGTACTGGATGAGATTGTTGTAGTAGTTGTAGAATAAAGAGAAATCAAAAGTGAACCTGTTATCATACTGCTTTCTGAAGCCGAACTCCGCCGAGATCATATCTTCGGGCTGAAGGTCGGGATTGTAAATGAACTCAATTCCTCCGAAAAGTTCCTTCTTAAAATAGATCTCTGCTATCGAGGGATTTCGGAATGCCCTGCCTGCAAGCAGACGCCATGCAGTATTCTCGAAGATCCTGCTGGTGGTTTTCGGAGAATATACGAATGAGATCTTCGGGCTGAGCTGAAATGACTCAGATCCGGAAATGAGCTTGTTGTAGTCCGCACGCATTCCTATGGTTGACGCAAGAATTGAATTGCCGTTGCTTTCCTTCAAGATCTTGAACTGATCCTGCACGAAAATTCCGAAGTTGTTCATCTGCTGATTTCCGTACAGTATTTCCTCAGGCTGTGATTCCACTATGTTTACCTGAAAATCAAATCCTGCTATGAGATAATTTGAACTGCCCAACTGGAAATCAACCTGTGAGATGTTTCCGAAATTGAATG
>DAIQRO010000204.1:570-5111 GCA_036786155.1 Bacteroidota bacterium
AACTTGGTGGAATACTTTGAGCTTGAATTTGGAACAGCCCTGTAAGACAGGTCAAAGCTTTGAGTCTTTTTCTTGATCTCGTCACCCAGGTAGTATTCGGCCACCTTGTAAGGATCCGCCGGCTGTCCGGCATCTTTCTTCCAGTAATGAGGAAAGTCGCTCTTGGAATCTGTGTACTGAAGCGTAAGCTCAAGATCGCGGTTGCTCAGCAGGTCATAGGTGAATTTGCCGATAAGTCCGTAAAACCCGTATTTGGTCTGCTGTGCATGCCCGTCGTTCTGCAGGAAGTCAAAATTGAGCAGATAAGAAAATTTGTTCAATGTATTACTGTGGATGAAATCAGCCCCGGAGAATGACTGCAGATTGTCATTGAACTTAAGGCTGTCGTTCAGCTTTTCATAGAACCCGTATTTCAGATTTACTCCTGTGTACGGCTTGTATGTCGGCTTCTTGGTTATCACATTTACAACTCCGCCGATCGCGCTTGAACCGTACAAAGAAGAGAATGCGCCCTTTACGACTTCCGTCCTTTCAATGAGAGATACAGGAATCAGCGACCACAATGCCCCTTTCGAATCACCTGTCAGCGACGGCCTGCCGTCAAGCAAAAGAAGCACCCTGTTACCTATTCCTCCTCCGGCAACATCTGAAGAACCCCTGATGGAAAGCGAACTGACATTGATGCCGCTTGTCCTGTTCAGAGTAACGCCCTGAACCTGTTCCATCACGTTGTCGAACGTCAGAATGTTCTTCTTGCCGAATTCTTCCGAGCTCGCAATGGAAATGGAAGACGGGGTCTGCTGAAGAGTTACTTCGGTCTTTGTGGATGTGACATTGATCCTTTGTGTTTCAATGGCTGCCAGCTCAAGGAAAATGTCCAAAACTTTTGCCGTTCCCTGCTGAAGGAATATGCTGTTCCTGTATTCGGCGTAGCCGACATGGGTAGCGGTAATTTCATAAACTCCCTCGTCAAGCTGCTGAAATGAATATGCGCCGGAAATGTCGGAAGCAGTCTGCATGTACTCGCCGGAACCGGTCTTGGTCACCTTGACAGTAACGAACGATACGATGGAATTCGTCTCTTTATCTATTACCTTGCCGGAGAGGGAGCTGTAACTTGCTGAGGCGACGTCAGAAGTAGAAATGGCAAATGCAACCATCAGAAACAGGGCCATGCAATAGACGGCCCTGCATCCTGATGTTCCAAGGACATTTTTCTTTACAGCAAAGAACATTCTATCAATATACCTTCTTGGTGGTGTCAGACCATGAGAGCATATTAATACCTGCTACGCCTTCATTGTTTGAACCAATGGTTGCCTTCTTGGGCGGATTGAGGAAACATGTTGAGCCGGAGGCGAAGCGTGCCGTATCACATCCGTAAACAGACATGATCGGGCTTTGTCCCCCTGTGTTCTTTCTGAATCCGACTGAAACCACATAGTCGCCGGGATTGAGGTCAACAAGTTTGTAATTGTAGCTGAGCGTCGAGCCGGATACGTTTATGGTATCATAGGCAGCCGGGCCACCGGTTGGAGGCCAGCCTGAAGACGGATATGCTGAAATAAGATATACACCGCCGGATGTGACAAAGCTGTTGTCAACGAATGTTACGGTTCCGTTAACTGACTTTGCATCGGGGCCGGTTGGATTTGGATTGTTGGTTGTATCGTCGTCTGAACAGCTGTAAAAGAAAGAGGCAATAGCGAGTACTATGACCACCCGCATGGCCACTGAATAGAGCCTTTTCAAAACATTCTCCTTATTTAGTTTTTGTGAGGTTTGGAACAATTGCATATGCAATTTAGCACGACGGCACAGCAATTGTAAGGTATTTTTATATCACCTTCATAAAATATCCCTTGAGATAAGAGGTCTCTGGCATTTGCGGAAGCACAGGATGATCAAAGGAGCATGTGCTCTTCCGGAAGAGCTGAGGAGTTCTTCCGGCTTTTGCACCGGCTCTTGAGATCATTTCTTCAAAAGCAAGCTCGCTTATGTGATGAGAACAACTGAAGGTCAATAGCAATCCGCCGGGTTTCAGAAGCCTCATGCATTTGTAGTTCAGCTCGGTGTAGGCTTTTATAGCCGGTGGAATGCTTTTTCTGCTTTTTGTAAAGGACGGAGGATCCAGGACTATTACATCAAACCTCTCTGGTGCCTGAAACAGACTGTCAATGTAATCGAAGCAGTCGGCGCAGTGAGTCTCGGGAAGCACAAAACCGTTCAAAGCAAAGTTTTCTTTAACTTTGCTTATGCATGCTTCCGAAGAATCAACCGAAACTATTTTTCCGGCACCTTCTGCAGCTGCATTCAGTGAAAAGCCGCCGTCGTTGCAGAACAGATCCAGAACAGAGTCACCCTCTCTTATCAATGACCTCAGATATTTCCTGTTGTCACTCTGATCAAGATAGAATCCGGTCTTCTGTCCTTTCAGCAGATCAATTGAAAACTTGATCCCGTCGATCTCCGCCGTGAATCTTCCTCTGTCACTTTCTGAAGATGGGTGGAGTATCCCTTCCCTCAATTCAGCTCCTTCAAGCGTTCGCATTGAGTTCATGTTCTTCTCAACCACAAGCGTTGCCTTAAACTGGCCCGTAAGAACATCGCAGATCTCGCCTGCAAGCAGATCCATTCCGGCTGAAAAACTCTGAAGCGAATACTTGTCATCATACTTGTCAATGATAAGTCCGGGCAGCAAGTCTGCTTCGCCGTTGCAGAGCCGGTAAACACTTCTGTCGGGCCTCAGTTTTCTCCGCAGAGAATTTGCAGTGCTCAGCCTTTTAAAGATGAATCTTCCGTCAATATCCTCGTCTTTTGAAGTCAGTTGCCTGTAAGCTATCAGTGAATGCCTGTTGTAAAGCCCCTTGCCCAGAAAGTTTCCTCTCCAGTCAAAGACTGACGCAATGCAGACATCCGCTTCAGCATCTGCGATCTTCTCAATCTCATTGCTGAAAACCCACAGATGCCCGGCCAGCAGTCTGCGCTCTTCATTCTTTCGCAGTATGATCCTTGTCATGTCTTAGTTTATGTGAAGTTCCTCTTTGCTGATATTCAACTTGTTCATGCAGTCAAAGGTCAGCCGCGGGCACTCGCTCAATCCGATGTGCGAGCACGGCCTGCAGGAAAGCCCTTTGTACTCGAATACAACGGATTCCTTGAGCTGAGGATAAAATCCGAACTCTCTTACTGTGGAACCGAATATTGCAGCAGCCCTTTTGCCAGCCGCTTCTGCAAGATGCATCACGGCGCTGTCGTTTGATATAACGATCTCTGATCTTCTTAGAAGAAACACTAGCTCTTTGAGTGACAACCTGCCGCACAGGTTAACCGCACTTCCCGAGCATGCTTCTATTTCCCGGCAAACTTCCATATCAATCAAGCTTCCCGAACCGACGAGAACAGGTACTGTATCTCTGAATTCCCTTATAAGCTCACAGTATTTTTTTGCGGGATATCTTTTAGTGAAGTGCTTTGCAGAAGGTGCGATCACTGCGTAAGGGCTCTCCGGAATCCGGGTATCCGACTCTTCCAGGTCGGATATTTCAAAGCCGCTCTCATTTTCTGAAACCAATCCTTCAGCAGTCTGAATATATTTAAAATAAACAGGCACAATTTCCGAATAGAGATTTATTCCGCCGTTGACAAGCATGAACTTCTTAAGATGATCTTTCCTTAGCTTGCGTATCACATGAGCATTGAACATCCTCAGATATGTGCTCTTTGGATTGTTCTGCAAGTCAAGTATGACGTCATAAGAGCTTCTCTTTATGTCTCTGCGAAGACCGGAAAGATCGCCGTCATATTTCAGAATGCAGCTTATATTCTTATTCAGCTCAACTGCTTCCGAATATTCTTTTCTGACTGCAAAGTCAATGATCACTCCGGGATATCTTCGCTTCAGCTTCGAGATCAGAGGATAGGTGAGAATAATATCACCTAACGATGAGAGGCGTATGACAAGAATTCTTCGGGGCGACGGCAGGGCCAATGTCAGGCGCTGTTTGAAGTTAGGTCAACGGTCTGATGCATGAATACATCCACTGAGACATCTCTTTCAATCATATTCAGCAGTTCACTTCCATACTTGTTAAGATACATTGAAATGTTGAGCGCCCTTTCCTGCGGAAGCGATGCCGGATAGACAGTTGTAACGACCTTCCTGACCTGCCCTGTCAGCACTTCGTTTTGCCTGGCTTGAGCAGAGGTGAACTTCTCCTTCGCCACTTCGAGTGACTCCGTGAACTGATTTGCACGCTTCATGAATGCCGCGGTCTGATTTGCATCTATCCCATTAAGTTGCTTCTCAAATGTATAGAACAGAGCAACAAGTTCGTCTTTCATCTTGCCGAATATATCTTCCGGATTGCTGTCGAGGGATCTGCGTAGAAGAATTCTTATAAGCTCCTTTTCATCTGAAAGTCCTGAAAGGTCAATGCCGTTCTTTTCCATGAATGCCTTTGTCCTTCCGTCAATAAGCGTAACTGAAGTTCTCGGATAAATCACCGGCATCTTCATGTCAAAAACTTTGTAAGCACCTT
>DAIQRO010000018.1:0-2535 GCA_036786155.1 Bacteroidota bacterium
ATGTATCTGCCTGCAAACATTTTCACGACCGATCTTGGCAGGACCTGAATGGCGGGTATCATTATCTTGTTGACTATTCTCATGTGAACGCATTTTATGTGAATGACCGGCACAGGTGCCGGTGAAGAATTATGCTTAAAGCAAAATAAACATCACAGCTCAATATAGATATGTTGTAAGCAGTCATAAAAAAACCGGCCCGCTTTTATGCAGGCCGGTCAGGAGGTATCAATTCACACAAAGAGCAATAATTACACTGCGTTTGCCCTGGTTTGATACAAAATTCTGATCCGCCGGCTTTGACATCCCTGAAACCCTTCCCTTTCCCGAAGAAGGGATTTCACAAGAAAGACCCAACCCTCATTAAATCTCGCTTGCTATCAAGGATGTCAGCGTCGGCTGATCATTAAATTCTCCCTTTGTCAAAGACCTCCGCTGATTACGGTCAGTCCTTGTCAGTACTCTTCTTATCCTGCAGGTGAGAGGGATTCCTGTTAACTTTTATCACCACGGAAATTCCCTCTTTGGTCTGCACCATAACATCAGACGGCTTGAACTCGCTTTGGATGAAGTCACCCGCAGCTCCGTCAATATCGTTGGGATACGCCATGATCTTAATGTCGTCCGTCATGTTCAGATAATTCCCGGGTATCTGAAATGTGCCGTCAGCGTTTATGCTGATCTTTTCAAGCACTACATTGCCCAGTGCGCTTGTGGCTGTAGACACTATTTCTATGGTCCCGCCGCGTACCGGAGTGAGGTCATCTGAGTATAGAGCAACTCCCTTGACCTTGTCTGAGCTTACCGGAATTGCCTGCGCAGCTGCGGAAAATACCGCTATCATCAAAAGCGCAAACAATTTCAGAAAAGAATTTTTGTGTTTCATGATTCCTCCCTATTTATCCTTTCGGATTTTTCTTTATCCCTGATTTGCACGGGATGTTTTGTTTATTGAATCTGTGTTTCAAGTTCTTTGAGTGTAACCGACTGGTTCCAATAAAAGTTGAACAAGTCCTTCATTCTCTCGGCAAAACTCCTGTTCCTTATTATGATATCCGCATTGTTGTGTCTTGGCACATTCTTGTCGGGTATGTTTATGAAGACAGTTGATCCGTCAAATATTGTCATGTTCGGAAGTTCGCTCTTTGATATTTTTATCTTCTCCCCGTTCCTTTCAAATGCCTTGCATATCCTGAGAAGGTCCTTCAGAGTCGCATCTTTCCTTGAATTGTCCTTTATGACCTTGAAGTTGAGACTCATCTCGTAAACCGATTTCATAACGCCGCCCTTCTTCACAAATGACCTTGCACTGTCGTCGATCTCTTCCGATACATACCCTTCAAGCCTTATCATGAAAAGCACTTCGCTTTTTGCAGACTTCAGCAGACTTATGAATTTTTCCTGCCTGTGCTTGTTGAAACCGCGGATGAGTTCGATGTTCACTATCCCGCCGTTGCCTTCCGACTTGTCAACTCTTCTCAGCGTTTCGACTTCCTTTATCGTGGACTTCAGGCAATCTATCTTATCCTGGCTTTGCTTCTTCAGCTCCCTTTCAATCTTATCGCCGATGATGGCAGGGTCAATGATGCTGTACTGAAGTATCGTGTTCGTTTCAATCTCATTGCAGAAACCGCGTTCCACAAAGCTCTTGAGAATGTCGTAAACAGCTGTCCTTCCGATTCCCGCTTTCTTTGCAATCTCGGAAGCGCTTAGCGCGGAGCCCTGAAGCATCGCCAGTAAAACCTTTGACTCATACTCCCTGAACCCGACCTGCTGTAAATTTGATATCAGTTCCTTTGACTGCAAGATTGTTGTCCCTTAGACTTAATGCAATATTGCAGTAATTTTACTTTTATGTCAAGAGCTAATTTTGGTACACTGAAAAATTATTTCTGCCATATGATTTGACAGATCTCATGCCGCCGTGTGACAGGTCAGGACATGCCGAAAGATATTCGTCACTTTACAACTACATTCACCATCTTTTCCTTTACCGTGATTATCCTGACGATCTGCTTTCCGAGAATGTGCTTTTTGACCTTCTCATCAACAAGCGCCGCATCCTCAATTTCCTTTTCAGAAGTCCCCGCGTTCATGTCCAGCTTAGAGCGCACCTTCCCGTTGACCTGAAATACTATAGTAACAGTTTCCTCCTTCACAAGCTCGGGATCATATTCCGGCCACGGCACTTTCTGTATGCTCGGCTTATTGCCCAGCCTGCTCCACAGCTCTTCTGCAATGTGCGGCGCAAACGGCGAGAGTATCAGAAGAAACTTCTCTATCACTTCCTTTGAAAATTTCTCCGTCTTGTAAAGTTCATTTATGAATATCATCATGTAAGATATTGAAGTGTTGAACTTCATATCACCGTCTTCAATATCATCCGTGACCTTCTTTATGGTCTTGTTCATCAGCTTAAGGATGGCCTCGTCATTGCAGTCATCGGTTATCTTGCCGCTGACAGCGCCTGTTTCCTCGTCAATCACAAGTCTCCAGATCCTCTTCAGGAACCTGTTCAGTCCTTCGATGCCTTTT
>DAIQRO010000018.1:2545-25689 GCA_036786155.1 Bacteroidota bacterium
TGCTCCACGGTTTTGTAGCCTCAAGGGGACCCATGAACATCTCAAACAGCCTCATTGAATCCGTGCCGAACTCCTTTATTACATCATCAGGGTTGATGACGTTTCCTCTTGATTTCGACATCTTCACACCGTCCTCACCGAGTATCATGCCCTGATTGAAAAGCTTGCTGAACGGCTCATCGTATGATACATAGCCAAGGTCATACAGCACTTTGTACCAGAACCTTGCATAGATGAGGTGCAGTACTGCATGCTCCATTCCTCCAATGTAAAGGTCAACGGGCATCCAGAATCTTTCGGCTTCCTTACTGCAGAATTCATCTCTGTTGTCCGGATCAAGGAATCTCAGGAAATACCAGCATGATCCGGCCCACTGCGGCATGGTGTTGGTTTCACGGTTCGCCTTCAGCCCGGTCTCTTCGTCAGAAATATTTACCCACTCTCCAACATTTGCAAGCGGAGGTTCTCCCGACGCTCCGGAAGTGAACACCGCCGTATCGGGAAGTACCAAAGGCAATTTATCATCGCTCAGCGATTTGATGGTACCGTCTTCAAGATGAACGATAGGGAAAGGTTCTCCCCAGTATCTCTGCCTCGAAAAGAGCCAGTCCCTGAGCTTGAAGTTTACCGTTCTCCTGCCCTTGCCGTTTGCTTCCAGCCAGTTGCAGATCGCCTCAATTGCTTCCGGAGTCCGCATCCCGTCAATCATTCCGGAGTTCACGGAAACTCCTTCTCCGGTGAAGCATTCTTCTCCGCTGACAGTCTTTCTGCTGAACTCTTTCAACCCCTCATCATCAAGGCCTTCAGGAGCAACAACGGGAATTATTCCAAGCGAGTATTTTCTCGCAAATTCATTGTCCCTCTCATCATGTCCCGGCACTCCCATGATGGCTCCTGTTCCGTAAGAGACAAGCACATAGTCAGCGACAAGCACGGGGATCTTGCTTCCGTTCACGGGATTGACGGCATAAGCGCCGGTAAACACACCTGTCTTTTCTTTGGAAAGCTCCGCCCGCTCAAGGTCTGACTTTCTTGAAGCGTTTTCGACATACTGCCTTACTTCTGAAGCTCTTTCTTCCGTGGTGATCTTCTTCACCAGCCGGTGTTCAGGCGCAAGAATCAGGTAAGTTGCACCGAATATCGTATCGGGCCTTGTAGTGAATATCTCTACGCTTTCCGACTTTCCGCCGGGGCCGTCAATCTCAAATACAACAGATGCCCCTGTACTCTTTCCGATCCAGTTCTTCTGAAGCTCCTTCACATTTGATGGCCAGTCAAGCTTATCAAGCCCGTTCAGAAGCCTCTCTGCATATTTTGTAATGCGGAGGTTCCACTGCCGCATATTCTTTCTCACAACTGTATAGCCCTTCTCAACCTGCTCGGGAACTTCTTCATTTGCAAGCACTGTCCCAAGCTCAGGGCACCAGTTCACAGGCACATCCGCAAGGTAAGCAAGCCGTTTGGAATTAATGTAATCCTTTCTCTCCTTTTCGCCGAGCCCCGGCGGCACAGTAAGTTCTTCTATCGGTTTTGCGCGCCCTGCCTCGTCATCATAGTATGAGTTGAAGATCTTGAGAAAGATCCATTGTGTCCATTTGTAAAAATCTTCGTGCGATGTTGCCACTTCCCTTTTCCAGTCATAAGAAAATCCCAGCGACTTCAGCTGTTTCCTGAACCTGGTAATGGAATTCTCCGTACTGATCTCAGGATGTATTCCCGTCTTGCGGGCATACTGCTCCGCCGGCAAGCCGAAAGAGTCCCAACCGATTGGATGCATAACGTTGAATCCTTTCATCCGCTTATATCGCGCAACAATATCTGTGGCGGTGTATCCTTCGGGGTGTCCTACATGCAGGCCGTCACCGCTCGGATACGGAAACATGTCGAGCGCATAGTACTTCGGCTTCGACCTGTCAATTTCCTTCAGGTCAGGCGTTCTGAACGTCTGGTTTTCTTCCCAGTAATCCTGCCACTTCTTTTCTATCTCGGTAAAATTGTAATTCAAATTCCGTCTTGTTTAATTATGCAATTCCGCTTATTCATATAAATGAACGCCGATCCGGATAAATACAATTGAACGATCAAGGATCCTGCGTTATAGTAATGCTTTCAAATGCAGAGAAGATCTGCCGGGTGGAATTGCCGCGAATGTTTTCTCTGCAAAAATACGGCAAATAAATTTCAGATTCAGATTCAATCGTATGCATAGCGACCGCTCTTTCTCAGACTTCTTTTGCTTGTGCAAACGCTGATTGGCAATGCAAGCATGATGTTAGTGTGCAATGGCCGGGCAGGCACAAGACGGCCATAACTGAAACAACTTCGGAACTTCATCTAAAGTGCTTTGTAAATTGATATTACTAGCGGTTAAAATTATATTGAACTTATATGATAGAAAACTTATCCAAAAATTACGAATCTGTCCGCGAGAGTATTGCAACAGCCTGCCAGAAATGCGCCCGGAACCCACATGAAATTTCCATAGTAGCAATAAGCAAAACATTCCCGTTTTCCTCCGTAATAGACCTTAACCGGCTCGGGCATGTTGATTTCGGCGAAAACAAGGTGAAAGAACTCAGAGACAAGTATTACAACATTTCCTTTCAGTATTCCGGCAAGATCAACTGGCACTTTGTCGGGCATCTGCAAACCAACAAGGTGAAGGACATCGTTGCATTCATCCACCTGATTCATTCGGTTGACAGCTTCAACCTTGCCGAGGAAATTGAAAGGTGCGCAAAAAAGATCAACAAGAAGATAGACGTGCTTGTACAGGTAAACTCAAGCAGGGAGCCGCAGAAATACGGAGTGGAGCCTGAAAACGCCGAGAACCTTTGCAAACAGATATCTCTTCTTGAGAATGTGAATGTAAAAGGTCTGATGACAATGGCTAAGCTTACCGATGACCGGGAAGAGATCCGGAGGAACTTCAGGGAGACCAGGCAGATCTATGAATCTCTTTCAAAGGAACTCCCCGATCTAAAATACCTGTCGATGGGTATGACGCAGGATTTTGACATTGCCATAGAAGAAGGAGCAAATATGCTGAGGATCGGCACCGCCATATTCGGCGAACGAACCGTAGTCTGAACTTCATCAAACAAACTAACCGCAGATGAACAACATCTCTTCAAAGGAAATCAAGAAGAACGATTTCAAAAAGACCTTCAGGGGTTATGACCCTTACGAGGTTGATGCATTTCTTGAGGCGCTGAGCCTTAGGTTTGAAAGGCTTCTTGAAGAAAACTCGGGACTAAGCTCCAGGATCAGCACTCTCACAACCGACATTGAGGTTTACAAAGAGAATGAGGCGACACTGCAGAGGGCGATCGTTAAGATGCAGGACCTTGCCGAAGAGATGATCCAGTCGGCAAAGAAGAAAGCCGAACTGATAATACGCGAAGCGGAAGTCAATGCGCAGAAGCTTGCGCAGGATACAGAGAAGGAGATCCTTACCAGAAAGAACGAACTTGAAGAGCTGAAGCTGAGGAACGACAAGCTTGTTGAAGATGTGAAGCTGTTCTTCATGGAGAAGCTCAATGAGATGGACGAGTTTGTGAAGGCAAGGAATGTTTACAAGATGGAGCTTTCACGTCTCAAGAGTGAATATGAAGAGGAAGAACATGCTCAGGATGAAGAGCAATCGCTGAGAAAGATCTCCATCAACACTTCCGGCACGGGCTTTTCAGAGTAGGTTTATTGCCGATGCAGAGAAAGTATCTCGAAGCCGTAGAATATCTCACCCTCCGGAATTCCGGCAAGAGAGACATTGGGATCATCCTCGGAACAGGGCTTGGCGGCCTTGTGAGAGACATCTCCGTAACAGACACCATAGATTATTCCCATATTCCAAATTTTCCCGTTTCAACCGTAGAGTCTCACAAAGGCAAGCTGATCTTCGGAGAGCTTTCCGGAAAGAATATTGTGGCCATGCAGGGAAGGTTCCATTACTATGAGGGATATTCAATGCAGCAGGTGACATTCCCCATACACATAATGAAAGCGCTTGGCATAAAATACCTCATTGCATCCAATGCTTGCGGTGCACTGAATACACAGTTCAGGAAGACCGATCTTATGATCATGACTTCCCACATAAACCTGCTCTATGACACCCCGCTGAAGAAATCCGGGCCGGATTTTTCTGACGGCAGAAGGTTTTACTCCCGCAGGCTCATCAGGCTTGCAGAGCAGACTGCAAAGGAATGCCGCATCGGAATTCAAAAGGGTTGTTACGCTCCCGTGCAGGGCCCGAACCTCGAAACGGCCGCTGAATACAGAATGGTGCGAAGAATGGGAGGCGACACTGTGGGAATGTCAACCATACCCGAAGTGCTTGTAGCAAACAGCCTGGGCATTGAATGCCTCGGGCTTTCGATAATTACAGATGAAGGTTTTCCTGATTCACTCAAAGTTGCGGAGCTCAAAGATATTCTTGAGGCCGCATCTGTTGCAGAACCTAAGCTGACAATGCTCATCAGAAACCTGGTAAGCAAACTTGACTAAAGACAATCAAACACAACAGGCATGATAGACTTTCTTTCAAAGATAAAGGGCTCGGCAAGCGTGATAAGATCTTCTTATCCCGCAGGTTTCAGTCCAACCATAGCAGTTATCAGGGAGCTGGGGCTTCATTCCTCAGGAAGCGCAAAGATCATGGGTGAGCTGAAATACTCTGACATACCGCACTTCGAAATTACACGCGGCAGCAAGACAGGATGTGTTCTGTTCTGCAGGATTGCAAAGAAGGATGTCCTGGTATATAACGGAAGATTTCACTTCTACGACGGGATCAGCATGAGAAGCATAGCTCATAAGATCTATGTGCTGAAGATGCTCGGGATTAAGAGGATCATCTCAATTGACGAAACGGGCCATCTGAATCCGAGATTCAACTGCGGGGAGCTGGCACTGATCTATGACCACATCAATCTCACAGGCGACAATCCTCTGATAGGCAAAAACGAAGACTCGCTCGGCGTAAGATTCCCTGATATGAGCAATGCGTATGACAAGAAAATGTTCAGCGCGATAAGAGCGGTGCTTACGGATGCAAAGGTAAGGGTGAATGAAGCCGTATATCTTGGCATCACGGGGCCGAACAGCGAAACTGATGCCGAGGCAAGATTTTACAGGGATACAGGAAGCGACGTGCTTGGATACTCGATGGTGCCCGAGAATATAACGGCGGTTCATGCAGGAATAAAGTTTGCGGGAATTGGACTGATAACACGGGAACTAGTTGCGGACAGGATGATGGAGGATACGAGGTCAGACAAGGAGCTTGAGGCGCACAGGGCCGCCGGATACAGAAAAGCGTCACAGTTGTTGTCGGGACTTTTGGAAGGAATTATTAAGGCAGTTTGACTATTTTTCACGCTCTAAAATTACAATCGTCATGAGGCTTGCAGTAGCAAAGATGTATAAGCTGTTCATCGGGGGAAAGTTCACAAGGACCGAATCGGAAAGGTATTCCAGGGTTTCCTCACCGCTTACCGGCAAGACTATCTGCAACATTTCAAGGGCATCGAGAAAGGATGTAAGGAACTCGGCAGTTGCCGCAAGGACGGGATTCAATGAATGGAGCTCGAAGAGCGGCTACGAGCGTTCGCAGATACTTTACAGAATGGCGGAGATGCTTGAGGAAAGAACGGAACAGTTTGTGCACAGCGTACAGATTTCCACGGGAAACAGCGCGGCAAAGAGCTCCGGGGAAGTGAAGGAGAGCATAGACAGGATCGTATTTTTTGCAGGCCTTGCAGACAAGTGGCAGCAGTTGACCGGAACCGTGAATCCTGTACAGCAGGGATATTTCAACTTCTCAATATCGGAGCCGACTGGCATTGTCGGAATTGTATTGCCCGAAGCGCCGGCCCTTCTGCCGGCTGTGTCGAGGATATGCAACTCCCTTGTGACCGGAAACTCATGCATTGTGATTGCATCGGAGAGATACCCGCTTCCTGTTCTTACATTGGCCGAAGTGATTGCCACCAGCGATTTTCCATCAGGCGTGATCAACATTCTCACAGGAAAGAAAAGCGAGCTGATTCCGCATCTTGCAGGACACTTTGACGTAAATGCAATTGACTATTGTGATGATGATCTGAATATGAAGAAAGAGGTTCAGTTACTTTGTGCAAACAATGTCAAAAGATTTCATTCTACAGCCAAAGGCTTGAACTGGTCAAACACCGGCTCAAATGAGAATCTGCAGGAACCTGAGCGTTTCACTGAAATTAAGACCGTGTGGCATACTATGGGACTTTGATTCCCGGAATGTGCAGAATCGAATATCATAAGTAATATACGCTAACGAATGTCGAACTTGCTGAAGCTCATCATAAGCATCGCACTCTGCCTGATGGCTGGCGCTGTCGGTTCATACTTTACGGCGGATGCAATACCCGGATGGTATGAAACACTGAACAAGCCGGAATTCAATCCGCCGAACTGGGTGTTTGGCCCTGTGTGGACTATCCTGTACATACTAATGGGAATTTCACTTTTCCTTGTGTGGAAAGAGGGACCGGGCAATACAAAAGTGAAGCCGGCCATGCTGATGTTCTGGGTTCAGCTGGCGCTGAATGTTCTGTGGTCGGTTGTGTTTTTTGGAATGACGAATATTTCCGGCGGCTTACTGGTCATAATCCTGCTTTGGATCTCAATACTGATCACAATTCTCCGGTTCAGAAAGATATCCGCGGTTGCAGGCACATTGCTGGTGCCTTACATCCTCTGGGTTACATTTGCTTCGGTCCTTAATTTTTTCTTCTACCGGCTCAACTAATTTTAAACAAGCAATATGAAATTGTTCAGATTCAAAAGACTTACTGTCTTCATTTTTGCATTTGCGTTAACCTCAAATGCATTTGCCGGCGATGGCCCGGGCAATTCCGGAATCAGCAGGGATTCCGAGAAGCTTTACTTTGAGATCGAGTCGGCTGAGCTTGCAGACGGCGTAATAGCCGAGCACCTGCGGGACATTTTTCCGATCATATCGGAATCGGATATGAACAGAATAATCTCAGGGAAAGAGGTAAAGGCAGTGACACCGGTTTGGCGGGACTCTGCAAACTTAACGACCGATGTCGGGCCGTATAAGGTTTCGTTTGAAGTGCCGAAGAACTTTCTCGTTGATACGGCAAAGATAATGTGGGAGCTTAACATTCCGGAATTCACATCAAGGATATATCAGTTCTATGACGGCAGGAAAATTCTCATTGATACATGGCCGAATGTTGTAGGCACTATCAAAGACAAGACCTACACGGGAAATTTCCAGGCTTACAGGATCCGCAACTGGCCTTTCTACAAAGATCCTGATCCCAAGAAAGCAAGCGTGCCGCCTGTCAAGCCCGGCCCGGGAAATCCCCTGGGGCTTTTCGTTGTGCATTATGACGAGAACTCATTGCGTTACTTCCACGGAACCAACAAGAACAATCTTCTCTACACTGAAAGAAGAAGCCTCTCGCACGGATGCGTAAGAAACGACAACGACAACATCGAGAAGATGAAGCAGTTCATCATAAAGAGGGTTGTAAAGTCTGAAGACCTCTCATCATGGCTGGGCAGTAAGAAGACAATGATCTATGATTTCCAGGAAATTGACAAATTTCCCGTGAGGATCATTTACAAGACCTGGAACATTGACTCCGACCTGAACGGACATTACGTTGAAATGTTTGACGATATCTACAAATACTCTAACAGGGCAAATATACATTCGGACAAGGATGTGGACTCGCTTGTGGTTACGGCAGATGTTGAGAATGTCAAAGCGGAGTTCAATTCAAAAGTGAAGGATCACAGGATCCCTGATGAAGCGCTGAACCTGATCATTGACTATCTCGTGAACACGGCCGACCGTTATCAGAAATATTATGTGAGCGATCTCAAGTCGAAGTTCATGGTGAACTGATCAGAAACTTTCGTCGCGCCATCGAAGGATTTTCCAAACCTCCTCCGCAGAAGCTCTTGAGAATGTCATGTCGGCAAATCCGTTCAGTCGTACTACATCGCTCGGATTGAAAGTGATGGTAAGATTGAAGCTTCTTTTTACATTCTGAACGAGCGAATCACCGCCCTGAAATATTATGTTGTTCCAAACCACTTCCAGCTTCTGCGCGTTTGTAAACAGTCCGTAAGTTGTCCTCATCTCCGTTGCCCTGTCCCACGACACATCAAAGCCCGATTCATAATCACGGTAGGTGAAGACAAAAACTTCCGCAAGGAGATTCCCGTAAACAGTCGAGTCTTTGAATGTGTAGGCATATTTGAAATTCTGGTAAACGCCTTCGATCGTCTTCTGATCGGTGAGGATTGAAGTCGGCGTACTGAGGTCAAGCTTCGGGGAGAAGATGTTGTCGCATGAGCTGAGCAGAAGGCCTGACACTGCAATCAGAACAAGACAGAACAAATGCATGCGAAGTGACCGCGTTATACAATGCATCAGTTCACAAAGTTTGCTTTAATATAGCTCCATGTTGTGTCTCCCGATGCGATCAGGAAGTCCTGCCATGAATGAATTGACCACAGACTGCGGCTGTCGGGTGACATGATAAAGCGGAGCTTTCCGTTTGAGACCTTTGCAAGATTCTGCCTGTTGTGGTCAAACACGAGAATGTAATCGGAATCAATGACCGCCGAATCTATTCCTGAAGTAAGCGTTAGATTAGAAAGAAAAAGGTTGGAAGACGAGCTTTCGTTTGTGAGTGTGACAAGGTTGTTGAAGTAAAGCCTCTCATCCGACAGACTCCATCCTATGAAAACGGGATACGATGAAGATGAAACGGCGTCCGGGATGAACCTAAACCTGCGTGATGAAAAAGCCGTGTCAACAAAGCAGCGCATATAGTTGTCAACATTCTTTTCCGCAATTGCAAAGTTGAGGTTTGAAAGGACAATATCGGGAGAAGTAGGTTGCTGAAAGGTTGACCTTGGCTGAGAAGGAGTCTGCACATCCCTTGTATCAAACAGTCCGCAGGAAGAGACTCCGGCAAGCATCAGCAGGAACGCTATTTTAAGATTTCTTTGCAAATACAACAAACCTCTGTGATTTACTCTTGCTGAATTTATTTCCGAAATAATCGCCGTAAACAGCAAATGGCTTCAGCCCAAACTTCAGCATTGCCTTTTTGATTTCATCCGGAGAGTACAACTTCAGCTTCTCTTCAAATCCTGCCTTCACATTGCCATCCTTTATGAGGATCTCCTTTTTCACAAAGCCGTCTTCGAACTTTCTTTTCTGAGTGATGCTGTACTTGCCTTTCCTTGCGGTTGAAAGCGGGACAATATTCCTCTGCAGGTGATCCCTGTTGAGAAAGTCAAAGAGAAAGTACCCTCCTTTCCTGAGGGAATCAGCCGCATTTCGGAAGACAATGAAATTGCTTTCGTCATCTTCAAAATAGCCGAAGCTGGTGAAGATGTTCATGGCAATGTCAAACGAACCGTTGAAATTGAACCGCCTCATGTCTTTCCTCAGGAACTTCAGATCCATTCCCTTCTCCCTTGACCTGATGTACTCCTCCCGTGCCATCTTGATCAGGTATTCTGAAAGATCAAAACCGGTTACGCTGTAGCCTCTCCTCGCTAGTTCAAGCGAGTGCCTTCCGGCTCCGCAGGCAATATCAAGAGCTTTGGATGCTGTCGGCAGAGGTACATTTCTCTGAAGCAGATTTATGATCCACCGCGCGTCTTCTTCATCCCTGTGGCTGTAAAGCTCAAGGTAGTATTTGCTCGAAAACCATTTCTCGAACCATTCTCCGCTCATACTCAGACAGCCACTCTTCCTTCTATTGCCTTTGCTATGGTCACCTCATCTGCAAATTCAAGATCCGCTCCGATCGGAATTCCCCTTGCTATCCTTGTTACCTTTATTCCGAGAGGCCTTATCAGTTTTGTGATGTAGAGTATTGTGGTTTCGCCTTCAACGGTGGGATTCAAAGCAAGTATCACTTCATCGATCTTATTCTCCGCGTCATTACCAAGCCTTGCGATCAGTTCCCTGATCTTGATATCATCAGGCCCAACTCCGTCAAGCGGCGAGATGATTCCGTGAAGCACATGATACTTTCCCCTGAACTCGTTTGCCTTTTCAACAGCGAGCAGGTCCTGAGGCTCTTCCACTACGCAGATCACATTAGTGCTTCGTGAAGGAGATGAGCAGATTCTGCAGACTTCCGTTTCTGAAATATTACAGCAGACACTGCAGAACCTCAGTTTGCGCTTGATCTCCGTAAGCGCGTGAGAGAACCTTTCGACATCCTCAATTGGCATTCTTGTAACATGCATAGCAAGCCTCAGCGCAGTTTTACTTACTATCTGCGGAAGCTTGGCAAACACGTCAATGAGATTCTCAAGAGCATCGGAAACATTAAGCATTATCTGTCCCTGTGCTCAGAGTTTCGACAGGTCAAGCCCGGGAATGTTCGGGATCATTCCGGCAGTTGCCTTTGACATCTCATCATTGGCCATTTTGCCTGCGCTCTCGAGAGCCTTGTTAACGGCCGCAATCAGCAGGTCTTCAAGCATTTGGGGATCTTCCGGATTGATGATGTCCTTTTCCATCTCGATCTTTGTTACAATGCTCTTGCCGTTGACTGTAACTTTCACCATCCCTCCGCCGGATTCTTCCGTTACGGACTTGCTTTCAAGTTCGGCCTGAATCTTATCCATCTTCTCCTGCATCTTCTTCACCTGCTTTAGCATTCCCTGCATTTGTGACGGGTTCATTGTTTCTCCTTGTTGATGTTATTTGATTTATTGAAAAATTCTAAAAGCTGAAAATTGTTGACGGACTGCCCTTAAGGGTTTCAAAGCAATAGAACGGCTCTCCGAACTCCGCTCCGATCCTGAAGCCGAAATGCCTCGCGCGTGATTCGATCTCGTGCCAGAAAAGTTTCGAACTTATGAATGTCTCGGGTTCCGCGCTTTGCGGATCATGGAACTGAGATCTGTAACACTTCAGAACTTCGATCTTCTTATGATATGTGCCTGAAATGTCATACACAAAGCTAACGGGAATATCTGAAGCGCTTCTGTAATAAAATGTCCTTGACGGCCTGTACGCTTTGAGCCCCGCCGTGACGATCTTCTCCAAACCCGAAAGAAACACCGCATCACGGATAAGCTCTCCTGCGTGAATGTGATCAGGATGCCTGTCGTGAGGATAAGGCGCAAACACTACCTCGGGCCTGTGCTTTCTTATCACTCTCACAACCTTCAGCCTTGATGCTTCTTCATTTCTGATTCCGCCGTCCCTGAGACCGAGATTCTCCCTGAATGAAATTCCCATGGCTTTGGAAGCATCTCGCGTTTCCTTTTCCCTTGTTCTCAATGTGCCTCTGGTGCTGAGTTCGCCGCGTGTAAGATCTGCAATGACGATCTTCTTTCCTGCATTTACAAGACTGATGAGCGTACCGCCGCAATTGAGTTCCACATCGTCGGGGTGAGCTCCGAAAAAGAGTGCGTCAGAGTTAATACGGGTATGCCTTTCGGGAATTTTGCGTTCAATATACAGATAATGCCTTTGCATGTAAATTTATTTCGGGAGGCGCAGATGCGGCATAGCCGGAGATGATCTCCTTAATGTCATTCAATGAAGCCCGATATCCGAATTAATGCAAACACCTTCATTGGCCGATTTCATCCGGCCCGGGCTTATACCTTGGATTATGCCTGTTTCCGTGCCGCGAGTGTGGATCAGGATTGCAGTCAGCCCGCACCGGGATTCCCAGAGTCCGATTTCAGTCAATTTATTCCACACTTTCAACTTTAAACTTTTTGGCATTTGAGGTATTTTTGCAGAAATTATTCCCATACAGCTTAGATGCTAAATGAATTTGCGCGGGACCTGAGGATCATCAGGGAGCAGAAAGACATTTCTTTAAAGAGCATTGCCCAGCAGACACGACTAAATATTTCCGTACTTGAGAACATTGAGAACGGAGATTTCACTTTTCAGCCGCAGACATATATAAGGGCATTCATCAAGCAATATGCCGCGTGCCTTGACCTTGACGTTGAAGAAGTGCTGTTTGACTATGACCTTGCAAGAAGCGGAAAATACAAGCAGAAATTTCCTGCCGACCCCGGACGCGCTTCCGCAGGCACACATGTAACCGCTCCGGATGAACCTGATACAGAAGAAGAGGAAAGAAAGGAAGATGCATTGCCCGGTGTTGCCGATGAAAAGGAAGAAGAGACCCAGGAAACTCAGGAACCGGTCAAGGAAGGCTCCGAAGAATCATATCTTGACCTGCCGGAAACAGGCAACAAGGTCAGGATAGTAAGGGACCATCCCGTAAAGAAGACATCTGTTCAGATTGATGCAGAGAAGAACCCGATGAATCTTCTTGCTTCACCCGTTTTCAGGAACATTGCGCTGATCTTGCTCGGACTGCTGATACTGTTCGGCCTTTATCTGCTTGTCAATGCGCTCTTTTTGGACAACAAGAAAGACAACACTGAAATAATCCGTCAGGACTTCAACGAAGTGGTGAAGGAACAGGAGCAAAGACTTCTTAAAAAGAAAACTCCTGAGGAGATACGCGATTCAATCAAGAAAGCAAACGACAGTCTGAAGGCGGCCGCGAAAGACTCTCTCACATTCACGATCAAAGCGCTTGCCTACGGTGAGATATACGTTGTAACAGATTCCCTGAATTATGACAATCCGAAGAAAGTGATCTATGACGAAGGACAAACGAAGACTTTCAAGGCAAAGAGATCATTTCACATCACTACGGGAAACACAAAGAGTTTTGAAGCCATGCTTAACGGCAAGCCGGTTGAGTTTGATACAAAGGCCGTAAGGAAAGTGAAAGTGACTCCCGACGGTGTTTTCCGGTAGTCCGTTCAAACTTGGTGAATCAATCCTGCGTCACTGAACCGTTGCACTGAATTCTCATCCCTAATAAATATGGTGACAGAAGAAATAAGGAAGAAGGCGCGCATCCTTCGCGAGAAGATCGCAGATGCGGATTACAAGTACTATGTTCTTGCAGACCCGGACATAGACGATTACAAATATGACATGCTCTTCAAAGAGCTTTCCGATCTTGAAAAGCAGTTTCCCGAACTTGTCACGCCGGATTCCCCAACGCAAAGAGTTTCCGGTGCGCCCGCCAAAGAGTTCAGGACCATCGAGCACAGGATCCCGATGCTGTCGCTTTCCAACTCATACAATTTCGAAGAGCTCAATGACTTTGACAGCAGGGTAAGGAACATTCTTGGAGGCGAAAAATATGAATACGCATGCGAGCTGAAGTTCGACGGAATTGCAGTATCGCTTGTATATGAAAACGGAAGGCTTGTTTCCGCGGCAACGCGCGGCGACGGATTCAAGGGCGATGACATCACGCAGAACATAAAGACCATCCGCTCCATCCCGCTGAACATCACAGATGCCAGGGTTAGCGATGCAGAAGTAAGGGGCGAAGTGTTCATAAAGAAAGATGACTTCCTCAGGATCAATGAACAGCAGGAAGCAAAGGGCGGAAAACTTTTTGCCAATGCTAGAAACACAGCGGCCGGGACGTTGAAGCTCAAGGACTCAAGGCAGGTTGCAGGGCGCCCTCTGAATTTCTTTGCCTACTACGTTTTCACCGCACAGGCAAAGCTTTCCACCCATGTAGATGGCATCTTACTTCTCAAAAAGCTGAAGTTTCCGGTCAACGCAAATTATGTGAGCGCAAAGAATATTGACGAAGTAAAAAAATTCTGCGACAGCGTTGAGACAATGCGCGACGGGCTTCCTTATGAAATTGACGGTGTGGTGGTTAAGGTCAATTCGCTCAGACAGCAGGAAACTCTCGGCACTGTTTCAAGATCTCCGCGATGGGCAATTGCTTATAAATTCAAGGCAAAGGAAGCTGTCACAAAGCTTGAGAAGATTGTATTACAAGTGGGCAGAACGGGAGCCGTGACCCCTGTTGCGATCATGCAGCCCGTATTCCTCGCGGGTTCCACAATCTCCCGAGCCACTCTGCACAACTTTGACGAGATCAAAAGAAAGGACATTCGTGAAGGCGATTATGTGAAGATCGAAAAGGGCGGAGATGTAATACCGAAAGTGACGGAGGTTCTGAAAGACAAGCGCGCGCCGGGATCAAAACCGTATCCTCTTCCAAAGTCATGTCCGGTTTGCGGGCAGAAGCTCGAGAAGCCTGAGGATGAAGTATACTACTACTGCGGGATTTACGATTGCCCCGCACAGAACATCGGAAGGTTCATACACTTTGTGGGTAGAAATTCCATGGAGATCGAAGGGCTTGGCATACTTGAAACATTCATTGAACGGGGCTACCTCAAAGACGTTTCAGACATTTACCGGCTGAAGGATCATCGCAAAGAACTTATGGATCTCGAAGGCTTCGGCGAGAAGAGCATTGACAACATACTTGAGGGGATCGAGGGTTCGAAGAAGAAGCCGTTCGACAAAGTGCTGTTCGGATTGGGAATCAGGCATGTCGGTGAAAGAGTTGCGAAAGTGCTTGCGGATGCATTCGGAGACATTGATGCACTGAAGTCGGCATCGCCTGAAGAGATTCAGTCTGTGAACGAGATCGGCCCAAAGATAGCCGAAAGCATTCACACTTATCTTAAAGACAAGAGAAACTCTGCACTCATCGGGAGACTAAAAGAAGCGGGACTCAACCTTAAGAAAGAGAAGACAGCATCCGGTGCATCAAACGGGAATTTCAAAGGCAAGACATTTGTGCTGACCGGAGCACTTGAAAAGTACAAAAGGGAGCAGGCACAGGAGTTGATCGAGAACGGTGGCGGCAAAGTGAGTTCTTCCGTTAGCAAGAAAACTGACTATGTGCTTGCCGGTGCAGATCCGGGAAGCAAGCTCGATAAGGCAAAGGCGCTCGGTGTAAAGGTCATTGATGAATCAGAATTCGAAAAGATGCTGCGATGAAAACTTCAATGAGCAAACATATACTGCATGGCAATTGAAACTCTGAGCACAACCGGTATGTCACGTGAACAGGCATACAGAACTGTCATTGCGCAGACAAGGCAACTGATCAGCGATGAAGAAGATCTTGTGGCGAACCTCGCCAATGTATCTTCTTTGCTCAAACATACTTTTGAAGATTACCTTTGGGTGGGGTTCTATCTTACATCACACAGTGATCCCGGAGAACTTGTCCTTGGCCCATTTCAGGGCCGGCCGGCCTGCACGAGAATTCGGTTTGGGAAAGGAGTGTGCGGAACATCGGCCTCGGAGAGGCGGACGGTGGTAGTGGAAGATGTGGACAAGTTTCCCGGCCACATTGTCTGTGACTCTCTTTCGCGATCGGAAATAGTTGTGCCCATCATAGCCGGCGGCAGAGTGGCCGGAGTGCTGGATGTTGACAGCAGTGAGTTGGATAACTTCGGCGAGACGGACAGGAAGTATCTCGAAGAGCTGGCGAAAATTTTAACCCGGCTTTTTGACAAATGAACTCTGAGAAGCTTGCACAGCGTCTTTCCGAAAAGACAGGGTTAAAGATGAAGTCATGCGAAAAGGCAATTGAACTGATCGCAGAAGCCGCAGTCTCGGATGTATCCAAAGGCATATCTTTCTCACCGGAACCTCTCGGAACGCTGAGAAGCAGGAAGCATCAGATGTCATTTGCAGACAATCTTGACGGAAGTTTTACGGTTCATCCTCCATGCATTGAAGTCAGGTATTATTCTCCTGCAGAAACTTCTGAGGAAGATTATTTCGTAACTTCGCAAAGGATAACGGAAAGACTTACTTCTTCAGGGGACTTCACATACAAAGAGGCATCTAAGGTTTGCAGAGTGTTCAGCAAGTTGCTTCGGAAGGCCGTTGCAAAAGGAAAGATCATCAAGCTGAGGGGGATCGGCACTTTCACACCTGAGTCATTTGCGGAGGAAGATGAGGCCGCACCGCTGAGTTTCAGGAGTGCAGATTCGTTTGCGGGAAGTATCAATGAACCCTATGAATGCCTCGAAAAGAAAGTTACATTCCCCATTCCTCCGGATTCAATGAGAAAGGCATTGGAAGTGCGGCTTGCTGAGGAACCAGCAACCGAAGGGGGAAGCACATTCATTGAGAGAAAACTTGCACTTATCTCAAAGGACCTAATTAAACTGAACGAAGAAATAAACAAGGACGCTTCTAAGGACGGCCGCCGGGGGCTTTGGGGCTGAATATTCTTGCAAGGAATGACAGCAATACCGCAAATGCGCTGAACCACATGCAAGCATCTGCAAATACATCTCCGTGCATAGAGTAGAAAGTCTTCTCTTCAATGTAACCTATCTTCATGGTTATCATTGCCATGCTGTTTATCTGAGTTTCGTCATAGAGTTTTCCGTACGGATCAATGAAAGATGAGATACCTGTGTTTGCGCATCTAACTATCCACCTTCTGTTCTCAACTGCTCTGAGCGCCGCATATCTGCTGTGCTGATGCGTTCCCGCAAGCTCGCCCCACCATCCGTCATTTGTAATTATCACAGAAAAGCCTGCTCCTCTCTTTACAAACTCCGCGAAGAATCCCGGGAATACGGATTCGTAACATATCGCCGCATTGAATTTTCCCTGGTTTCCGAGGTTGAATAAAATTGTGTCTCTTCCGATCTGCCAGCTACCGAGCCCGACTCCCCACTCGATCAGATTCTTTATGAAAGGCACATGCTCCTGATACGGCATCCTTTCGCTTCCCGGAACAAGTTTTACCTTGCGATAGATATCATAGGTCGTCTTATCTTTTCCCGCCTCAAACAACACAGCGGAGTTGTAAGTATCATACTTTGCACCGGTCTGCTTTCTTATCCTCGCATCTTTCGGCGCGGTTTCAGTCGAGTCGTAATATTCGAGATCGGGAGTCCCGATCAGCAAAGGAATGTTGATGCTGTCGCAAAGTCTTTTGATCTTCATGTATGAATTCTCGAAGAAGAACTCCCTGAAGTAAAACGGAAATGCCGTCTCCGGCAGGACTATAAGCTGAAGCGCGCTGTCCTTTGAATGGATCTCACGGATCATGCCGGCATACTCATCTATGAGCTCCCTCTGCTTGCCGCCCCACTTCTCCCACGGATTAACATTCGGCTGAATCACTCCCGTATTGATGTGCTTTGTTTCAGTGTAGGCCGCCTTTCCGGCAGGGTTGATAAGATCGGGAATGAAGTAGATCAGTACAGCGGCGGCGAAGTACGGAATCGATTTTGAATAAGATTTGCCGGACAGAATGTACCTTCCCGCCAGACAAAGCGGAACACTCGCCGCGGATATCCAGAATGAAAGCCCGTAAACTCCTGTGTATTCGATGAACTGGATCTTGCCGTTAAGATAGGTCTGAGAGTTGCCGGCCAGCAGCCACGGAAAAGTTATCTGTCCCCATGTGGAAAGATATTCGAAGGCCGTCCAAAGGAACGGAAAGACTGCAAGCGCGAGTGCGCCGAGATTTTTCTTCTCCAGACTTCTGTAAACAAAGAAAGTAAATCCGGCCGCAGGCAGAAAGAACAACGGATAAACGAAAAGCACGGCAATGCCGGCGATAATAAGAAACCTGTCAGCATTCTCCTGCATACCGCTCACAGAGATCCATGAAATTGCAACGAGGCTGGCAGTGAAAAAGACAAAGTACGATCTTGCAAGCACTCTGCGCATTGAATCTGCGCTGACTATAAGATGAAGGAAAATAGCAAGCGATACGAATATGAGCAGGTGAAGGTCAAAAGGCGGGTATGCAAGTCCGTAGAACACTCCGGATATCAGGATCAGCGGAAGCGTCTTCTTCATCCTATGCTGTCTCTTCTTTCTGCTGTGAACCGCCGGCTGAGCCATTCCGAGACAGCTTTGCTTCGGCAAACTCCCATGCACGAATGAAGAGCTTTGCAAAAGCGACTCCGATGAGAGCGCCTCCGACGATATCAAAAGGATAGTGAACGCCGCAGAAGACTCTTGACAGCGCGACTATTGCCGCACCGGGAAAGAGGAACCACTTCATCTTCGGATAGAAGTGAGAGAACATCGCGGCGGCCGCAAAATTATTGACCGCATGATTTGAAGGAAACGAGAAAGCTTCGGAGCAGTTTGCCAGTATGTTTGCACCGGGTATCACATGGCAAGGCCTGACCCTTGCAAAGAGCGGCTTCAGAAGATTGTCAGAGACCTGATCGGAGAAGAGTATCAGAAGAAGTATCATTATAGCTGAGATCCTGCCTGTTCTTCCGCCTTTGATGACGAGGTAAAGCCAGATTAGCACATAGAAGATGAACCAGTTGTTACGCTCGGTGATGAACGGCATAAAGCGGTCGGTCACAGGATTTGCAAGGCCGATGTTGATGAGGCTGAAAAGCCATGCATCAATATTTTGGATTATCTCCATCAGGCCTGCGAATTTTACTTTGCTATTAACACAGTTGAGTAAGCAGAACAGCCTTCCCCGCTTCCGACAAAACCAAGGCCTTCGGATGTTGTAGCTTTGACGGAGACGTTGGCGCAATTGAGGACAGCGCTAATTGCCAACTTCATTTGCGGTATGAACGGATATATCTTGGGGCTCTCGAGAATAACCACACTGTCTGTGTTCACAACATTCCAGCCGGACTCTGTAAGCAGATCCATTGTGCTTTTCAAAAGAAGAATGCTTGAAATGTCCTTAAACCTGTTGTCCGTGTTCGGAAACTGATGCCCTATATCCTCAAATCCCGCGGCGCCGAGGAGGGCATCGCAGAGCGAATGAAGGAGGACATCCGCATCGGAATGGCCTTCAAGCCCCAATGGGTGGGGTATTTCAACACCGCCAAGCATCAGCTTTCTGCCTTCCGCAAATTTGTGAACATCATAACCGATGCCCGTTCGTATGTCTTTCATAAATTTGACTGCAACTTATCTCATTTAGGTTACTAATACAATTCGACAAAATCTGCACATTGAAAATGCGAACAGATTTTTATGAACTTGATCGGGCTAAAGCCGCGGAAATTCTTCTGCACGATTGAAAGGGGCTTCACAGTTTTCGCGCACCCGGGCATTGAAGCAATTACCGCCATGTCATTGTGAAAGTATATTATGTTTGTTGTAAATCATCATTATCTTGCCCAATCCAAAAAGCAAATACTCACGCATGCCATCAATACCATCTAAAGGAGATACACTTAACAGACTTTTCAATCCTCTTCCGCCCGGACCTGAACCCGGATCTAAGGAGGAGAACGAACTTTTTGAGAAATATCAGAAGGGAATTTTCTACCAGTACGAGCACATCTTTCCCGATAAGAACGCGCCGAGGACAGTTGTGATTGTGCCGTCGCTGACACTTGACATGGAGCTGTTCTCAAGGATAAAGGGGGCGGTCCACTATGAGGAGCGGCTGTTGTGCCTGCTAATGCTTCTCAGAATGCCGCGTACAAAAGTTGTTTACATATCGAGCATTCCTTTTTCGGATGTAATAATTGATTACTACCTTCACCTGCTTCAGGGAATAACGGGACATCATGCAAGAAAGAGACTGACCATGCTGAGCTGTAACGACCTTTCTCAAAAGCCGCTGACGGAAAAAATACTGAACAGGCCAAGGCTCATCAGCAAAATAAAGGAACTGATAACTGATCCGGCTTCAACTCATCTTACATGCTACAACATCACGCCTCTTGAAAAGACGCTTGCCGTGAGACTCGGCATTCCGCTTTTCGGCACTGACCCGTCTATGTTCTACCTCGGTTCGAAATCGGGTGCGCGGATCACATTCCGCGAGTGCGGAATTGACCTGCCTGACGGCATGGAGAACCTTGAGAACAAGAAAGATGTGGCGGCGGCGCTTGCAAAGCTCAGGCAAAAATATCCCGCTCTGAGAAAGTGCGTCATCAAAATGAATGACGGATTCAGCGGAGAGGGAAATGCAATGTACAGATATCCTGAATTCGGGAACGGTGAAGATATGGAACAGAAGATACTTGCAACGCTTGACGAATGCACCAAACCCGTTGCGAGGAACATGACCTGTGACGAGTTCTATGCAAAGTTCACGGAGATGCAGGGGATCGTGGAGATATTTCTTGAAGGAGAGATCAAGACATCTCCTTCCGTTCAGTGCGTCATTGGCGCGAAGGAGAATGTCAGAATAGACAGCACTCATGATCAGCTTCTCGGCGGGGATGACGGACAAACCTACATGGGAGCAGTTTTTCCTGCAGATGAAGCCTATGCTCCCGCCCTTGCAGAAGCGGGAAAGAAAGTTGCACTCGCGCTTTCGAAAAAGGGAGCGCTTGGAAGATTCGCAATTGATTTCATTTCTGTCAAACAGGATGACGGCACATGGAAACATTATGCAATAGAGATCAATCTCAGGAAAGGCGGAACAACGCATCCCTTCATGATGATGCAGTTCCTTACAAACGGAAAGTACGAAGATGAAACGGGCGCATACATAACGGCCAGCGGGAACAAGAGATATTATTTTGCTTCCGACAATCTTCAGAGCGACAAGTACAAAGGGCTTACTCCGGAAGAGCTCATCGAGCTTTCAATGTATCACGGCATAATGTATGACGGTGCTATGCAGGAAGGGACGGTATTTCATTTAATGGGGGCATTGTCAGAGTTCGGCAAGCTCGGAGCGGTCAGCATAGGAAGCACACCCGAGCGGGCGACGATGTTTTACGACAGGACGATCGAAGTGCTAGACTTGGAATGCAGTTGATACTTCCGAGACTTGCTTCACTTGCCGATGCAGAACGAGCTGAAAATGTTGTTGAGTATCTCGTCGTTAGTCACTTCGCCGGTGATCTCGCCGAGATGGCTCATCGCGGAACGCAGGTCAACCGAAATGAACTCGCCGCTCATGCCTTCTTCCGCAGAACGCGAGGCTGATTCAAGCGAAGCAAGGACATTCTCAAGGCATTGCTTGTGGCGGAAGTTCGTTAAGATGATCTCTGATGAATTCACATTAACTTCTTTTTCGAAGGCCTTAGCTTTCATGATCTTCCTGAGATCATTTACTGAAGCATCGTCATAGACTGAAACTCGGACTCCATCCGGATGTTCGGCTTTTCCGGCTAGGTCAGACTTAGAGAACACGAGTATGGAATTTTTCCCGGAGAATTTTTCGCTGAAATTCTGTAATTCAAGTTTCAGATCATCGCCGGCTGTTTGGGAGTCAATGAGATATAAAGTAAGGTCAGCATCTGCGATCTTCTTAAAGCTTCTCTGAATTCCTTCAGATTCAATTTCATCTCCCGAAGTTCTGATCCCGGCCGTATCTGTAAGCCGGAACAGCACTCCTTCAATCACCACACTTTCCTCCAGATAGTCTCTTGTAGTTCCCGGGATCCCGCTTACAATAGCCCTGTCCTGTGCGAGCAGTTTGTTGAAGAGAGATGACTTACCGCTGTTCGGTTTTCCCGCTATCACAAGCGTGACGCCTTCGCGTATGATTTTCCCGGCAATGTATGTTGATATAATTTCCCTGATCCTCTTCGAAAGTGTTTCGATGAGTTTCAAGATCTCCTCTTTGCCCACAAACTCAAGTCCTTCTTCCGCAAAGTCAAGCTCAAGCTCTACAAGCGACGTGATGCGGATGAGCTCCGCCCTTGCTTGCTTCACAAATCCGGACAGCTCTCCTTCAAGCTGTCTGAGCGAAGATGCGTGAGCTGATTCCGTTTTTGACCTGATCAGGTCCGCAACCGCTTCCGCCTGAGACAGATCGAGCTTTCCGTTCAGAAACGCCCTCTTTGTGAATTCGCCCGGCGTTGCAAGCCGCGCTCCCTCGCCTATCAGTTTCGTCAGCAACTTTGAGGCAATGTATGATCCGCCGTGGCATGAAATTTCAATGACATCTTCGCCGGTGTATGAATGCGGAGATTTGAACAGCGTCAGAAGTCCCTCATCAAGGAGTTTGCCGGCGCCGGCGATAAATCCGAAATGAACACTGTGTGATTCTGCAGATGCCGGATCGAATCCGTGCGCAAGTCCTTTGTCCCGGTAGAATATTTTCCCGGCAATGCCAAATGATTCTTTGCCGGACAACCTTACCACCGCGATGCCCCCTTCTCCCGGAGGAGTTGCAATTGCCGCGATCGTATCTGTGATGTTCGATGTTCTCAATTCACTGTTCATAAAATTTTCTTATACTGCGCTCGCATTGCGCGAAGATCTCATCATCAGCCAGATGAAAACGGGAGCTCCGATGAACGATGTGACAATGCCAAGCGGTATCTCCGCCGGCGCAGTGAGGTTCCTGGCTATTGTATCGGAAATCACCATGAACGCCGCGCCTGCAAGTACGGAACACGGCACGGAATATCTGTAATCATTTCCTATCAGAAGCCGTGTAAGGTTTGGCACAATGAGCCCGGCAAAGCTGACAATCCCTGCCACGGAAACTGCCGAAGCAGCAAGCAGTGATGATGCAAGGATTGCAAGTTTCTGGAAACGGGAAATGTCGAGTCCGAGAGCAAGAGACATTTCCTCTCCGAAGTTCATGACATTAAGGTCTTTAGAGATGCCGACTGAAATTGCAATGCCGGCAACCGCAAACGGCAGGGCTTGCACAAGCTCACTCCAGCCCCGCCCCGAAAGGCCGCCGTTCAGCCAGTAGAGTATTTGTGTAAGCGAGCTACCGGCGGCGAGCATAAGAAAACCGTTCACGGCTGATATGAGTGCGCTGAGAGCTATACCCGTCAGAATTATCGTATTGGCGGACACAAAACCTGTTTGCCTGTTTGCAAGCGCAGAGGCAATTGAAAAGATCAGCGCTGTTGATCCTATCGCAAATATAAAAGCCGCCGGCATAAGCAGTGAGAATGAAAAAAGTGACGGAATCAGGAAGACGATTATTGCGCCGAGCCCCGCGCCGGCGGAAATTCCCAGAAGCCCCGGCTCGGCAAGGTTGTTTCGGAGAGCCGCCTGAAGGATCATCCCCGCGCAGGAAAGGCATGCCCCGACAAGAACGGCATTCAGAATTCTGGGCAAACGGATGTTCAGAATTATCTGTGAATACTGACCGCTCTTACCGCTGAGTGCGGAAAGCAATTCTGAAAACGGAATGCTCACTGAACCGAGCATCAGCGAAAGGGCCGAGCTTGCAATAACGAGCGCGAACATCAGGATAAGCGCTAGTACCTTATTAGACAAGAATTATTCGGTTTAAATATGCAGACGATTACAATATATTAAAACG
>DAIQRO010000018.1:25699-26192 GCA_036786155.1 Bacteroidota bacterium
CATAGCTTAATGAACAAATTCGGCTCACTGAACATAAAGGTGGCTCTAGTAGTCGCGGGGGTTCTTATTGCCCTTGCGGTGCTGTTTTACACGCAGGTGCTTGCTAAGAAAATTGAAAAACGAGAGAGAGATATCGCCGCACTTTATGCAAAATCAATGGAATATCTTGCAAATGACGAGAACTCTTCAGGGGAGTACGGATTCATCTTCGATCAGATAATTCCGCAGATAGACTTTCCGATAATCGCAACAGACCGTGAGAGAAAGGAGATAATCCTTACCAAGAACGTCGAGTATGATTCAACGCTCACAACCGGAGAGACAACTGCGATACTTCTTGAAAAAGCAAGGGAGATGGCAGAGATCAATCCGCCGATTGTTGTATCTTACAAAGACTCCATTATTCTTAACTATGTCCATTACGGGCAATCGGATCTTGTAACGGAACTGAAAATGCTTCCGGTGTTTGAAGTTGCAATAGCTACTTTCTTCA
>DAIQRO010000205.1:0-5061 GCA_036786155.1 Bacteroidota bacterium
CGGGTTCAAACAAAAAGAAAAAGTTACTCCGGCGATGATCGATTCGCTCAAGCACCTTATTGAGGGCGGAAAGATCAAGGTTTACTCCATCAACAGCATCAACAATGAAAGCTGGCTTAACGATGAAATGCCGGGAAGGGCAAAAGCGATAAGGCATCAGCAATTCAATGACTATGTCTATAACGAGGTAGTACCCTTCATCTACAATGACTGCAACGGAAAGGTTGACATAATCACCTCAGGAGCTACGCTCGGTGCACTTCACTGCGCAAATATATTTTTCAAGAGGCCGGATCTGATAAACGGCACAATAGCAATGAGCGGTTCCTACGACCTCAGCGATTACACAAAGGGATATTTTGACGAGGACTGTTACTTCAACTCTCCTGCCTCATATCTTCCGAACCTCAACGATGAGACAATTCTGGGAGACATGAGAAAGAGCAATCACATTCACATACTTACCGGGCAGGGAAATTACGAGAATCCCAAGGCATCACAGGAACTTTCAGATATTCTCAACTCAAAGAATGTTCCGCATGACCTTGAGATGTGGGGAACCGATGTTCCGCATGACTGGCCTACATGGAGGATCATGCTTCCTTATGTGATAGAAACAAAATTCTGACGATTTCGTGAGCAAACAAAAAACCTGCAAAGTCTGCTTTGCCGTCTCCGAGTGCTTCCCTTATGTAAAAACGGGAGGCCTCGGCGACGTGGCGGGTTCATTGCCCAAAGCGCTTACGGAAGAGGGCTGTGAAGTCCGTGTCTTCCTTCCGTTGTACGGAGGGATCAAGGTCATTGATCACGGGATCTCCAGGTATGAAGAAGTTGCCGGAGTTGAGATAAACATCGGCGGCGATGTTCATTCATTCGGCCTGTGGCATTCAAAGCTTCCGGGATCGGAAGCAGATGTCTATTTCGTTGACTGCCCTCATTACTTCCACCGCGATCATCCTTATACAAATGATCCTGATGAAGATGAGAGATTCATCTTCTTTCAGATCGCAATAATGGATTCGCTTCAGAGAATGAACTGGGCTCACGTTGTAATACACTGCAATGACTGGCAGACCGCTCTCATACCCGCAATGCTCAAGACTTCTTACAGCTGGGACCGGATGTTTGATAATACCGCAACTTTGCTCTCAATTCACAACATAGGATATCAGGGAATATTTTCGAAAGAGTCTGTGGCAAAGGCCGGACTTCCGATGGAATACTATGCTCCTTACATGCCGTTTGAACATAACGGCGCTTTCTGCTTTATGAAGGCGGGGATTGTGTACTCGGAGATCGTATCGGCCGTAAGTCCGACTTATGCGCATGAGATCCAGACAAGCGAACTTGGTGCAGGGCTTGAGGGTGTGCTTCAGACAAGAAGCAATGACATCTACGGAGTGCTTAACGGAATAGATGAGAATATCTGGAATCCGAAGCATGATGCTTTCATACCACACAAGTACTCCGCAGCACAGTTAAAGAACAAGGAAAAGAACAGGTCCGCGTTGTTGTCGGAAGCGGAATTGTCCGCAATGGCAGACAGTGCTCTCATCGGAATAGTTTCAAGGTTTGCACCGCAAAAAGGCTTTGAACTTCTTCCACCGGTGATCAATGAGATAATGCAGCTTCCCGTTCAGCTTGTGGTGCTGGGTTCAGGTGATTCACAGACAGAGGATTTCTTCAAGAGTCTCAAGGCATCATATCCTGACAGGGTCAATGTTTACATTGGCTACAACAACAAGCTTTCACACTACATCACGGCCGGAAGCGATATGTTTCTAATGCCTTCGCATTATGAACCGTGCGGACTTAATCAGATGTACAGTCTGAAGTACGGCTCAGTTCCCATTGTGCGAAAGACCGGCGGACTTGCTGATACGGTAAAAGATTATCATGAGTTTGATGAAGAAGGTAACGGCTTCTCTTTCAATGACTACACTCCGCAGGCATTGTATTCAACCATGGCAAGGGCACTCGACATCTTCAGGGACAAGAAGATATGGAAGAACATTCAGAAAAGAGGGATGAAGGAAGATTTTTCCTGGAAACACTCTGCAGATCTCTACATTGACCTGTACAACAAAGCGATCGAAAAGAGAGCATGATCTGTTTTTCTCCGAGAGTTAAGTCTAAAACCCATTTCCGATTTTCGTCCGTGATCATTGAGCCTGCGTAGTATTCCGCGTTAGGATAACTTCGTAAATTGCCTGTTCCGGCAATTATTGTTGCAACTCTTTTAATTCATGAACGCACAAATAGGGAACAGTTTGAGAAAAATGTTGCATCTTTGAACAGGCATGTCTATTTTTGTAGACGCTTTACCATGGATACATTCCAAACTCAATACCAATGACGAACTGACAAGAATGCAAATCAACGATTTTACAAATAGCCAAATGGCAAAAGTGCCGTTTGCAACGTCATTTGATTACGGTATAATTCCGTGGATGCGAGGAGGAATGCTCTGAGCTGAATTCAGTTTTCTGAATTTTTTCAAACCGCGGATACCGAAAAGTTTCCGCGGTTTTTTTTTGCACACAAAAATTTTTCTGTCATGATATACATACGAAGGCTGTTTGAAATTTTGGGAAAGTGGAGCGGCTATTACGTCTTCTCCTCCGTATTGCTTATTACTGCAGTGTTTGTAAGAATGCTCGAGCCAAAAGTTCTGCAGATAGCGGTTGATAAGGTAATAGTTTACTTCCAAAGCGAAGGCAGGATATCATTCACGCCGGATGACGCAATAACCGGTTTCTTCTATTCAATTCTTCCCGCATTCAGCAAGGAGAATATGGACTCAATTCTGATCGGGATCGGCGTGATATTCCTCTGCATTGCTCTCATCAGGGGCGTGTTCTCGTTTACATCCAGTGCAATCACTGCCTCAGTTACGGAGAAGGCAATGAAGGAACTCAGAGACAGGCTGTTCTCGCATTTGCAGGCGCTTCCGCTGGCATTTCATTCCAAAACGCCGACAGGTGAACTGATACAAAGATGCACGGGAGATGTGGAGACGATCAGGAAATTTGCCGCTACTCAGATCGTTGATACGATCAGGCTGATTGCTCTGTTCCTCGGCGCATTCATAATGATGGCATCGATCAACTTCACATATGCCCTGATAGCGGTTGCATTTGCTCCCGTGCTCATGGCAGGATCAATACTGTTCTTCAGGCAGGAAACCAAGGTATGGAATCAGCATGAGCTTGAGCAGGATAAGCTTTCCATACTGGCGCAGGAGAACATCTCGGGGATCAGAGTAGTGAAAGCGTTTGCAAAGGAGGAATTTGAAATTGATAAGTTCACAAATCAGAATCTTGAAAAGAGAAAGTGGGGCATCAGGCTAAATAACCTCCACAGGATATTCTGGCCGTCATCAGACATGCTTGTTCATATTCAGATGGCTGTTACGATCTTTGTAGGAGGATACCTGACGCTGTCAAACAAACTCTCCGTTGGAGAGCTGACTGCATTCTACACGTATTCGACACTCGTAACATGGCCTATGAGGAGACTGGGCCAGCTTATCAGCGAGATGGGCATGGCAACTGTCGCACTGAACAGACTGTACTCTATTCTCAGCGCAGTAAGAGAGGACTATCGCGGAAGTTCTGAGGCGTCACTCAAAGGCGACATAGAATTCAGAAATGTTTCGTTCAAGTATTCAAGGGAAGAGAAAGGCCATGTGCTCAGCAATGTGAGCTTCAGAGTAAGGCCGGGGGAGAAGGTTGCACTTCTTGGCCCGACCGGTGCCGGGAAGTCAACAGTGATCTCACTTCTGATGAGATTCTTCGAGCCCGACAGCGGTGAGATAAGAATTGACGACAAGAACATCAGCGGATTCTCAAAGGAATTCCTGAGAAGAAGAATCGGTGTGGTGCTTCAAAGGCCGTTCCTGTTCTCAACATCCATAAGGGGAAACATAGCATACTCAAAACCCGACTCGCACTTTGATGAAGTTGTTGAGGCCGCTCACGCTGCAAAGATCCACGATGTGATCACTGAGATATTTCCGGAGTCATACGATACGATTGTGGGGGAGAAAGGCGTGACACTTTCCGGAGGTCAGAAGCAAAGAGTGACCATTGCAAGAACACTGCTTAAGGATCCGGATATACTTGTGCTCGATGATTCGACTTCCGCAGTTGATTCGGAAACTGAATTCGAAATACAGAAATCACTGAGAACGCTCATGAAGGGCAAGACAACATTCATAATAGCTCACAGGATCACGTCAATACAGGACTGCGACAAGATCATTGTGCTCGAGAAAGGCAGGATCGTAGAAGAAGGCACTCATGATGAACTCATAAGCCGCGGCGGATTCTACAGAAGGATCTATGACATTCAGGTATCCGTGGAGGAAGAGATCAAAGCCGAGGCAGGGCTTGAAGAGTGATGAATGCAAATCAAAAAGCAAAAGGAGTAAAACAATATGTCTAGACTGAAGGACAAAGAGTTCAGCACCAAAGGGGCATTGCTTCCTTTTCTGCGGAGGATATTCGGATATTCTTTCAGATATAAAAAATGGATGACCGGCTTCATAGCATTCGTGCTGTTGGTCAGCCTTGTGGAAGCCGTAACGCCTCTTGTGTGGCTTAATCTGCTCGACCATGCAATCGTGCCGCTTGTTGAGCAGTACAGGCCGCTTCACATGGCTGGCACGGCGCCGGAGCCTGACCTTGGCCCGCTGACGAAATACATTCTCATTCTGCTTGGGCTCGGATTCGTGCTTTCGGCATCGGTCTTCATGTTCATAAACTATGCCGGAAAGATCCAGGAATATGTTATGTTTGACATCAGGCAGGACCTGTTCAGGAGATTGCAGGAACTCTCATTCTCATTTTACGACAAGTCTGCCGCCGGATGGCTCATGTCAAGGATTTCTTCGGATACCGTGAAAGTTACTGAACTTCTTTCATGGGCATTCGTCGAATGCATTTGGGGATTCGGCATGATCGTATTCTGCCTGAGCGCAATGTTCATTTACAACTGGAAGCTGGCCTCAATTGTATCTGTTACAATCCCTGTGCTTATGATAGTTTCATTCAAGATCAG
>DAIQRO010000019.1:0-1823 GCA_036786155.1 Bacteroidota bacterium
TCCAACTATACAAAGCGCGAAGGCAAGATTAAACTGTGCCAGTTGAACAAGAACCTTGAGAATCTGTTTGTCATTACAAAGCTTGCTCTGATCTTCGATTCATACGCAACCCAACAGGAAGCAATAGACAGTTTTTAAAAAGCACGTTCCTTTCAAAAACATATTACAAAATCAAAATCAAAAACTCTTTCAGGGGTTAATGGAGGTTAAAGGTTAATGAAACAGTCTGTGTTCATTACAGTTGTCATTGTGATAGCATTGGTAGTATCTGCATTTGTTTATTTCGGGGTTTTCGGAAATCCCGCGAACTTCAAAACACCGGACAAAACCACACCGGCTAACATTATGGGAGCCATTTATCTTGGCGGCCCCATTGTAGTTGCACTTCTTGCACTCAGCATAATGGTTGTCACTTTTACAATTGAGAGACAACTGTCGCTGTCGAAGGCAAAAGGAAAAGGACCTATCGAGCCGTTCCTTAAGAAGGTGCAGAGCAGTCTTCTTGAAGGAGATATTGACGGAGCAATAGCCGAGTGCGACAAGCAGAAAGGCTCAATTGCAAACATAATCAGGCAGGGGCTTGACAGATATCAGATGCTGTCAGGGAGCGATATGGATTCCGAAGAAAGGCTCCGTGAAGTGCAGTCTGCAATTGAAGAGGCAATGATGCTTGAAGTTCCGCTTCTTGAAAGGAATCTTGTTGTGCTTTCAACTATCGCTTCAGTATCGGTGCTTATTGGTCTGTTCGGAACGGTAGTAGGTATGATCAGGTCGTTCCAGGCGCTTGCTACGGCAGGTACTCCGAATGCGGCCGAACTTTCCGCAGGTATTTCGGAAGCGCTTATCAATACGGCAGGAGGCCTTTTTGGCGCTATCGTAGGTACTATCGCGTACAACTACTTTGTGACCAAGGTTGGAAACATCACTTACATGATTGATGAAGCGACCTATAACATGCTTCAGATTCTTTCTTTGAAAGGAAAGAAATAAGCGTATTATGTGAAGCGGCTGACGAAGGTTGTGCCGCGCATCTAACTGACTAAAAATGAAGAAAGCAAGATCAATAAAAAAACCGGGCGTTAACATTGACATGACCCCTCTTGTGGACGTCATCATGCTTCTGCTCACGTTCTTCATGCTTGTTGCAACATTCAAGGTGGAGTCAACGGAAGCTATAGAGATCAAACTGCCCGAGTCAGCTGTGACTGACACCACAAAGCTTCCCGAAAAGAACATAATGACGATTACCATTACGAACAAGGGCGACGCATTTGTTGATGTGGATAATTTCAAGGTAAGGGAAAGGATTTTCGGCGATGCTTTGGGAATGGGAGTTTTTCATCCCGACAGTACAGGAAAATCGGAATATGAAACGAGCGGAACCGTAATGGGAAAGCAGATCAAGAGAAAGATCGTCGTCATGAACCGCGAACAGTTTGAAAAAACCCTGAAAGAGCTCAGACTGGAATTGAAAAATCAGACAGGCGGCAAAGAGGACTTCAGACTCGTGATCAAGGGCGATTCCCAGGCGGACTATGGAGTGGTTGAGGATCTGATGGAAATATTCAAGATCACAAGAAACACCAGGTTTGCGCTTGTTACGGATATCCGTTCGGCGGAACCGAAATAAATTTTGTAAATTTTTCTTAACAAAGAAGGAATCAGACTATGGCCGGCGGTGGTTTTGACGCCCCTGAGAGTAGTTCCAGTGGCTTACATAAACAGAAGAAGTACAAGAAAGGCAAGAAGGTTGGCGTAAGGATAGATATGACGCCAATGGTTGACGTCATCATGCTTCTTCTTACATTCTTCATACTCACAAC
>DAIQRO010000019.1:1842-6732 GCA_036786155.1 Bacteroidota bacterium
TGACATGGGTGATGTTGTTTACATCAGAGTTTCAGACAAAGGCAATCCTTATTTCTCTAGAGGACTTTCTGACGGTACTGAGGCTCCTCCGGAGAAGGTTGAATTCAATAACATGAAATCAACCATAGAAGCGATCTATGCACAGAATCCGAAACTTCTGATACTGCTGAAATTTGACCGCAAAATGAAATACAATATGATGGTTGATGTACTCGATGAGATTAACAAAGCTGCCATTGAGAAGAGATACAGCTTCATGAAGATGGAAGACGCCGACAAGGAGATTGTAACTAAGGCCGGAGGCTGAAGAAACGTTTCACAGTTTTTCTGAGCGGTCTTGAAATCCAGTATTTCAGATCGCTTTTTTTTATTTTAATCCGATTCAAACCATAATCCGAATGCCGGAACTCTTGCCAAATGTGAGATTCTACATAGCCATTGTTCTTGCCGCGATGTTTGCGCTTGTCGCGCAGTCCGCATCTTCGCAAAACGACACTTCGGCTTCATCCCGAAGCAGGGCTGACAATCCGCAGACCCTTCGGAATTATGTGGTGGATGAAACGGGAACACTTACGAATTCGCAGGTCAATGCACTCGCTTCAAAGCTGAAGCAGTTTGAAGACCAGACCACCAATCAGCTTGTCGTTTACATCATTCCAAGCCTTGACGGCGAATCGCTTGAAGAGGTTTCGATGAGCATCGCCGAGAAGAACAAGATGGGAAGGAAGGACAGGGACAACGGAGTTCTTCTGCTGATCGTTAAGAATGACAGGAAGATCAGGATCGAAGTCGGTTACGGACTTGAGGGAGCGCTCACAGATGCACTCAGCTCAAGCATCATAAGAAATGAGATCGCTCCGAATTTCAAGCAGGGGAGATATTATGAGGGAATCAATGCCGGAACCGATGCGATAATTTCTGCCACCAAAGGAGAATACGCGGATGATAAAAAGCCGAAAGGCTCAGGCGGAGTCTGCGCCGGCGTGCCGTTTTTTGTAATACTGATATTCATAATAATTTTCATTTTCATCATTACATCCATTATCCGAAACAGCCTTGGAAGAGGTAAGTCGATGTACGGCAGCAAAAAGGGCTGGAGCTCAATTCCATGGATTATCTCAAGCGGAAGCAGCGGAAGAAGTTCGTCATGGGGAAGCAGCGGCGGCTTTGGCGGATTTTCAGGGGGAGGCGGCTCGTTTGGAGGGGGCGGAGCCAGCGGAGGCTGGTAAATATGTCACTTAAAAAAATCATATCAAAATATCTTTCCGCAGATGACCTGAAGATCATCTCCGGCAAGATAGCTGAAATTGAAAAGAAGACCCGCGGTGAAATAAGGGTAAGCCTGAAAGATCACAAAGGTTATCTTGAAGAGGAATTAAATTCCTGGGACCTTGCATTGCAGGAGTTCTATGAACTCGGAATGGATCAAACTGAAGAAAAGACGGGAGTTCTGGTACTTGTGATCTTCAGGGAGCATGAGTTCAGCATTGTTGCAGATGAAGGGGTGAACTCGAAGTTCATCGGAGACAAGTGGGGCGAGATCTCTTCGGGAATGAGCCTGAAGTTTAAGGATGAAAAATATCTTGAAGGAATACTCTTCGCACTTGATGAGATATCGAAAATTCTGATCAGGGAGTTTCCTGTAAGGGACGGTGATTCCAATGAGCTTTCGAATGAGATCGTGATAAGGTAGCTGATCAGCAAGAGATCTAATTCATCAATTCTTAACAAACCGATTTGCCGGATTACAAAGATTCAGTCAGCCTGCTTGAAGAATATATCGGAAATGAGAACCTCCGGAGGCATTGCCATGCAGTGGCAGCGGCAATGAGGTTTTACGCTGAAAGACTTGGAGAAGACTCAGAGAAGTGGGCTGTTGCAGGGCTTTTGCATGACCTTGACTGGGAGAAATTTCCGGACACTCACCCAAACACGGCAGTTCCTGTTTTGAGAGAAACGGGATACGGCGAAGACCTGATTGAGGCAATACTCGGACACGCATATCCGGAAAGGACAGATGTACCGAGAACCAGCACGCTGGCAAAATATCTGTTTGCGTGTGATGAGATCACAGGATTCATCACGGCTTATTCTTACATGAAACCCGGCGGGCTTGACAACGTAGAGGCAAAAGGCGTTAAAAAGAAGATGAAGGACAAGGCGTTTGCAAAGAATGTGAACAGGGAAGATATGCTTAAGGGCGCGGAGGAGATCGGTATGGACTTTGAAGAACATCTGGGTAATGTGATCACAGCCATGAGGGCTGATGAAAAAGTAAATGTAAAGTGAGATACTGATGTCAGTAATTGCCACAAAGGACCTTTCGAAGGAATATCAGTCGAGGACGTTTTCAAAAGAGAAGATCCTTGCACTGAACAATTTCACCTTTGAAGTGAACGAAGGAGAGATCTTCGGAATCCTCGGCCCGAACGGTGCGGGCAAGACAACTCTGATCAAGATATTGCTTGGAATCACATTCCGCACAAAGGGAAATGTTCAGATCTTCGGCAAGGAGATCGATGACACTTCATATAAATTTCAGACCGGCTATTTGCCGGAGAATCACAGGTTCCCGTCATACCTGACGGGAGAGCAGGCGCTAGCATTTTACGGAAAGCTAGGCGGTATGAACAGCATTGACGTAAAGAAGAAGACAGATGAGTATCTCAGTATAGTTGATATGGACAGCTGGAGAAAGACGAAGATCAAGAAGTATTCGAAAGGAATGCTTCAGAGGCTCGGACTGGCTCAGGCGCTGATGAATGACCCGAAGCTCGTGTTCCTTGATGAACCTACGGACGGGGTTGATCCGATCGGCAGGAAGCAGATCCGGGACCTTCTTACCAGGCTCAGGGAATCCGGCAAGACGATCTTTCTTAATTCTCATCTTCTGAGCGAGGTTGAACTTATCTGCGACCGCGTAGCCATCCTGAACAAGGGCGGGCTCGTTGCTTCCGGAAGCGTGGAAGAGCTCACCTCCGTTGCAGACAGTTACAGATTCAGCCTTGCGGCAATTGCGGACGATCTCATGCAGCCCTTGCTCAACACCTACAAGGCCGCTATTAAAGGGCCGAACGAGTTCACATACAAAGCAGGATCAGCCGAAGAGCTTAACGGGCTTATCGATTTTCTGAGGCAGAAGAATGCGCTGATACTTCAGATCGAAAAGGAAAAGAATACGCTTGAAAACATGTTCATAAACCTTATCGGGAGTCAGGACTGACATGATATTTCTCACGCTTATGTTCAGCGTATTCCGCGAAGCTGTTGCGAAGAAGATCTTCCTTGGATTTTTCGCAATAGCGACACTCATCATTCTCTTTTTTCTTCTGCTCGTGAACGTTGATTCCGTAGAAGGCATGGTGAACATGATGGAAGCAACGGGTGAAGAAGGAGTCAAACAGCTCGTGATGGGATTTCAGGTGGGGATGATCACCATATCTTACTTTCTAGTAATTACATTCTGCTTCATTGCAGTGTCATCCTTCATTCCTTCAATGCTCGAAAAGGGAAATGTTGACATACTGCTTTCAAAGCCCGTATCAAGGACCAACATCATACTGGCAAAATTCTTAGGCGGGGTTCTGCTGATCTTTCTGAGCCTTACTTATATGATAGGCGGAGTTTGGCTCATATTGTCTGTCAAATCCGGTTTCTGGCACTTTCCGTTTCTGCTGTCAATCCCATGGCTTACATTTTCGTTTGCCGTTATTTATGCTCTGATCATACTGACCGGTGTCACGACGCAAAGCACCATACTTTCCATCATAGTAAGCATGTTCCTCGTGTTCGTTATATGTCCTGTCCTCTTTGTCCGGGAGACCGTCATCTTCAGTTTCATCACAAACAGCACAATGCAGTTTGTGATAAACTTCTTCTATTATATCCTTCCGAAGCTGAATGACATCAATAAGATCATTGAGGAGATAATTATGGGCAACGCGGTAAGCTCTTACATGCCTGCAGTTTCATCATCCCTGTTCATGCTTGCAGCACTGCTGCTTTCCATATTCTATTTCAGAAGAAAAGATTATTGAGAAGCCTCTGCAGGATCATAGTGATTGCCTGTATACTGGCGGGCTTTTCCTCATGCAGTCTGAAGCCTGAGCCGGAGCCTCTCTCTTACTCAACGCTTGCAACTCTGAACCTTCTTCAGGACAATGCGCAGTTTGTCTTGTACCTTAATTTCAAGACGATGCGCCGGACGGAATTCTGGCAGAAGCATGTTTCCGATTCGCTCCTGAATGCGGAAAAGACATTCGGCAGTCTGCTGAACACATTCAAGCAATCCACCGGCGCGTCAATATCGGAAGGGCTTGATGAACTCTTCTACTCCAATTCCTGGCTGGGCGAAAACGCCATCGTTCTGAAAGGGCTCTTCAGCAGGGCCATGCTTGACACTCTGCTCGCAAACGACAGCAACTACAGCGTAACGTCAGGGAAAGGCGCACCCGTATATATGAACAACGAAAACGGCCTGTACTTCTTTTTCAAAGATAATTTTACGATCTGCGCGAGCAACTACCTCCGGCAGATAGATCAGATGATGACAGTCACAGACACTTCGAATACGGGACTGCTTGTGAACAATAAGATGATGACGGCAGTTCAGTCAACTCTGTTCAAGGAAAATTTCTGGATGGTCACTGCTGAGAAGATGTTCATCAGGGGAATGCTCCTGAACATGATCGAATCAACTTCGGGCAAAGATATAAGCGACAATGACAGCCTTCAGGCAGATTCGACGCTGACTGACAGCGAGATAACCGTGGCAAACCTTTACAGGTACATCGGCTCGCTCGGTTTTTCCGGAAAGATGGACAAAGAACTCAGGCTTGTGATACAGGGGAATTGCATAAGCGAGAACGCTTCAAAATACCTGACGGAAAT
>DAIQRO010000019.1:6742-18576 GCA_036786155.1 Bacteroidota bacterium
ATGCTTAGCGGATTGCTTACGGTTGCAAGGCTCAGCGGCAAGGAAAAGCAGGATCCGGAGATATCTGAAATACTAAAGCAGGTTGAGCTTGAACGGTACGATGAGGAAGTGATGCTGGACATCAGCATCAACGACGGCAACATTTCGGACTTCCGGAAAAGAGAGCTTATGAAAAAGCCGTAAAGATTCGAATCTGATTAAAGAGCCGTAAGCTTCTTTTCAAAATCCCCGACCAAAAATATCCCCCCTCGTTTCTTTTGCACAACTTCGAAGCCTTCGGCCATCAGCCGCTTTGCCTGCAGTTCAGTTCCGCCGGAGATTTTTTCGTTGAGTTCGCCTTTGTCGCCGACAACTCTCCAGTAAGGCGCGATCTTCTTTTTGCCGGAAGCAAGTTCCTCCTCTGCGGCTTCGGAAACCATGCGGAGAAATATTCCGGTGGTCAGAGGACAGGCAACGTCTGCGCCCGCATCTGCGGCAAGTTTCCTCCGAAGTTCCGACTTTGTTATGAGTCTGCCTTTTCTGATCGTGCCAATGAGCTTCTCTATGTCAAGCGGCCGGGGAATGAGCATCATGCCTCTCCCAAAACGCAGCTGCATCTTCTCAGGTATTACAACAAGTTCTGTTTCAGTGATCCTGTTGACCTTCTCCCTCCATGATGATTTCGACTTCATGACTCAGTTATTCTCCAGAGAAAGAAACTTCTCGACCAACTTCACGTCCTCTTCGCTTCCTATGAATAATGGCGTACGCTGATGCAGAGCCTGAGGCTCAATTTCCAGTATCCTCATTTTGCCGTCAGAACTTCTGCCGCCGGCCTGCTCAACTATCATGCTGAGCGGATTTGCTTCATACATCAGCCTTAGTTTGCCATTCGGATTTTTTTTGTCGCCGGGATACATGAATATGCCGCCGTAAAGAAGGTTCCTGTGAAAGTCTGCAACAAGCGAACCGATATACCTTGATGAATACGGCCTTCCGGTTTCCGGGTCGGATTCCTTAAGATAAGAGACATACTCCTTCATTCCCTTGCTCCACTTGTTATGATTGCCCTCATTGACGGAATAAGTCTTTGATTTTTTTGGGATCGTAATGTTCTCGCTTGAAAGCAGGAATTCGCCTGCTGTCGGGTCAAGCGTAAATGCGTGGACGCCGTCGCCCGTAGTGTAAACGAGCACGGTGCTTGAGCCGTAGATGGCATATCCCGCCGCAACCTGGTCATCACCCTTCTGCAGGCAGTCGCGGAGTTCGCCCGGGCCGTTATCACTCACTCTTTTGTAAATTGAAAAGATAGTTCCGATAGAAACGTTTGCATCAATATTGGAGGAGCCGTCGAGCGGGTCGAAGTGACAGATGTATTTGTTGGTCACATACTTGTTCTCAATGTACTTGTCTTCTATCGGAAGAAAATTCTCTTCCTCCTCCGAGCAGATCGCGCAGATGTGTCCGCCCTGCTTCATCATGTTGGTCAGAAGTTCATTCGCATACACATCAAGCTTCTTCACTTCCTCGCCCTGCACATTTGTATCCCCGGTAAAACCGAGTATGTCAATAAGCCCGGCCCGGTTCACTTCCAGCGAGATCATCTTGCATGCAAGTGCAATGTCGGCGAGCAGGTCAGACAGTTGTCCTGTTGCCTCGGGGTATTTCCTTTCGGCTTCAACTATGTGCCTGTAGATCGTGTTGAATTTCTTCAAGTGTGGCTCCTTCCTTTTGGGTGTGTCATTTCACTTTACAATTTCAAATCCGTGGTCATGCCAGGAGATTATTCCTCCGGCAAGGTTGTAAACTTCCTCAAACCCGAGATCCCGCATGAGAAACATTGCCTGCCGGCTCCTGTTGCCCGACCTGCAGTAAACAAGGTACTTCATCCTCTTGTCAAGCTCGTCAATGTCAGTTTCAAAATTGTGCGAATAGAAGTCAATGTTTATGGAACCGGTCAAGTGTCCTGCATTGTATTCATCCTCCGTCCTTACGTCTAGCAATACGTAAGCGTCTTCTTCAAGCTTGTCTTTGAATGTGCGCGTATCAATGTCCTGATGATTCATCTTATGATAAATTGAAATGTGCTGTTATTGTTTGTGATCGGGCGAAGCGGTTGTAACAGTGCAAAGCCGGTGCGACTTCCGTCAGGTGAAAAACTTTTTGTACTCTTCCAGCTCCTTCCTAGTTGACCTGTCCGGCTTTTCCATGATCTCATTCACATTCTTGCCTTTAGCCGGACTTGCGGCCTTGCCGGACAGATCACCGGCAAAACTCTCCGAAGGTATCACCGTGCAGCTGCACTCTCTTGCAAGCTTTGTGATGCCTGTGTCTGAACTCACAATGATCAGATCTCTGCCGTTGCGCGATTCCGTGATCATCTGCCTGATAATGTCGTCAGCTGTCAACTTGCCCGAATAGATGACACCGGCACCCTCGTTCCTGCCATAGCCGTCAAAGACGAATGTGATCTTCTCCCTGCCCTTGTATCTTGACCTGACAAAATCCCTGAGTGCCATTGCGGCCCCTTCCTTGTCTGAAGAGTGCATTGCCTTCAGGGAAGGGATCTTATGCAGGAGATTATTGCCGTCAATTATGATCCGTTTCATTTTTTCGTGTAATTTCAGTTCTGCCTCAGGGCCTTATCCTGTTTGGCCTTCTCGCAAATGGAATGGCTTCGCGAATGTGTTCAAGATTGCAGATCCATGAAACCATGCGCTCCACCCCGAGCCCGAAGCCGGAATGCGGAACACTGCCGTACCTTCTCAGATCAAGGTACCATTGAAACTCTTCGAGCGGAAGATCATGCTCCTTGATCCTCTTTTCGAGCTCTTCAAAATTGTCTTCACGCTGTGAGCCGCCGATTATCTCTCCGAATCCTTCCGGCGCAAGCACGTCAACTCCGAGCGCGATCTTCGGATCGTTCGGATCGCGTTTCATATAGAACGACTTTGCCTCCGCAGGCCATCTGTGCACCATCACAGGTTTATCGTACTGTTCAACTATCGCCTCCTCGTGCGGCGCCCCGAAATCTTCGCCCCACGGGAAAGGCCTGATATGCTCTTCGCCATTCGCAGTTTTTCTTATCAGCGGAATATCCTTCTTTCTCAGTATCTCAACAGCTTCTTCATAAGTGATCCTCGGGAAGGGCTTCTTCACATTCTGCAGTTTTGTAATGTCCCTGCCTAGAAGCTCGAGATCGGCCCTGGATCTTTCAAGCACTCTCTGCACCACGTATTCCAGAAAATCCTCAATGAGGTCCATGTCATCATCAATGTCATAGTATGCCATTTCGGGCTCCATCATCCAGAACTCGGTGATGTGCCTTCTTGTCATTGAGTTTTCAGCCCTGAATGTTGGGCCGAGTGTGTAAACCTTGCCAAGCGCAAGCGCTCCCGCCTCAGCATAAAGCTGACCCGATTGCGAAAGATATGCCTTGCCGAGGTCGAAATAATCCGTCGAAAAAAGCGTCGTTGTACCTTCGCATGCGTTCGGAGTGAAGATCGGCGTATCAAACAGTATGAATCCGTTGTTGTACATATAATCCCTTATCGCCTGGATGATCTCATTTCTGACTCTCAGTATTGCCGTTTGCCTCGGCGATCTCATCCAAAGGTGACGCCTGTCCATCAGAAAATCAACGCCGTGTTCCTTTGGAGTGATCGGATATGGCTCGGCAAGCGCGATCGTTTCAAGGCCGGATATCTGAAGTTCATAAACGCCTTCTTTCTTAGGATGCTTTGAGACAGTTCCGGTGACTTTAACTGAAGATTCCTGCGTCAGCTTTGAAAAATCTTCCCACACTTTCTCAGGCACGGCGCTTTTAACCACGACGCCCTGAATTACACCTGTGCCGTCTCTCAATTCCGGAAACATAAGCTTTCCGGATGACCTGATATTGTAAAGCCAGCCTTTGATGGTGACTTCCTTATCAACAAAATCCGCGATCTTATTAATGTAAACTCTTGGTTCCAAATGTGATTGGGGTAAATTAATAGGAATGGTGCAATTTACGAAACGGGGCTGTGTAATGAAATGAAGAAGTTGGGAGACGATCTGTTTGCGCTTCGCATGCCGTTTCCGGGTTGGCAGAGCTTTGAAGATTGAGCATTGAGCCTACCATAACTAAGGCAATTCTCTGTTAAGAGTTCGCTGAAATTTCTATTTTACTCCATTACAAAGTTCACTCTGCGGATTGCTGAAACCTTATGCCATTGGATGTGAACTTTCCGGCAGTAATCAAATCAAATTAATAATTGAAAGTCTCAGGCTTCACTATCATCAGGAACGGCGAGCTTTATGCGTATCCGTTCAAAGAGGCGATACTTTCCGTTCTGCCGCTTTGCGATGAGTTCGTTGTAAATGTGGGAAGGTCGGATGACGGGACGCTTGATGCCGTCCGTTCTATTGAGAGTGAGAAGATCAGGGTCTTTGAAAGCGACTGGGACATGAGCCTTAAGGGCGGCAAGGTGCTTTCAGAAGAGACGAACAAGGCGAAAGCGCAATGCAGAGGTGACTGGCTCTTTTATATACAGTCGGATGAAGTCCTGCATGAAAAGTATCTCAAGACGGTACGCTCCGGCATGAAAGCCAATCTTGAAAAGAAAACCGTAGAGGGCCTCAGGTTCAGGTATGTCCACTTCTACGGCAGTTACGATTATTATCAGGACAATTACAGGAACTGGTACATCCGTGAAACAAGGGTAATCAGGAACTCGCCGGAAATTGTTTCATGGGGAGATGCAATGGACTTCAGGCACAAAGACGGCAGTAAGCTGAAAGTTGCAGATGTGAATGCTGAGATATTTCATTACGGTTGGGTAAGGCCGCCTGAAAAGCTGATCTCAAAGAGAAGGGACTTTGAAAAGCTGTACAACGACGGAGAAACCGCAGAGAAAAACATTGCGGGCTTTACAAACTACGACGACCTCGGAAACCTTAAGAGATTCAAAGGCACTCATCCGAAAGTGATGCTTGAAAGAATTTCGGACAGCAACTGGGATTTTGACGCGAAGCTTGACAGCCAAAGGCCGGACTGGGTCAGAAAGATGCTGATCTTTCTTCATCCGCTCTCCAAACGCGTTGCAAAGTCCGGCCGCAAATGAATTGAAGCATTTTCAGCAATTACTCTTTTCGAGTTTCAGAAGCCGGTCTTTTCTCCAAAGTCCGCCGCCGTATCCTACAAGCTTTCCGTTATCACCTATCACTCTGTGGCAGGGGATTATCACTGCGATCCTGTTGTGCCCGTTTGCATTGGCCACAGCCCTGACGGCAGTCGGCTTTCCGAGCATTTCAGCTTCCTTCTTGTAGGAGATCGTTTCTCCGTAGGGGATCTTCCTCAGAATGTCCCACACACTTTTCTGAAACGGAGTGCCGACTGTATGCAAAGGCACTTCAAACTCCTTCCTGTTGCCATTGAAATATTCCGCCAGCTGTATTTTCAGGATTTCGAAGTGTTTGTTCTTGCCGGGAAGTATCGGCGATTGAAAATGCTTCTCGACCTGCCTGAATTGTGTCTCAAGCATTCGCCTGTCAGTGAACTCCAGAATGCAGATCCCCTTTGAAGATGCAACAGCGATCATTTGTCCGAGAGGAGTTTCAAGCCTCGCAAGCGCAAGCGGCTCTTTTGAGCCTGCGTCTTTCGGATTCATCGCGGCGGCTTTCTTGAATGTGTGCTGAAATCCGCTGAGGGAGCTGTAGCCGTTGTCAAACGCGGCGTCTGTGACCTTGCTTCCGTTGCTGATGTTTGTATATGCGCTGTTGATCCTCATAAGTCTCTGATATGCCTGAAACGTCATGCCATGATTTGCGATGAACCACCTCCTGACTCTTGAAGGCTGTAATCCCTTTTGTGTGAGGTCATAGTCTCTGATCTTCTCAAACGGGTTGAGTTCGATCTGTTTGAGAAGCCCGGTGATCTCTTCGGGAGCTTCGCCGAGCGGAGCAAGCGGCCTGCACACTTTGCAGGGCCGGAAGCCGTCCCGCATTGCATCCAGAGATGTTTCATAGAAGACCACATTTTCCCTTTTTGGTTTCCTTGCGGTGCAGGAAGGCCTGCAGAAAATGCCGGTGGTCTTTACTGCCACAAAGAACAGGCCTTCAAAGCTCTTGTCTTTCCTCAGAAGAGCATTGTATTTGATTCTTTCGCTGAGTGTCTCGCTCATAAATTTTTGTCGCAAAGATGATGACTATGCATGTGCGCTTCAACCGAAAACTTGACAGGCAATTTTTTGAGTTGTGAGTTGTGAGTTGAAAGTTATGAGTGCATTATTTGTTGAACCCCTTAAGTTTCTTAATGATCGTGATTAGGATGCTTATGATCTGATCTGACTCGTCATAGAGTGAATCAAACAAATCTTTTTCAATCATTCCGGACGCATTAAGCAACTCAAGCCAGTATTGAGTTTCATTTGCTTCTTTAAGAGCAACGGAAAGTTTATGTACAAAATCTGCTTTGCTTTCGGCATGCTCTGCCTCACGTATCATCGCTCCAACTGATGTTCCGCATCTCAGCAATTGATTTGAGAGAATGTATTCTCTCTTATCAATCTTCAGTTCTTTATACACGTTTACAATCATCAGAGCAAAATCAAAGCTTCTTTGCCTGATCAGATTCTGTTTTGTATTTTTCATTCTTGTTCTCACTTATATTCATATTAACATTGTTCATTAATCATGGAAACATCGTGATAGATCATTTGTCAGGATTTCAAAGTTCACGACCAAGCAAAAATAATGCACTGAACCTAAATTCCATAGGAAAACAATTGTACTATTCACACTTCACACCTCTCACCTCTCACCTCTCACCTCTCGCCTCTCACTTCTCACTTCTCACTTCACACCTCTCACTTCTCACTTCTCACTTCACCAGCGCCATTCTCTTCACACTTGTCAATCCGTCATACTCCGCTTCAGCAAAGTATATACCCGAAGGAAACGAACTTGCATCCCATTGTACTTCATAGCTGCCCGCTGAACGCACCTCATCAGCAAGAACTGCCATCTGCTTGCCTGCTGAATTGAATACTCTCAACAATAATCTTCCTTCTTTGGGAAGATCAAACTTTATCCTTGTTGATGGATTGAACGGATTAGGATAATTCTGAAGTAGTGTAAATTTCTCAGGAGTGTTTGATGAAATTTGATTCACGGATGTCGTACCGTTGTTGAAAATAAAGAGCAGATCATCTATCTCATCAATACCGGCAAGGTCAAGATCTCCGTCGTTGTCGCGGTCATGAACGGTAATGCATGAGCCGGATTCCGAAGAGGGAAGCGTGATGGGGCTGCTTGTAAACACGCCGCTTCCGTTGTTAGGATAAGCGCTGAATGTACCGCCGGCATAATTGCTTGCGATGAGATCAAGATCATTATCACCGTCAACGTCACCTATGTCAATTGCCAAAGGAAATTGTCCCGACGTGTAGTTTGCAACACTGCCGAGTCCTCCGGCGCCGTTGCTGAAGATAACGCCGATCCTGTTGGAACTTGATAATGCAGCGGCTACATCAGGATATCCGTCCTTGTTTATATCGCCAACAACTATTGCCCAGGGAGCGCCGTTTAGAGCTGACCTTGAAGAAAATGTAAAACTTCCGTTACCGTCACCAAGCATCAGCAAGACTTCACCGCTGGAGTAACATGCAACAAAAGCATCGAGTATGCCGTCATTGTTTGCATCGGTAACCATCACGCCGGTTTCCTGATTGCCAACTGTATTTATGTTCTGTGCCGCGCCAAATGTTCCATCACCATTGTTGCGGAATATGGAAATGTTGTTGCCGCCGCGGTTGGCAGTTATCACATCATCATAACCGTCGCCGTCAAAATCACCGAATGCAACACCACGGACATTGTTGCCGGCAAGATACGGAACTTCCGGATCGAAGCCTGCATTGCCTGTTCCCCTGAAATAGCTCAGCACATTGTTTCCCACATTTCCAACAACTATATCCACAACTCCGTCATGATTGAAATCTGCTGCTTCGCTCGGACTTGCCCTAATACCGGCGGGCATAGGATGAAGCGAGTACATCGTATCATAGTTATTTCCGTTATTGAGATAGACTCTGAAATCGTTTGAGATCTCATTCACAATAGCAAGGTCAGTTCTTCCGTCGTCATTAAAATCACATCCCAGCGCACCGTAACATTGAATATGTCCTTCTCCCGAGCGCCTAACCGGAATCGTTTTGATCCTTGATTGGTTGAGAGTACCCGGCTCTGCCTTTGTCCAGAAATTCCATGCATAGCCCTTCTCCATAGGCACATTGCCTGCGCTTCTTATGCTTTTCGAAAGAGAAACGGTCATCCATTCGCCTGCTAACATTGGTGAAGCAGGAGTGAAGACAATCTGCGTATTGCCGCTTTGCAGTTGCAGACTTCCCGGTATCACACCCGATTGTCTTCCGAAAACTCTGAATGTAAAATTATTTACCGACGCAGGATCAAGTGAGGTATTGAATGTTGCTGTGATCTGAGTTGACCTCGGTGCATTGAGTATCTGTCTCTGAGGTGAAACTCCGGTTACCTGAGGTGCCTGAGAAAACGCCGGGCTGATTGCCAATGAAACCAACAGCAATGCTGTTATGAACGAAAGCTTCTTCATTTTCTGAGAAATTTATTTGGCAAATATGAATAGAATGAAAAGCAATTGCAAGAAGTGAATCATGCTTTGACTTCAGTATTACTTCTGCAATTTTCAAAACGCTGATTCTTCTGCCGTCGTCGGTAAATCAAGTAAACTGTCTGCAGGCGGGCCTGTAAGTTTCAATTTTTGTATTTTGCATTTGAGGGGCTCCTTTCATTTTATGAAGTTCAAATTTGCGACAAGATAATTGGCGCTAACTCTAAATATAAGTGAGCCCTTCGCAAATTTACCAACGGCGGAAAACACTTTTGCCGGGTAATGATTAGTGCTCACGTGATCAGAAACTTAGCCATTTCAGACTGTTTCAGCTTGCCTTTCTTCCTGTAGTGTTCCTTGATCATTACAAAAATTACCGGGGTTACGAACAGCACATGAACTGCAGAAGTAAGTATTCCTCCGATAAGAGGAACTGCTAGCGGCTTGGCAAGGTCAGCTCCCGTGCCTGTGGCCCACATGACGGGAATTAGTCCGAGCATTGCAGTTGCCACAGTCATGAGTTTTGGCCTGAGTCTGAGGATCGCTCCTTCTTCTGTCGCATCTACCAGATCCTGCTGTGATATGCTGCTGCCTTTCTGAGAGAGCTTTTTGTCGAGTGCCTCATGCAGATATATCACCATTATCACTCCGGTCTCTACGGCAATACCGTAAAGCGCTATGAAGCCCACCCAGATGGCTACTGAGAAGTTCAACCCGAGTATGTACATGTAGTAAACTCCCCCGATAAGTGCGAAGGGAACGGAAAGCATTACCAGCAATGCTTCCAGGAAGTTCCTGAATGTAAGAAAGAGCATTACGAAGATGACGAGGAAGACAACCGGAATAATGATCTCAAGCCGCTTCCTTGCCCGTTCCTGATTTTCCCACTGCCCGCTCCATTCATAATAATAACCCTTTGGCAAAACGGGAGCAAAGTCCCTCTCAAGCACTTCCTTTGCTTCATTCACAAAACTTCCCATGTCTCTGTCCCTTACGTTCAGGAATACAACCGACCTCAACTGAGCATTCTCCGTTGAGATCATCGGCGGACCCGAAGTGATCCTTATGTCCACCAGTTCACCCAACGGAATTTGTGCCGATCTTCCTGAAGACTGTAAAGAAGTTGATGTCTGCTCCATATCGTTCTGCATCGGCGGATCCATTCAGCGGGAGCGCGGTACCGATACCCATACCTTTTTCAGAGCTTCTGCATCTTCCCTGTAATCTTTCAGATACCTTATCCTTACCGGAAATCTTTTTCTCCCTTCGACAGTGGTAGTAGTTATTTCACCGCCAATTGCTGTCTCAATCACTTGCTGAATATCCTCAATCCTCAGGCCGTATCTCGTGATGGCATCACGCCTAATGTCAATTTCAATGTAAGTTCCACCCTGAGTCCTCTCGGCGTACACATCCGCCGCGCCTGGTATGTTTTTCACAAAGCCTTCGGCTCTGACGGCAAGTTTTTCCAGTGTGTCAAGATTGTCACCAAATATTTTTATCCCCAGATCTGTTCTGATACCTGTCGATAGCATATTGATCCTGTTGATGATGGGCTGTGTCCAGCCGTTGCTTACTCCGGGAATCTGAAGTTTTGAGTTCAGCTCTTTTACGATCTCAGCCTTTGTTATGCCTTCCCGCCATTCCGACCTGTCCTTCAGGATAATGATCGTCTCGATCATGCTCACTGGAGCCGGGTCTGTAGGTGTTTCAGCCCTGCCTGCCTTACCAAGAACCGACAGAACTTCAGGAACGCTTTTGATTACTACATCCTGAACCTGCATTACTCTTTTCGCCTCTGTAATGGACACATTGGGAAGCATTGTAGGCATGAAAAGCAGGCTGCCTTCATCAAGGGGCGGCATGAATTCGCTTCCTGTTTTCATTATCAACGGCACTGTTATCAGAAGGGCAAGAATATTTATTGCGAGCGTAGTCTTCCTGTACCTGAGAGCAAGCCGCAGCACCGGATCATAAAGCTTGTTGAAGAATCTTGTAACAGGATTCTTTTCTTCGCGGTAGAATTTTCCCCGCATGAAAAACGTCATCAGCACAGGAACCAGTGTAACAGTTATCAGGGCAGAACCTGCAATTGCAAATGTCTTTGTAAAAGCAAGTGGGTGAAACAGCTTTCCTTCCTGTCCCTCCAGCATGAATACAGGCAGGAACGATATAACTATGATTGCCTCGGAGAAGAAAATAGCTCTCCCGACTTGCTTTGCCGAATTCGCAGAGATCTCCTTGTAATCAATTGGCATCCCCTTTTCCTGCGCAAGCGCGATATTCCTGTATGCGTTTTCCACCATCACGATGGAAGCATCAACCAGTATTCCTATTGATATAATGAGCCCGCCAAGGCTCATTATGTTTGATGTTATGTCAAACTGCCTCATCAGGATGAATGAGATCAGGATTGCAACAGGTATCTCGATTAGTATTCTTACTGCGCTTCTGAAGTGAAACAGAAATATCAGTACAATCAGACTTACGATGATCGACTCTTCGATTATTGCATCCATGAGAGTTGCGATAGATTTTGATATAAGATCGCTCCTGTCATAAGACGTCTCAACTGTGATACCGGGAGGCAGCCCCTTTTCCAGATCCTTGAGTTTCTCCTTTACTCTGTCTATGACGGTCTGAGCATTCTCGCCGTAACGCATGACAATTATGCCGCCTACAACTTCTCCTTCACCATTCAGGTCCAATAGTCCGCGCCTCGGATTCCCGCCCAGCTGCACAGTTCCGACATCACTTATGGTAACAGGAATTCCGCCGTCGGCTTTCAGAACTATTTCCCCGATGTCGCTTACCTTATTTATGTAACCTTTGCCTATCACAAAGTATTCTGCATCGGAAGATTCAATGTTGCCTCCTCCCACATCGCGGTTACTCATCTTCACTGCGCTGACCACATCTTTTACGCTCAGCCCGTATCCGTTAAGCCTATTGGGATCAATGTCTATCTGATATTGCTTCACAAATCCTCCGACTGATGCCACTTCGGCCACTCCTTCCACTGACTGTAGTCCCAGCTTGAAATAGAAATCCTGCAATGTGCGAAGTTCACCCAGATCATACTTGCCGCTCTTAAGATGATACCAGTAAACATGTCCGACCCCTGTCCCGTCAGGTCCCACTACCGGTATTACGCCCTGCGGCAGAGAAGACTGTACCTGAGAAAGCTTCTCAAGCACCCGGCTTCTGGCCCAATAGATGTCTGCAT
>DAIQRO010000019.1:18586-24250 GCA_036786155.1 Bacteroidota bacterium
GATGAAACTAATCCCGAACATTGATGTACTCCTGACCGCCTTTACTTTGGGCATTCCCTGGAGCGCGGTCGTAAGCGGATATGTTATTTGGTCTTCAACGATCTGCGGACTTCTGCCCATCCATTCAGTCCAGATTATCACCTGATTTTCCGAAAGGTCAGGAATAGCATCAACAGGCGTATTCACCATGCTGTATACCCCGTACCCTATTAAGCATAAATAGGCAACCAGAATGACAAATCTGTTCTTGACCGAGAAATCTATGATCTTCTCTATCATTGCGTCTTATGATTTATTTTTTCTTCCTGTCTTTTGGAAGTTTGCAGCAGTCGTCAAGTTTGCTGTATGCTTCGGGATCCGCCTTCTTATCATTTGCATCATAGCCGGCGGCAGTAATTGCACTTTCGATTTTTGCGGCATCGGTCTTGTCTTTCATATAATTTATGTGAGCAACTTTCTCCTTCTTGTCAACATCCACACTTTCAATTCCTTCAAGTTTGTTTACAGCCGTCTCAATGTTCTCCTTGCACATCTGACATTGCATCGTCGGCAAGTTGATCATGATGTGTTCAAAATCACCTTTGGAGTTATTCTCATGCATTGCACTCCGGTCAGTTCCGTGGTTCATATCGTTCATTGAATCAGTTTCCATGTGACGATTTGACTCCGATCCCGATTGGCCTTTGTTTCCCTTGTCTCCGCAGCCCGCTGTCAGAAGCAGCACGATGATTGCCAGTTTGTACAGTTTCAGCCAGCTATTTCCTGTTTTCATTTCTTATCTCCTTGCCGGTTTCTCCAGCGTTTATGGTATTTGAAAAATTTTTTCAGTGATTGTGTTTCTTCATGTCTTTCATTACATCACTTTCAGGATCCAGTTCTTCATCTTTTGCATTCCCGGAATCATGAGCATGTGTGCTGCCGGACGTTGAACCGGACCTGAACCTGCTCTCACTGTCGATGAGAAAACCTGCGCTTGTCACTATTTCCTCACCTTCGCTCAGCCCTGATACGATCAGATAGAATTCATCCTTCTCTCCTCCCAGTGCCACTCTTCTCGGAGCAAATGAGTTTTTTCCGGTCCTTACATAGACAAGATCTTCTTTGCCCTTTCTGATCACCGAACTCCTTGGTACAACTATATTCCATTCATACTTTACGGATTCAATGTCAATGCTTACATACATATCAGGCTTCAGGCGGTAATTCCTGTTGGAAACATCAAACCTTACTTCCAGTGTGCGGGTCTCAGGATCAAGAACGGGGCTTATGAAATTTGCTTTTCCGGTGAAAGTCTCGCCCGGGTACGACACAGATGTGATGATGCCTGTTTGCCCGAGTTTTACCTGAGACAGATCTGATTCCGGCACCTTGGCAATTATCCAAAGTGTGCTCAGGTCGGCAAGTTCCAGTATGCCTTCTCCTGCCATGACCCACTGACCTTCATTATTGATCTTCCTTGTGACAATGCCATTGTAACCCGAGCGTACAGTAATGAAGTCCGGCACTTCTCTGCTCTGCTCCAGCTCTGCTAACTGCTCTGCGGTTACCTCCCATAACTTCAGTCTTGTTCCGGTTGAATTCAGAAGGTTTTCGGCCTGTTCTCTCACAAGACCGTATTCGCTGTTTCTGTTTCTTTCATAGTTCTGAAGTGCAAGCAGATATTCTTTCTGTGCAGAGTAGATCTCCGGCGAATAGATATCGAACACCTTCATCCCCTTTATAACACTTTGACCTTCGTAGTTCAGATACATTTTTACGATCTTGCCAGAAACCGGAGTCGCAATCCTTCTCATGTTGTTTTCGGAGGCCTTAACATAACCGTCGAGTGTAAGGTCATGCTTGTACTCTTTGACCTTCACAACTTCAGTTTTAACATTTGCCATGACCTGCTGCGAAGGGGACAGCGTCACTTCTCCGGTCACATTCTTTTCAGGAGATCCGTCATGATCTTCCTCTGAACCTGCAACTTCCTCCTTCAGCACAAGATCCATGTGGCATATCGGGCATACGCCGGGATCATCGCTTTGGATCTCCGGATGCATGGGACATATGTAAAGTTCTGTCTTGCCCGATCCGGTTTTACCTTTGTCATCCTGCAGCAAGAAATGATAAGCTGCGTAAACGACGGCAATTGCCGCAAAAGACAGGGCTATTGTGACTGCGATTTTTTTCATGTCAGTTGATGGTTAAGATTTGACTGCCGATCAGCATTTCCAGTTCGGCAACCCTGATCAGATATTCTGTCTGCCCGACAATGTACCTTTGCCTGTTCTCTCTGAGCGCTCTGTAAGAATCCAGCATATTCATGAAATCGGCGGATGCTGTTTCATATGCAATCGTGGATGCCCTGAAGGTCTGCTCCGCCTGCGGTAACAACACGTCGGAATAGAATTTGATCTTCTCCAGAGCGGAATTCAGTTTTACAAGTTGGTTCCTCATCTCATTCCTAAGGTTCCATTCAGCTGATGCAATTTCTGCCCCTGCCTTCTCTTCCTCGATCATCTTCTCATTGACCATTGCATCAATTTTTCTTTTGTTCCACGGCATGAAGGGCAGTCCTACACCTATTACAAACTGAAGGAAACTTTCCCCCGCATCAGGCATATATCTGTATCCCGAACGGAGAATGATCTCGGGGTCCTTTTCCAGTTCAGCTATGTTTCTTTGCAAAGCCGCTTCAGATCTTTTTTGTTCAAGATACAATAGCTCCGGATTGTTCTCGCGCAATTGTGATACAAGTTTTGCTGTATCCAGTATCGGGGGTTCAATGCTTCTCAGAATCTCCGTATTCCTGGTTTTGAAGCTATCCGATAGATCAAGGTTAGTCAGTTTCCGGAGATTGTTTATCAGGATCCTGCTGTTGTTTCTCAGCTCGATCTCCTCAAGAATCAGTTCCTGTGATTCATTGTTGCTCTTGAGTATCTCATACTGACTTCCTTTGCCGACCGAGTATCTTATCTCAAGAGATCTGGTTATCCCTTCAAGGATTTCCTGAAACTCCGAATTGAAATCAAGCATTCGCTCGGTAACTGAGAGCATGAAATAGTTCTCTTTCACAGATTTTATCAGTTCGTATTCGATCTCTTTTTTCATTATGCCGGCCCATTCAGTGTTCTTCTTTGCAAGCTGCTCATTTGCGCCGGTCTTTCCAAACAGCTGCAACGGCTGTGTGTAGAACAATCCGTATTCACCTGCATGTGAAAATGTCACCGGAAGGAAGTCAACCATAAACTCAAGCATTGGAGAAGGTTGCTTGTTAACCTGATCAACCCTTGAATCGAGCATTTTCCTTTCAAGAACTGCCGGCTTCAGGCTAAGGTTTGATTCCAGCGAGGCTGTGACAAGTTCATCCAGTCCGGCAGAGAAATGCTTCTGCAAGGAATCTCTCATTGCGAAAGAATTGTAAGGCCAAAGCATTATGGCTAATATTAACAGTTTCATTTTCAAGTAAGTTTGGTGTGTACACCGCAAATTAAGTTAAGCGGAATCCCCGAATCAGGAAGCAATGGATTCCTGTTTGAATGCCTTATGATATAACATTTTCAGTCAGTTGGTATTCTGTCTCTGAAATGAATATGCCGGTCCGGCAATGTAATAGAGACTGAGGATCTAGATTAGAAATGAAGAAAAGAATATGCGGATATCTCTGCCGGGATTTGGCGGAGATCTGTATGAGAAGTCTGAAAAGAGTTCATTCGTCTTCAGTGGTAAACCGGAATCAGAAGTCGGATGAACAACTTCATTCCCAAACTGAAGTGATGCAAGGATTTCAAGTTTGGAGTATTCATCGGTTACTTTGTGTGTAAGAAAACTGTTTGAACAACAGTTATCAGTTCCGCTGATCCCACGGCCTGAATATTCGCTGGTTTCATACTTTGCATGATCCATTCCGCAGTCCGGAACAGATATGCCTGTTGCTATCCCGCTCAGCATAGCGATTCCGTCGCAGTAATGTACTACCGTAGTAACTCCGGTGTTTCCTGCCAGCAGAAGAATTACAGCAAATATGTTTATAAGCTTTTTCACTCTATAACAAAAATAGGGAATTTATCCCCGAATCAATTTCAAAACTTTGTGATAATGTTACAAAATTATGGCAAACGCCCGTCAAGAGACCTGTGCCCGGGTTTTCCCATTTGTTTGAACTGCGATGTGGTCATTCCTGTTTCCTTCCGGAACTGTGAAGAGAGATGTGCAACACTGCTATAGTCAAGCATGTATGCGATCTCGGACAGAGTGAGTTCGTTGTAAAACAACAATTCTTTGACTCTTTCGATCTTCTGTCGTATGATGAACTTTTCAATGGTAATCCCTTCAACAGATGAGAACAAGTGGCTCAGATATGAATATTCATGATTCAGGTTTTCAGAGAGGTAGGCTGAGAAATTGACTTTCAACGGCTCTTTGCTGCGGTGTATCTGTTCTATTACAATGGTCTTCAGTTTAGATACAAGTACTGATTTCCCCAGTTCAAGCAGTTCGAATCCTGACTCTTCAAGCAATTTTTCAAGGTTTAATTTTGACTGTGGACTAAGAGGTTCATGAACGATCGCTTCACCGAGCGTAACGCTGGTAAACGCTATCCCTGCCTTTCGGAGAATATCTTCTACTGCATTAATGCAGCGTCCGCAGACCATGCTCTTGATATGTAAACTTATACCCTTCATAAGAAATTATTTCAGCGGAAAACCTAATGACAAAATTATTCATTGGAGATAATACTAGCAACTGACAGATAATGCTCCTCTTTAGGTGTTCTGCGAGTGAAACGAGGAGCTACCAACAAGTATAACACCTCTTTTCAATCTTTGCACTTTTACGTTAAGCTGCTGCCTGCCAGCTGAAACCAAACAAAGCTTTACAGGCCGCAAGCGTGGTAAACCATGGGAATCCACCCCTTCGGGGAAAGGTTGCAATAAAACTTGCAACACTTTGAAAAATGCTTTCGAGCAAACGTGGGGAACACCAATAGCGGCGAAAATATGATACTACCTTTCCCTACAGCAATACTACTAAGCTATTTCTCTTAATGTTCTTACCGAGCCTCGTTTAACATTTGCCCTTCACAATCTTTCGCAGTTGATTATTCAGCAGGAATTGCAGATCTATCGGGTACAAAAAATAGTTTTTAGAGTTCAGTTCATTTCAGTAAATTCAACTATAAGGAAATAATTGTGATCAACGATAATATCGGCGTTGATGACTTCACTCAATTTGTACTTACAAGAGGGAAGTCACTCAAGGATAATTACAAAAGCGCGCTACATTTTGAAACAGCGCTCAGCTTTGAGAAGCTCATTGAATACATCCGTAACATATCTGTTAATGATAAGTCTCTGAAAGGCAGGTTTGCTTCAGAAATTATCGGGAAGCTTGGAATCGATCATCCGTTCCTGTCAACTGATCTTAAGCAGGATGTGATCAATGAGAATGAAGAGCTGCTAAAAGAGATGATGATGTTTGTGTTTCCTGAAGCATTCTACACGCGTCAAACATATGCCGCATCAGAAGCATTCAGTGAAGAGCCATTCTTTGCAACCCCCGGTTTCAAAGCAGTAACGGGTTTTGAAAACAAGAATGTCATTTCAGAAAGAAATATCAGTGATGAAGTATTTGACTATGGTAAGAACATAGCAGGATATGCATCAATCCTGAAGGTCCATT
>DAIQRO010000019.1:24299-25953 GCA_036786155.1 Bacteroidota bacterium
ATGATGTGAACGCGCACTTCTCAATACCCATAATCTTCAAGATCACTGATCCGGATACCGGCCTTGACAGGCATTTTAAAGTGAATACGGCAAACGAGTTTCTTCATATTCACTGCAAGACCACCCCTAAGAAACTCACACAGGAACAATTGACAGAAGCAAAAATGCGGATATATGATATCAACTTCATGAAAGAGCTTCTGGAACCTGAGAACTATATATTCCGGGGATTTCTTGTTGTCAATCTGATAAACGTTACCGACACGGCAGTTATTTCCGACATTAAAAATGATCTTCTTGAGAAGGACTCTGTGACTGTGTTATCCGGTTTTTTGAAACTTCAGCACAAGCTTCGCTCACTTATCAATTGCCCCGGACTCTTGCTTGGACTTTCTTCTCTTAACGGCTTTTCTGTAATCAATGCGCTCTCATTTACGAAGATCGGTTACAGCTTCATTGGAGCAGATGCAGAGTATTCAAGCGAACCTATTACAGAAGACACAATTCACGGTCAGGCAATTATCAAAAAGAAGATCTCGATTTGTCATGATCTTAAGAACAAAGAAAAACTCAGTAAGCTTGAAGAATCAATCCTCAGTTCAGGTATAAGAAATATTCTTGTCGCACCACTTATACATGAAGATGCGATAGTGGGTGTCCTTGAATTATGTTCTTACACTTCCGGAATGATCAGTCCGATTAACGCTCTGAAGTTAAGTGAACTGTTTCCGTTGCTCTCTCTTGCAGTGTCCGGAATAATGGATGACAGAGACAGAAGAATAGATGCGATCATAAAGGAGAAGTGCACGGCTATTCATCCATCGCTTGAATGGCGATTCAGGGAAGCGGCAGCAGTTGTGTTGTCCGAAAGAAACGAAGGTCGAATTGTAGAGATTGAAGACATAGTATTTGACAATGTCTATTCTCTCTACGGATTGTCAGATATCAGAAGTTCATCTGTACACAGAAGTAATTCAATCAATGATGATCTTGTAGAGAATCTGGAGCTTGCATCCGAAACGATTGGCAGGTTCTCAGAATCAAAGGGCAATCTTGCAATGGAACAGTTAAGGCATAAAATAAATGAGAAGATTAAAATGCTGCAAGTAAGTATTGACAGTCCGGATGTTGCAAATGCTAAATGGTTTGTGAGGGAAGAATTGAATCCTGTGCTGAGGCACTTCGGCTCACTGAATGACAGCAACAGAAAATTGCATGAAGAATATATTGAAAGACTGGATGGAAAACTGGGAGTGATCTACAAGAAAAGGAGACAGTATGAAGAAAGTGCATCGGGCATCAATAATCTGATCGCATCCATACTTGATGCTGAGCAGCCGAAGGTTCAGGAAGTATTCCCGCACTATTTCGAGAGGTTCAAGACTAACGGTGTGGATCATACAATCTATATAGGTCAGTCAATGGTGAAAGACCGAAAATTTGAAATGCTGTATCTGAACAATCTCCGCATCTGGCAGCTAAACATCATGTGCAAAATTGCCAGAGAGACAGCTGTGATGAAAACCGAATTGCCGGTTCCTCTTGATACGGCGCATCTCATACTCATTCAGGGTTCGCCTTTGTCAATCAGGCTCAGGTATGATGAAAAGAAGTTTGATGTTGACGGAACATACAATGTCAGATACGAGATCCT
>DAIQRO010000206.1:0-5039 GCA_036786155.1 Bacteroidota bacterium
AATATAAAGATAGATTTAAGTAATATTGAAGTTTGGGTTTTGTGAGTTCGCATGAAACATGCTGACGGACTGTGCCTGCGCGATGGTCCGCCGTAAAACATTTAATGGTGCGGCGAATTTCCCGATAACCTGACATAATTTCATCTGAATATCCTATGTCGCAAATGAATGCAGTGGCGCTGAGCGGAGGCGGGGACAAAGGCGCTTTCACTGTGGGCGTGCTGAAGAGATTGTATAACAAAGGCGAAAGATTTGTCATCATCGCGGGCACTTCCACCGGCGCACTGATCGCTCCGCTGGTAGCGATTGATGAGATTGATCTGCTTTGGAGGATTTACGAAAATGTAAAAAAGGAAGATGTGTTGAGCGAGATGAAGCCGGTCACTGAGCTGATCACGGGAACGTCACTATATGATGTGAAGCCGCTTGAGAGGATGATCAGAAAGACAATAACAGATGAAATGTATATGAGGATCATGAATTCGGGAAAGAAGATTTTTATATCAACTGTTTGTCTTCAGAATCAGAGGCTCACATACTTCACCAATTCAGAACTTCCGGGCAATAAGCATTACGATGTGCTAAAGTGGAAGGACCGTGAGCAGTTCATAATGGCAATAGTCGCAAGCTGTATTCAGCCCGTCATCATGCCGCCTGTCTCTATCAGCAGGCTTCAGTATTTAGACGGCGGGATCAGGAACTTTCTTCCGGCAGATGTTACGATCGATGCCGGAGCTGAAAAAATCACGGCCATAATTACTATCCCCGACAATGAACGGCCGTTTGATGCGGACGTGCTCGGTAATATGAAAGACATTCTTCTCAGGACCATAGACATATTCTCAAATGAAGTTTTTACCAATGACATCCGCATTACCGAGCTTTACTCAAAAGGCGCCAGCTTTGTGGAAGCGCTGAGGGAGCGTGTGAAAAGAAATACAGGGCTCACAGACGAACAGACAGATGTGATCTTCACTTCGGCAGGCAATCCGTTCTTCGGAAAGAGAAAGATCGGGCTTCGCATTATCAGGCCTCAGAGAAATCTCGGAGACGGCCTATCGTTCAGTAATATGAAGGAAATGCTCGCGCTTGGATACGACACGCCCGATTCCGTCACTTCCTTTTATGCATGATTTTCGGCAGTCATCACTTGCACATTCATTATGACAATGTTCATTCCTTCTAACAAAAGACTTCATGATTCCGGACTGCTTCCCGTTGTCTCCTCGTTTTGCATCCATCACGGGGAAGAGCCGTTGCTTTCGGGATCGCAGGATGCGGGCAACGATAACGGAGTGGGCAACATCTTCTTCGGAAATTGCAATCTGAGATGCGTGTATTGCCAGAACTATGAGATCTCACAGAACCACAGACTTGAGATAAGAAATGAGGTAACAATAGAAAGGCTTGCCGAAATTATGCTTGAACTTCAGGATATGAATGTGAACGCAGTGGGGCTTGTATCTCCGACTCATTTCGTACCTCAGATTGTGTCAGCGCTTGATATTGCCGCGGGGAAAGGATTTCAGCTTCCGCTAGTTTATAATACAAATTCATACGACTCCATTGAAGTCCTGAGACTTCTCGACGGGATCATAGACATTTATCTTCCCGACATAAAATATTCCGAGGATGATTACGGATACAGGTACTCGAAGATCAAGGAATATGTCAGCCATTCGCGTGCTTCACTTTCCGAGATGCACAGACAGTTGGGAAGTTCTCTCATTGTCGAAAACGGTCTGCTGAAAAAAGGCCTGCTCGTAAGGCATCTCATTCTTCCGAATGATCTTGCCGGGAGCAGGAGTACGCTGGAGTTCATTGCCGGCCTCGACAAGAACATTTCTGTGTCCGTCATGTCGCAGTATTATCCTGTGCACAAAGCGCTTGAGACCGGCCTTCTCTCAAGGAACATACGCGAGAGCGAGTATGACAAGGTTTTACTGCTTATGGATGAACTCGGACTTGAGAACGGATTTGTGCAGGAGTTTGAATCGGAAGGTTATTACAGGCCGGACTTCAGCGACAGGCAGGAACCGTTCAAACGCTGACCGGCAGGAATTCCGCGGAACCGTTGGTTGCTGACATCAGCCTATCCCTGAACTCTTTCAAAGAGCTCTTCCTGACTTCCGCCAGAAAAGTGCACTGCTCAACCGACCTGTTCTCAATGATCTTTATTCCGAGGTCTTCGATGGCTTTCATCACAGCGCTCATGTACGGATAACTGAACATGATCAGATAAATTTCAGAGATATGGACTTCCTCAATATTGGCTGATGCAAGGCATTCGTCAGCGGCGGTGAAGAATGCTCGCTTGAGGCCGCCGACTCCGAGTTTCACTCCCCCGAAATATCTGACGACCGTTATGAGTGTGTCCGTAAGTGAATATTTCTGAAGAGCATCCGCAAGCGGCTTACCGCCGGTTCCTGACGGCTCACCGTCATCCGAGGATTTCGACACTGATCCGGAAGGTGTGATGCGATAGGCATAGGGAAAGTGCGCTGCGTCGTGATAAAGCTTTTTTACAGATACATATCTTTCAACAGCCTCCTCTGCTGATCCTGCTTGATATGCAAGTGCAATGAACCTGGACTTCGACTCACGGTGTTCATATTCCGCCGGCGATGCCAGCGTCCTGAAGCTCATGATCTCCGATTGGCCTGCCATCGAATATTGCATTTCAGTCCCCATCCTTCCACCCTTCCTCGCCTATCAGCGGTACGAAGCGGAAGTAATGGTACTTCTTCACAGACGCCTCCGGCTCATCTTCAAATTTCTGAGAAGGGTTCCTCGTCACAAGCTGTGCCTCCTGCGTTGAAGTTGTGCCCACAGGAATTATGAGCCTGCCTCCCGGACTGAGTTGTCTGATCAATGCCTCAGGAACCTGCGGTGCGCCCGCAGTTACGATTATTCCGTCAAAGGGCTGATGCTCTTTCCAGCCAAGTGAACCGTCACCGAGCTTCAGCGCGGCATCATAACCGAGCGAGGCGAGAGTCTTTCTGGCTTTCTGATACAATGCTCCGATCCTTTCGACAGAATAAACCCTTGCGCCGAGTTCGCACAGCACGGCTGTCTGATAGCCCGAGCCGGTGCCTATTTCAAGCACTTTGTCTCCCGGACTCACATCAAGAAGCTGTGTCATGAATGCGACAGTGAAGGGCTGTGATATGGTTTGGTTTCCCTCGATAGGCAATGCAACATTGTCATATGCATATCTCCGAAGTTCCTCGATCACAAAGAATTCCCTGCTGACCCTGCCTATAGCCTTCAAAACTCTTTCATCAGATATGCCCTGCTTTTTCAGCAAGTCAACCAACTGCTTTCTCTCCATGTCATGAAGCATTCCCATCAGTCCTTCTTTTTTGAATTTGATCCTTCTTCTTATCCGTTCTCTAACACTTCGCTTACTGTCTATTTGAGGATCTCCTTCATTGAACCTGCAACCGATCGCCTGCCCATGAGTTCATTAAGTTTCTCTTTGAGCTTTGAGATGTCATTCACGATCTCAAGTTCGCCGTCCGCCGCAAGTGATACCGTTCTCCTCTCTTCAGAAACTATAACTGCTACAGCATCGGAAACTTCCGTGATGCCGATCCCTGCCCTGTGCCTTGTCCCGAGGCGCTTGTTCATGATCTTTTCGAGTTCAGAAAGCGGCAGAAGGCACCGCGCTGCCTCGATCCTGTCGTTCTTTATTATCACTGCGCCGTCATGCAAAGGGGAACTCGGGCTGAAAATTGAAACGATCATTTCCTTGCTGATCTTTGCCTGTATTGATTCGCCTGTTTCGATCACGCTCTTAAGTCCCGAACTTCGTTCAAGCACAAGCAGTCCGCCCCATCCTCTTGTCCTGAGGTCGAACGCTGCTTCGCTGACCTCATTAATGCTCTCGTCAACCTGCCCGCGAGTGAACAGACGGCCAATCCGCGTCTTCCCTATCAGAAGAAGCAGTCTGCGAATCTCCGGCTGAAACAGGATTATCAATGCGATCACCCAGATGTCAGTGATCCTGCTGAGAAGCCAGCTTGTTGCCGGAAGGTCTGCAAGCTGTGCGAGAAATGAGAACAGCAGTATAAGCACGAGTGCAATGAAGATCTGCGCGGCTACCGTGCCTTTCATCACCTTGTAGAGCTTGTAAAACACATAAGTGACAATGAGCACGTCAATTACATCGACCAGATTGACGGTGAGAAAACCTATCTTGAACAGTTCCATTGAATCAGTTGTATGCCGTAAATGATTTGTTCATCAGCAAAAATTTCTCCCTGCTTATCCTGCATCCGGGAAATAGTTCCTTTAGTTCTTCGAGCCTCAGCAGTCTAATTGAAACTGCCAGCCGCTCTGCAGACCGGTCATCCTTCTGCTTTTCATACCACCCGAGCGGAAACGTTTTCAGCAGTGTTTTCTTCACCGGGAGCGGAAGCATTTGAAAGAATGGGAAGATGAAATGCGGTTCCATCGGGAAATTATAGTTTGGAGTTTGAACATAGTAGTTCTTTGCAATTCTCTTTATGTTCGCCGCCACTTTCTTCTGTTCCTCAAACGTTGGGAAATGCTCGATCACGCTGTTTGAATATGCAACATCAAATTCCCCGTCACCTATTAATCCAAGGTCGCGCGCATCGGCCTTGATCCTGCTGAAGTTGACCGGCATATCTTCGTCATTATCTTCAATATTGATCAGTGTTATCTTCATACCATCCAGCTTTGAAAGATGGTCCTTCCAGTGATACAGAGTTCCTCCTACGTCAGCAATATTGAGACCTGTGCCGATGCTTCTGCAATAATTCACGAATGCATCTATGCGCCTGCCCCGCAACTTTGACGACAATGAACCTTTTGAAGTCTGGTCTGCCTGTTTTCTGAGCAGGCTCATTTTATCTTTGACTTGGTTCTCAAAGTGAAAGCCTCAGGCCTATCTCAAAAAGCAAGTCGTCCTGCTTTGTACCTTCATCCAAAATATCCGTACGCCTGTACTCGATGCGCGACTCTGCAAACAACTGCCTAACAAATTCATAGGATACGTTCAGCGCGGCATAGTC
>DAIQRO010000207.1:0-382 GCA_036786155.1 Bacteroidota bacterium
CACCTTCCCTTCAACCGGAATGGCATATTCAATCCTTGTGCTTGGGTTGAACGGATTCGGATAGTTCTGTGACAATGAGAATTCTTTCGGGATCTCAGTCACAGTGTTTTGGTTGTTGTTGATTCCTGTGAAAATGTCGATCGAGTGCCAGGCCCTGTTTGTAATTTCAGTATTTACCTGATTGTTTTTCAGAGTGTAGGCAAATACCTTGGAGTAAGGGTTCGGAAGAGAATCTCTCCATACAAGCCCGATCGGAGCCTGCGGAGTGAAAGCTGTTGCAGTTGTTGTAACAGCCATTCTGATCACCTTGATTCCGTTTGGATTCGTGGTCGGCACAAGGTACCCGTTACCCGGACCCGGGAACGTATTTACAGCGAGCCTC
>DAIQRO010000207.1:392-3597 GCA_036786155.1 Bacteroidota bacterium
TACCTGAGATCTGCGGATTCCTCGGCCTGAAGTTTGCCGGAAGGTCCGATGTGTCAGGACCGGAATATGCATAGGCAAGTGTTCCTCCGTTTGCAATTGCCGGATTGAAATCGAAAAAGTACTGAGCTCCTGCGTAATAGAATGGTGTTTCAGTTGGATTTGTGTGTTTGATCCTTACTTCAAACTCATATCTGTTCGGAGCCGGCAATGCCTGTCCGGTCACCTTAAGAGTGTAAGTCGGTTTTGCATAGACTGTATCTGTAGCGCTTGCATTCTTTGAAAAACCGGCAAGAACCAAAACAGCCAAAACCATTGACATTACGATTTTCATTGTAATTTGGGTTTCGTTTTTGATTTATAAATTGCTTTGTGTGCAATATAGCTTTTTCATCAAATCAAAGATACTTAATTTTTTTCAGTTTCTGTGTAAACTTTGATCCGACTTTTTTCAGTCCTGCCTTACGGCTGAATGACAGCTACAAAATTGAATGCATTGTTATCGGCAATGATCAGGTCTGTTCCGTCAATTGTATAGTCTCCGTTCAGGTCAGTGACGAGGAATCCCGTGGCAAAGGCAAATGCATCGTTGTCGATCATCACATTGTCGGTGCCGTCAATCGCCCCGTCTCCGTTGACATCGCCGCTGAAAACACAGTACTTAGAGCCGACCAGCTTCTGATTGCTTCCGTATGCCTGTGAAGCCGCTGTGGTGAAATCGTAAGCGTTTGAGATTCCTCTCTGAAGAGACTCCCCTCCCGCTTTGCTCCATGTATCCAGGCCGTTTCTGCTGGTTACCCTTATATAATACAGACCGGTCGGAGCATTGTTGAAAATGAAGAAACCTTTGAGCGTAGCTGAGTCAATTACTGCGGAAGCTGAATCAACAATTATGCCCGGCGCTGTAGCCTGATGCAGGTACACCTTAACGGTATCTCTTAAAGCCAGCCTGTCAAGCGAGGGATTGTAAAAGCCTTCGATAGCCAATTTCAGGTCAAGTGTAATGACCGATGTGTTGACGATCTTGTAAATGAATCCGGTGGTAGAGCTGTATCTCAGTATGTACACCTCTTTGTTCTCATCTTCTCCGAAGGATGAAATTGACCAGCTTGTATCCTGAAGTGTTGTATTTACCGGCGGATTTATGAAATCGTAAGTCAGCGACCAAAGAGTTCCTGCGCCGTAATCGGCATAAAGATACTTTCCGTAAAGCCCGGGAAGTTGTGATCCCCTGTAAACATATCCTCCTGTTATTGATATGCCGAGAGAGTGGGAGTAGTTGTAGATCGGCCTTGTGAATCCTTTCCCGGTGGTATCGCAAGTGCCGTAGCAGTAAAATCCTTCCATCTTGTTCCACCCGTAGTTCTTTCCGCTTTCAATTATGTCAATTTCTTCCCAAGCACCCTGCCCTACATCACCGGCCCATATCCTGCCGGTTGTGTAATCGAAATTGAACTTCCAGACGTTTCGAAGTCCGTAAGCGAATATCTCCTTTTTCCATGAGGGTCTTGTTACAAAAGGATTGTCCGGAGGTATTGAATATGCATTGCCGCCGCTTGCTGAATCAATGTTGATCCTGAGGATCTTTCCGAGCAGTGTCGTGCTGTCCTGCGCCCTGTTCCCCGGATCGCCGCCGCTTCCGCCGTCTCCGTAAGAGATGTAAAGATAACCGTCAGGGCCGAAGGCTATCTTACCGCCGTTGTGATTTGTGTAAGGCTGGCTCAGAGTAAGAATGATCCGTTCAGTACTCTGCAAACCTGTATCAGGATTTACACCGCTTGCTTCATACCTCGCAATCCTCGACCATGTTCCTCCTGCGGAATCAAATGTGAAACTCAGAAAAAAGTATCTGTTGGTTTCATAGTTGGGATGGAATGCCATACCGAGCAATCCCTTTTCGCTTCCCGACTGCGACACGTTAGTGTTGTTCATGAAAGTCTTCCTCGTGCTGGCTGACGGGGCGTTCGGGAAAACGTAGATCAATCCTCTCTGCTGAACAACGAATACCCTGTTTGTCCCGTCACCCGCGTTCGTCATTTCTATCGGGTTGTTGAACGCCGGCATGTTGGGATAAGCGAGCCTCATCTTGTACTGAGCTCCGGCAAACTGTGCAGTAACTGCGATCATAAGCGCAACTGCACAAAGAAGTGTAGTCTTCTTCATTTTGAATTAAGTTTAGTTCTTCAAAAATCATTGAAATGGCCGGATCTTCCGGCAGTGAGCATTGGGGAATGAAACGTCAGGGAACTATCTTTGAAACAAAGTTGAATGCGTTGTTGTCTGCAATCGCCGCATCTGAAGCATCTGCAAAGCCGTCTCCGTCAAGATCCGTTTGTATGTATCCCGAAACGAAAGTAAATGCGTCATTGTCTATCATACTTAGGTCAAACCCGTCAACGGTGCCGTCTTTGTTCGCATCTCCCGAATATATGCAGTACTTGCCGGATCTCTGAACCGTGTTGTTTCCGAACGCATTGCCCTGCAGGGAAGTAAAGTCGAATGTTCTTACAGATCCGTGTGAGAATGATACCGGAATGTTGCTCCACGTCTCGATGCTGTTCCTGTGCCTGACCGCAATATAATACGAGCCGCTTTGAGAAACACTGAAAGAGAATGAGCCGGTGAACGTGACCGAGTCTATCACAGCCTTTGCCGAATCCATGACAGCAAAAGGTGAATCGGGGCTCATGAGGAAAGCAGTCACCGTATCCCGCATGTTCAGTCTCACGGTGGATTCATTGAGCAGGCCTTCCGGAATAACGGATATCTCGGCCTTCAGTGAGAGTTCCGTAAAATAAATATCATCGAAGACCGCGGAGTCGCCTGCGCCTGTAACGTGATTCCAAAGCGCTCCTGCATGAGGCAACGCAGTAGATGTAAATGTGCTGTCGGATGCACTTCCTATCTGAGTTGCAGAATTGCGCGGATCTGATTGCGGGAATCCTGCCGAACTGCTGTCTACATAAAGTGACCACAGATTGCCGGAAGGCTGGAATGTGACCCTGACACTTAGATACTGATTTGAATAATCCCCGCCGGATACAATGTTTGTGAACCTTGAATTGCCGATCATCCCTCCGGTAAATCTCGCAATTCTGATCGCATCCGTGCTTCCGCTTTGTCCGAGCACCACGGCATACCCGTTTCCGCTTGAAAGGTCCTGAGTTGATTTTCCGAGGATGAATGCAATACCGTAATTGTTGTTGTC
>DAIQRO010000207.1:3607-5022 GCA_036786155.1 Bacteroidota bacterium
GTCGTGTCCGGATGGATCAGCCCTTGTCTGCCGCATATTGAATGCCCAGACAAGAGTCGTATCTGCATCTGCAAAGATCTGTCTGTATCCTTCAAGCTGTGACAGGTCCGCAAATGCGGCATCCCTGCCGGCTGTTGTGGAAGCAAGCTTCATCCGGGAAGAGCTTACAGATACTGAACCGGGGCTCACTGTCTCGGTTTCAACCCAGGGAATATTGGCGGGAAGAAGTGTATTGCCGAGAGAATTGCTGTTTGCCCTGCTGAAATTGTCTGCAAGTTTTGTTACAGCCGCAGACTGAATGCCTGTAGTTGTGCCCGATGCCTGAGGCGCAAGCGGGACGGTTTTGTAATTGATCTGAGTGCCTTCGCCGTTGTATGAATACAGCCTGAAGTGATAGCTTGTGCCTGCAAAGAGTCCGGTGAAAGTGTAATTGTTTGCCGCGGCATAGGGGATGTTCACTCTTGCCAGCCCGTCTGAAAGTACAAGATCATCAATATATTCCAGGCCGTCGGACGGCGAAGTTGTATCACCTGAGTTATTGCCAACGAGCAGGTATCCTGAAGGCGGTTGAGTGCCCGGCAGGGCATCTGTCCAGCTTAGCTGTATTGCGGAAGAAGTAATGCTCGTAATGCCGAAACCAGTTGCATGGTTGGCCGGCTCAGTTGCCAATGTCGGATTGACGAGAACATTTGTCTGCGGCAATGATCCGTCAATCTTGTAATTGATCTGCGTTCCCGTTCCGTTATAGGAATAGACTGTGAAATAATACCTGACGTTGTTAACAAGATTCGGGAAAGTATAGGAGTTCGATCCGCTGTATGGAACGAAAACCCTTGCAAAACCGTCCGACAGAAGAGTGTCCGTCGCATACTCTGATCCGTCAACCGGCAGGTAATAGTTGTTCTTGTTGTAAGCGATGATCATGTATCCTGCCGGAAGCTGTGCACCCGTGGCATCGTTCCAGTTAAGTGTAACCGAAGTGCCTGAGGCGGAAGAAGAAAGTGAAGTAATGTGATTCGTAGGTTCGGCAGCAAATACAGGGCTGAGCTTTATGACATTATTGAAATCAACAAATGACGCATATTCGGGCCTGTCTATGAACGGGTTTCTGTTCAGCTGAACTGACTGAACATAATTGCTTCTCTCCACTTCCCATTTATCCGGCGGATCAAGCCTGTGCCAAGCAAGTAGAAGCTGAAGGCTCTGCGGATCCTCACCTAGCGAAGGAAGCTTTGTGTTGTTGAGCCAGTTGAATGACCATGAGTTTCCTGAAACATCATCATACCTGATAACGGCATAAAGCAGTGCACGCGCAAGATCACCTTTGAAACTGTCCATCGGTTCGTACACTATGTTGCCGGAAGAGTCAGTGCCAACTTTTCCATCAAGGAACTGGTAAGTTACGTTTACAACAT
>DAIQRO010000208.1:0-4499 GCA_036786155.1 Bacteroidota bacterium
CGGCAGTCAGTTGTAATGCTCTCTGTCACCATTGACGCCTACGGAAACTTCAGGGCTGTCTGGGTTCCGGGAAGCAACGGGGAATTTCTTCTGAAAAAGATGCTGACATCTCCTTCTTCAAGATAAGGGGGAAATATGGCAATAAGTGGACCGGAACTTGATGTGTAAAAGGCGATGAAATTGTTTGCACATTTAATATTCAATTCAGTTAAATTTGTACAGAACAAATGTGCAGGAAATATGAAGACATTCATACTTTCAATATTCATTCTCACAGTTACGGTATCCGTCCGTGCTGATATCAACTATCAGGTCTCTGTGAAGGATTTCCGGCAGATACCTGAAGGCTATTCATGTTCAATGTACATCAAGAACCTCCGCGCCGAACCCATAAGGCTTTTCGGCGTTGAGACTGCAATTCTTACCGACAACTATTGGATTCCAGCCGATTCTGTATGGACAGTTTACAGCGCTCCGGGGCTCGGTACAAATAATGCTGCGCTTTGGATGTATGATCAGGTAAGAGTTGTCGCAGCAGTAATTCCTACCGACAGCATGTTTGTTCAGCCAAACGAAGAGAGACTTCTTGTCACGCTCGGATTTAATGTTCAGATTCTCAATCCACGAAGGACTATTCCCGAGAGAAAGCTGATGTATATTCACACGGGTGGAACAATTGTTAATGTATCAAATGAGGTAGAGCTGGTCATCGGCGATCTGACAGGTGTCTCGACTGCCTCAGGCAATATTCCAGAAGACTTTGTGCTTCTTCAAAACTATCCTAATCCTTTCAACCCTTCCACGAAATTTGAATTTTCGCTTCCGAGGCCATCCGGCATTGAGATCGGTGTTTATGATCAAAGCGGAAGATTTGTGGAGAGTCTTGTCAGAGGTCATCTGAACGCAGGTTCATATTCGGTTGACTGGAATGCGGCAGAATTGCCAAGCGGAGCATATTTTGTCAGGATGACGTCTGACGGATTTGCAGTGACGCGCAGGGCGCTCCTGGTAAAGTGATATAGTTCAGGATCATTCAGATACACACTTTATTTACCCCAAAAACGCAAAACAAAATACAAGGAAGAACTCCTATGAAAATCTCTGTAACTCTTGCAATTCTCCTTTTCGCTTCTTCATTGTTTGCACAGCCTGATGTGATGGTCCGTGATTCTACCGGAAACATTCTTCCGCAGGCAGCTCCGGGCACAACGATCAACCTGAATGTAAAACTCTTTGTGGATATTTTCTGGTCTGCAAGGGATGGCTTCATGAAAAATGACCTCAGGCAGTTCACTCCAACAAAGCCAAAGGACTTGTTCGGATTTTCAAACTTCTACCAGACCAAATGGTGGCCGATGCAGTCAGACTTTCAGATAAACTCAATTCCAAATGATTTCATTTGCTGGGTGTATGTTGAAATGCGGACAGCAGACTATAACATTTCTTACAGCCTGCCGGGATATCTTAACAAAGACGGCTTCGTGAAGGATGTGGAAGGCAATATGTTCAGTATCACTGTCGCTCCTCACCGCAGTTACTTCATGATTGTGCATGCATACAACGGTAACTCAATAGTCGCCGCCGATAACGGAACCGCTTTAAAATCATTTGCCGTCACCACTGCAAATACTCTGACGTGGGACTTTACGGACAGCTGGCAGAAGGCTCTCATACATCAGACATTCACCTCTTATCCAATGATGGTACTTCCTTCGATCATCTGTTTGACCGTTTGGGCAATTCCGAGCGGAGATGTCCCGGAACCTGATGTTTCACTAGGTGACAAAGTTCCGACATGGGATAATTTCGTTGACCTGTCAGACCTCAGATCAATTACATTCAGCTTTGGAAAGAAGTCAGGATTTTCACCGTACGACTTCAATCTTGATAAATTAGTGGACGTTACTGATTACCTTTATGTAATGGATAATACTCTTTTTTTTATGAGCGGCAATCCTTTCGTTTACAAGATGCGAAGGAACTGACAAGGATCTGCCCGATTATGCGTGAGGCAGGTATGAAATTAACCGCGGGTTTAACCTTCTTCTCAATGAAAGAAAACGCCACTGATTATGCATGGCAATGATCAGTGGCTCTTTTTTTGGTGTACTGAGTTGAGTCGGCTGAAGCAGCCTTGTCAGAGTTTGCTGAACACTTTGCGGGAAGTCAGGTTCGAAACCACGGGCATGCAGAGTAAACCAAATGATGTGCGCAAGTCATGAATGGCTCAAAAGCCATTGAGCGCTGATCTTTGATCATTTGCCTTTATACACAAGTCTTCCTTCGGTGTCTATATGTTGTCCGAAGGTTATCAGGTTTCCGTCAGGATCTTCAACCACAAAGTCGCGCATGCCGTAAGGGTAACTCATGATGGGATCAACTATCATCGCACCGGTAGCTTCAAGAAGATGATAGTACTCATCCACTCCTTCGCAGAAAATGTAAACACTGCTTTCGCCGGTCACCCTGTTGCTTTGTATGGAAGGGCCTGCGAAGTGAACCTCGACATCTCCGATCATCATTCCGCCGTAGTCTCCGAATGTGAAGTAATCTCTGAATCCAAGCTTCTCTCTGTAATAGTTCATGGATGCCTGAACATCCCTTACGCTTAAAATGACCGCAGATGTGTTGAATTTCATATTGCTTTGGCTTTATGCTTCCGTTAGTAAAACTTCAGAATATCAGTAAGAACAGGAAATGCTTCGACCCATCCCAAATTGCAACCCTTTCAGTGATCAGTCAAGTTCTTTCAGCAGTCCTTCAAGGTCAAGTTCTTCGGTGACCATCCTCAGGCTTCCGTCACTGTTCCTTGGCCATTCGGAGGACTTCCTGTCACGGTACAGTTCAAGACCGTTCCTGTCAGGGTCATTGAGGTAAAGCGCTTCGGAAACCCCGTGGTCTGATGCTCCCGTGAGAGGATATCCAACATCAAGCAGGCGCCTGTAAATTTCCGCCAGGTCCTTTCTTGTCGGGTAAAGAATTGCCGCATGAAACAGTCCTGGAGCGTAAGGCGATGCGGCAGGTTTGTTTTTGCTAAGCCAGGTATTCAGCCCAATGTGGTGGTGATATCCGCCTGCGGAAACGAAAGCCGCGTCATTGCCGTACATCTGCATAAGCTCAAATCCGAGAACCCCGCAGTAGAAATCAAGAGATCTTTGAATGTCTGAAACTTTCAGATGAATATGGCCGATTCCGGCGCCTTCCGGTATCCTGTAATTGTCAGTGCTCATTTCTCATTTTGTATTGAAACGTTTACGAGCTTCTGTTCGCATTCATACATGTCACAGCATGTATGGCACACTCTCTTCATAGCATTGAATGTTTCCAGTTCAACATCCTCCGACAGGTAACCGCTTTTTGATTCTTCATTGTTAAGAAGGTCAGTGCTAAGGTATTTCTTGTTTGAATCCGGAAACACCGTAGCAACCACTGCATCGTCTCCGATCTCATTCTGGGCTTTGAGCGCCGCTATGAAGTTTGCTCCGGATGAAATTCCAACAGCCAAACCTATGCAGGCAAGTTTTTGCGACATGATTATCGCATCTCCGTCATTCACATCAATGATCTTATCCAGTTTGTCAAGGTCAACAATTGGCGGAATGAACTCATCCGAAATTCCCTGAATTCTGTGCTTTCCCACCTTGTGCCCGGTTCTCATTGTTGGTGATTCGGCCGGTTCCATGGGATGAACTTTCACTGAGGGATTCATCTTCTTCAGGAATGCTCCGGTTCCCATTACCGTGCCGCCTGTTCCAATTCCGGCAGTAAAGGCATCGGGCACAAGGCCTTTGAACTGAAGCTGCCACCAGATCTCCGGGCCTGTGGTTTCATAATGAGGGCTGATATTAGCGTCATTCGAGAACTGATGCGGAAGGAAAACTCTGCCGTTGCTTTTTGCAAGTTCGTCTGCAAGTGAAATGCTTCCGATGAATCCACCCTGCTCCTTTGTCACGGGAGTAATCTGAGCTCCGAAACTGTGAATGAGATCAACTCTTTCCCTGCTCATCCAGTCAGGCATGAAAATCATTACATTGTGCCCAAGTGCTCTTCCCAGGGCAGAGAAGGAAATTCCGGTATTTCCGCTTGTGGCTTCGGCAATCATGTCGCCGGGTTTTAGAAGTCCTCTCTCGTATGATTCTTTCAGGATCTTGAATGCCATTCTGTCCTTGATGCTTCCTGTCATGTTCAGACTCTCGTACTTCGCAAATATCCTTCTTGGCTTGTTCCTGAATTTAAACTTGATCTCAAGCAGGGGAGTGTTGCCGATCAGGTGCCCGAGCGAATTGAATTTTCTTCTTAATGCTTCCCGGTCAAGCTCTTCGGTTATCATGATTTTCAATATTCTGTTTGACAAAATTACCTTGAGCGATATTAAAAAGAAACAAAGGATTATTAGTCCAATCTACATGAAGAGGCGATGCCATTCATGGTCTCAAGGAATTCTGAACTGCCGGTGCAAAGAGAGACATGAGAAGATAGTAGCATTTCATTTTACGATA
>DAIQRO010000208.1:4509-5006 GCA_036786155.1 Bacteroidota bacterium
AAGGATTAATAGCTTAAATGTCACGAAGTATCGTTGCACCTTTTGGGCCTTGAGTGATTCTGAACTGTTGGTAAGAAATGAAACATGAGCATATTTACGGATCCAGGATCGGACAAAGATCAGATTATCGTGCCAACTATTTTTCGAATACAGGAAAAAATTTGGTAATTAGAATTCATTTTCTTTAAGTTTGAGTAAACACTTTCCCACTAACTAAACTGGAAGACAGATGAAGAACTCTTTCATTGCTCTTTTGTCTGCAACACTTTTGTTTGCAGTTTCTGCGGCATTCTCGCAAAATGTCAACGTTGCACCTGCAGCAAACACATATCCAAACCTCGGTGCCGCTTTCACAGCGATCAACGGAGGAGCACACGGCGCCGGTGCAATTACGGTGTCAATAGTAGCTAATACTGCGGAGCCAGTTCCTGCAGTCCTCAATGGAGGTGTATTCACTTCCTGTACTATCACTCCAAACGGAGCAAGAACCGTTGCCG
>DAIQRO010000209.1:0-4488 GCA_036786155.1 Bacteroidota bacterium
CGCATTGAGTTCGGGCTTCTTGATCTCCATTACATTGATCTTCACTTCCTTATTTGTGATCTTCTTGATCTCGCTCTCAAGCTGGGTTATTTCCTTTCCGCTCTTCCCTATTACAAATCCCGGCCTTGATGTATTGATCGTCAGCGTTATCTTCTTCAGCGTTCTCTCGATGTTGATGTTTGCAATCCCCGCCTTCTCAAGTCTCTTCTTCAGATATGACCTTATCACTGAATCCTCTACAAGCTTCTGTGAAAAGCTCTTATCGTCATACCAGTTTGAATCCCAGGTATTTATTACTCCTAATCTGAATCCGATGGGGTTAGTCTTCTGTCCCAAAAAAGCTCCTTAGTTGTTATTTAGGTTTGTTGGAATTGTCTTCAAACTGGCTCACTATGACCGTCAAATGCGATGATCTTTTCCTGATCCTGAAAGCTCTTCCCTGCGGTGCGGGAAGCACCCTCTTCATCGACGGCCCTTCGTTAACATATATCTCCTTTACATATGCCTCATTCTGTCCGATCCTTCCGGCTTCAGCCTTGTTGATCAGATTGCTGTATGCAGAAAGGAGCGTGAGCTCAACAACCTTTGCCGCGCTCTTGTTGGCATATTTCAGTATTCCGATCGCTTCGTCAACCCTCTTATTTCTTACAAGGTCAACAACGAGCCTCATTTTTCTCGGTGAGGAACCTATGTATCTCTTTAATGCTCTGGCTTCCATTGATTATTTGCCCCCTGCCTTTTCTTCTTTTCTCTGCCCGGAGTGTGCCCTGAATGTTCTCGTATGGGAAAACTCGCCAAGCTTGTGTCCGACCATATTTTCGGATACAAACACGGGTATGAACTTGTTACCGTTGTGAACGGCAAATGTGTGTCCTACAAAATCGGGAGTGATAGTGCATGCCCTTGCCCAGGTCTTTATCACCTTTTTCTGCTTTTGAGAGTTCAGTTTTTCAACCTTCTCCATAAGCTTGAAGTCAATAAACGGGCCCTTCTTGAGTGATCTTGACATTATTTCCTCTTTTTGACGATGAACTTATTGGTAATATTCTTCTTCTTTCTTGTCTTGTAACCTTTCGCAGGCAATCCCCACGGGCTGACAGGATGTCCGCCACCTGAGGTCTTTCCTTCTCCTCCGCCCATCGGATGGTCAACCGGGTTCATTGCAACTCCTCTTACATGCGGCCTTTTGCCGAGCCATCTGTTCCTGCCCGCTTTTCCGATGCTGATATTCTCATGATCCGGATTGCTGACTATTCCTATCGTTGCCCTGCACTTGTTAAGGATCATTCTTACTTCCCCTGAAGGCAGTTTAACCTGTGAATATCTGGAATCCTTTGCCACCAACTGAGCAGAAGTTCCTGCGCTTCTGGCTATCTGAGCGCCCTTTCCCGGCTTCAGTTCCACATTGTGAATGAATGTGCCCACCGGTATTGCCGAAAGCTCCAGGGTATTTCCCGCCTTCAGATCCGCCTCATTTGACGATTCGATCTTTTCGCCAACTTTAATGCCGTCCGGGGCTATAATATAGTTCTTTGTTCCGTCTTCATACTGAATGAGTGCAATCCTTGCCGTCCTGTTCGGGTCATATTCAACAGCCAAAACGGTCGCCTCGCCCTGCGAAACTCTCTTGAAATCAACGATCCTGTACCTTCTCTTATGACCGCCTCCTCTGAACCTTGTGGTTATCCTTCCGAGATTGTTCCTTCCGCCGGATTTCTTCAGCGGTGCAAGAAGCGATTTCTCGGGAGTCGACTTGGTGATTTCCTCAAACGAAGATATGCTGTAATATCTCGTAGAAGGCGTAACCGGTTTCAATTTCCTTAAAGCCATTGATGTCGAGTGTTATAATTGCAAATATTCAAGACAAAATTGTAGGGTGTACAATTTTTGGGAAAACTTCAAATTACGGAAAACGCTCTGGAAAGTCAATACAGGAAATCGGACACTTGGAGTGAAATTTCCTTTGAAACGGAAGATTATTCTCTTAAAAGTTCCGAGATAATTGATGTGACCGGCATGCCGTCAGCTTCGGCATTGAAATTGGCTATGAGCCTGTGCCTCAGGACCGGCAGTGCCGCCTTGTCTATATCGCTTTTGCCGGGTGAGAACCTGCCTTCAAGAAGGCAATTCGTCTTGGCCGCCAGAATCAGATTCTGCGAAGCCCTGGGTCCTGCGCCCCAGTTAATGTACTTTTTCACAAGAGGAATTGCATCCTCTGAGCCCGGTCTGGTCTTTGAAACCAGCCTGACAGCATAGGAGATCACCTCGTCAGAAACCGGTACCCGCCTTACAAGATCCTGAAACGCGAGAATCTCGTTCTTTGAAAACACTTTCCTGAGGTCTGGTTCGTAACTGCTTGTTGTTTTCCTTATGATTTCCAGCTCTTCCGTGAATGAAGGATAATCAAGCCAGAGGTTGAACATAAACCTGTCGAGCTGTGCCTCGGGCAGAGGGTATGTTCCCTCCTGCTCGATCGGATTCTGTGTTGCAAGCACGAAGAACGGCTCATCAAGCGAATATGTCTTTCCGGCGGCCGTTACCTTGTGCTCCTGCATTGCTTCAAGAAGCGCTGACTGAGTCTTAGGGGGTGTCCTGTTGATCTCATCCGCCAGTATGATATTCGCAAATACAGGCCCTTTTACAAACTTGAACTTATCGCTCTTATCATAACTCTGCTCAAGGATCTCAATTCCGGTAATATCGGAAGGCATCAGGTCAGGCGTGAACTGTATGCGGTTGAAACTCAGGTCAAGGACCTCCGCAAGAGTTTTAACAATTAGTGTCTTGGCAAGGCCGGGTACGCCAATCAGAAGGCAATGCCCTCTTGCAAGTATCGATATTATGAGTTGCCGGATGATCTCATCCTGTCCGACGATTGCCTTTGAGATCTCCGATACGAGCAGATTGTACTTTGAATGCAGTGCGTTTACGAGCTCTTTGTCTGACAGCTCTGTTTCGGTCATCTTCAATTCTGATTATCTGCAATGATTTCAGGTTCACCGAACTCGGCAAGAAGCCCGGAAACTGCTTCAACATCACCCGCGATACTCATCACAAGCCTGTCGGGGTGAAGATATCTGGCAGCGGTTTCGTGAATTTCCTCCCTTGTCAGCTGATTCACTTTCCTTATATATGTGCTGTAGTAATCTTCCGGAAGCCCGAAGAGCTTGAGATTGATGGCTTTGGTTGCCACTGAGTTCGGAGTCTCGAGCTGAAGCGGGAAATTACCCGAAATGAAATTCTTCACATTCTGAAGCTCTTCCGGATCTGGCGCGATATCTCTGAGTATGTTCATCTCCTTCAGTATCTCCCTGATCGTATCGCCGGTAATATCGGTCTTGACTTCCGTTATGACCGATAGGTCTCCGCCAAACCTGTGCGAACTCAGCGCTGATCTTGCAGAGTAAGTGAAGCCGTGCACTTCTCTCAGATTCCTGTTGATCCTTGAAGTGAAATAACCGCCGAGGATTGTATTCATCACAGAGACATTCACAAAATCAGGATCGTTTCTGCAAATGCTCGTATGCCCCACTCTGAGGGACGACTGAACAGCGCCTTCTTTTCTTGTTAGCAAGATCTTTGCATCGTTAAGCGATGGCAGGGGGAAGTTCTGCATTTTAAAGCCTTCACCCTTGAGGTCAGCAAAGCTTTTTTCCAGTTTTTCAACGGCAGTTTCAGGTGAAATATCACCGACAAATGCGACTATCAGGTTGTCAGGTGTGAAGTGCTTCCTGTAGAATCCGATAAGATCTTCTGCGGTCAATCCCGAAACTGATCTTTCGTTTCCGTCAACCGAATTGCCGAGCGGATTGACTCCGAAAACGCCCGTTTTGTAGGACCTTGAAGCCAGATAATCACCGTCGTCCTTCAATGCAAGAAAGCTGTTAAGCCTTTGCTCTTTGACCCTTGAGAGTTCTTCATCAAGAAACGCAGGATTTCTGATCACATCTGTTGCGATCTCAAAAATGCTGTCAAAGTGCTTCGTAAGCGAATAACAGCTCACATAGCTGGCATCAAAATCAGCTCCGGTCGAAAGAGTGGCTCCCAGGAAATCAGTTTCCTCAGCGATCTTTGTAGCAGACCTCAGCGCCGTACCCTTTGAAAGCATCTCCGATGTAACAGAAGCCAGTCCGCTCTTATCTGCGCCGTGCAGAGAATCGAAATATGCTCCGCTCTTGAAGACAAACCTTGCCGTTACAAGTGGCAGCCTTCTGTCTTCAATCACCAGTACAGTTATCCCGTTGGATGTCACTGTTTCGTAGAAGCTCGGGAAATTCACGTCTTTGGGCAGCCCGGGAACAGGTGGTACTGACCTGTCAAGCTTGTCCGTAATGATATTTATGTTTTTCATTTCTTTGGCAAATAGTTAAGTGCAACTCTGCGGTTCTCATTCAAAAACTTTCCTGCAGTCTCAACAAGATCCTGTTTCGAAATGTCGAGATAGTTCATGATCTCGGCATTGACCCTACCGCAGTCATTGTAATAGGT
>DAIQRO010000209.1:4498-5000 GCA_036786155.1 Bacteroidota bacterium
GGACTGTCTTCCTGCGCTGAAATATGTTTCAATGCGGTTCTTCACTTTCTGAAAATCCGAATCATTAATTCTGCCCGCCTTGATCTCTTCAAGCGCTTCGTCAACTCTTTTTCCGATCTCTTTGAGACTCTTCCCCTTCAATGCGAAAGCCGATACCGCAAAAACTCCTGCATTTTCAAATCCGTAAACAGCCGTGTCAATTTCATGCACAAGCTCTCTTTCATATTCGAGTTCCTTCACAAGCCTCGAACTTTCACCGTCACTGAGAATTCCGCTGATAATGCTGAGTGCATAATAATCCCTGGAACCGATCTCCGGAATTCTGTAGAACAGGAACCTTGCCTCGAGATGAATATTATCGTAAATAACTCCCGATCTTTCACTTGTAATTTCCTCAGCAGTAAATGGCGTCTTTGCCGGCTTCATTCCGGATGTAATGCCGCCGTAATACTTTTCGATCAGGCTGAGAGTTTCATCGTACTCGATATCTCCTACAACAGAC
>DAIQRO010000020.1:0-1961 GCA_036786155.1 Bacteroidota bacterium
GCTCGGGCAATATGAGTCTGCAATGGCAGGATTTCAGCAGATCATGAACATGTTCCCTTACAGCTATGAGGGATTGCTGGCAAGTTGGGACTATGCGGCCACGAGCCTGTTGTCAGCGGGAGGTTCGGGACAAGGCATCAGAGAAAGCGGCGTTAGCGATGAGAAAGACAATGTGCCGGAGAAAAATGACAAGAGCATAATACCAATTGACGATCCGAAAGAAAGCTATGACAAGACTGCATTCACAAAGGAAGACAGAAAGAGGATCTCAGTAAATCTTACAAAATCATTCACCCGCTCAGCTCAACAGCAGAAGCAGGCAATAGCAGAGCTTGAAGAGATTATGAGCAAAGGAAAGGCAACTGAGACGGACAAAGACAAGTACAGTGCAAAGACGCTAATGAAAGATATCGTTCACCCCCACAAGCCTGAAAACACCATTAGTCATCTCAGAGAGATCACAGCCGACATGAACAAACTGCTTTCGGCAGGGACAAAGGATATGAATGAAACAGAAGGCAAGAATCTCATCCCCGCCAATTTCGCGCTTCACCAGAACTATCCCAACCCGTTCAATCCTTCCACAAAGATCACGTTCGACATCCCGGTTGACGCAAGAGTTAAATTAGTTGTTTATGACCTGCTCGGAAGGCAGGTTGCGAAACTTGTGGATAATGAACTCAAAACTGCCGGGAGATATGCGGTGGAATTCAACGGAGTTTCGCTGGCAAGCGGAGTGTATTTCTGCCGGATTGAGGCGGGAAGGTTTGCGGAGACAAGGAGGACGGTTCTGTTGAAGTAAGGTTAACCTGAATAAGAAGTCGCAAGAGAAGGAGCCATATGGCTCCTTCTTTCTTTCCCGCCCACCGCACAAAATTGAAATTCCATTCTTTCTAATCAAAAAGCCAATAACTATTTTGATTAAAACACATATATGAAAAACTACATACTTATCCCGGCGCTGGCCATCACCGCCGCATTGGCCTGCCGGGCATATTCGCAAAACTCCGTGAGACAGTTCGGAGAAATTGTATGGCAGATACAGATTCCCGACAATCCCGGCACGACGCTTCAGGACAAGCAGGTGAGAAGCCTGAAACAGATTCCGGACGTTAACGCTGACGGGATAAACGATGTGATAGTGGCAACGGGAAACTACTATACTTTGTGCTACAGCGGGGCTAACGGAGCCGAGCTGTGGAGATACAGCACTCACTTTGGAAGCATTAACACCGGCTCGGTGGAATGGGAAGATGCCGTGACGATAACTGATGTCAATAACGACGGAATGCCGGACGTTGTGATCGGGTGCGGCGGAGGAAATGAAATGGTGTATGCGCTCAGGGGAAACAACGGAACAATGATCTGGGAGTACGGCAATACAATCACGACAAGCGACGGCGACATCGAGTCTGTGAATGCAAATTACGACTTCAACAGAGACGGAATTAAGGACATCATAGTATCCGCAAGCGGTGTGACCAACGGAGGAAGGCATGCGGCCATTTGCCTCAATGCGGTCAACGGGCAGGAGCTTTGGTACAGGCAGCAACCGGAGCCGTTCACAGATGATGCGATCGGTACTGAGAAGGGCGCGGCGATAGGTGTGAACAACAACGGCGCACCGTACATTGTGCGCGGGCTTGACACACTCGGCAATACCATCTGGAATTACACATCAGCCGGAAACACATGGAGCCTGAAGGAGATGCCGGACATTGATACAGACGGACGGAAGGACATCATCGGGCTCGGGGGATTCACGGGATATGTTTTTGCGCTCAGCGGAGCAACCGGCGCGCAGATATGGGCAAGGAGCCTGAGCTCGAGCAACAACGGAAAAATTCAGCTTCTTGACGACGCTGACGGCAACGGCTATGCGGACTTCCTGCCTTCCGCTCCGCAGGTCGCTTACCGCGAGACGATCACGCAGGCGGCGGAGGGCGAGGGCAAGTTCATCC
>DAIQRO010000020.1:1971-5838 GCA_036786155.1 Bacteroidota bacterium
AGCATTGACGACATTGTTATTGCTACGCAGGTGCCCGCAAGACTGCTTGTTCTGAACGGTGCAAACGGCAACATACTGTTTGACCACTTGTTCGGCACTACGCTCAATCAGCGCGGCGACAGGGCTGCGGTCCTGAAGGACATTGACACTAACGGCGTGAATGAATTTCTCGGCGGAAACAGGGAAGGCAAAGTGATCTGCTTTTACGGCGGCAACGGGACGATAACGTCAGTCATAGCAGGAAGCACTGCGGCCGGAGATTACCGGCTGGATCAGAATTATCCTAATCCCTTCAATCCATCCACTGCCATTACATTTGAATTACCAAAGGCCGGGCATGTCAGGATCACGGTATTTGATGCAATGGGAAGGGAAGTGGACGAGATCGTAAATGAAAGGCTGGACAAAGGTGTTTACGAAACGAAGTTCAATGGCAGTAATCTCCCAAGCGGAGTGTATTACTACAGACTGGCCTCAGCCGGGTTCAGCGATACAAGGAAGATGCTGCTGATCAAGTAAACAGATTGGATTAAACGGTCCTTTATCCCTGCAAAACTGAGGCTGTCTCAAAACTAAATTTTGCCATTCTGAGCAAAGCGAAGAATAAATTTCTTGAAGTGTCGAAACGGGTCTTTTATCGCTTGCTCTATTGAATGTTGCGTTTTGAGACAGCTTCAACAGCGGGGATCTTTTTACCTTACTGTTTTCTGTAATGGCTGATTCACTCTTTGCGTTCACAACTTCCCGTTTGCAAAGCATTGTCATAGCAGATGCACAAAGTATCCGTTTGAAAAGACAATCATCAATGCCAAACTCTGCAAGGTATGATCTGATCATTTATCATCTGCTCATGAACACCGCTGCCTTAAGTGTCCTGGCACCCGCACTGCCGCAGTCAACATAAACGATGTACATTCCGCTTGCCACATAACTACCATCGCTGTTCTTAAGATCCCACTTCTGCAGTGAACTGTTTGGGTCACTGTTGTACCGATCAATTCTTTTTACAAGAGTTCCGTCAAGTGTGTAGATATAGATCCTGCTTTGAAGAGGAAGATTTGAAAAGTAAATGAACTTCTCTCCGCCGGAATCATATTCAAGCTCCGATGAACCGAAATATGGATTCGGAAAGACATTGATGCCAGCTATCTCCGCAGAGGTGATTGACGAACTGCTTACGTCGGTGCCTTTTACTTCCCATGAATATCTTATCGGATAGCCCGGCACAAATTCAGTCTTTGTGATCCTGTACGGATAGACCGTGATCCTGTCGCCGTTTGTGAATGTCATAGGAGTCCCGTCCGGACGCTTCTTCACTCTCGGAAGCCAGGAATACATTACATCCAGCGAACGGAACCCAAATGAGAAAGCACTGCTTAGGACATTCTTGGAAGTGTAATCAGATTGCGGAACTGAGTTATAACCTGATGCAAATATCAGTGTAAAGTGATAGTTGCCAAGCACTGATGTGTCAGGATTCCATCTGCCGTCATTGTCATAATCAACAAACGCAGTATTCAATTGCCTTGGCACACCTCCGCTCGAATCAAGCTCGTCGATCGCATATACACTGAACGGAACATCCGCATAATCCGAATAGGGGGTGTTCGTCAGATTGGAATCTGCAGGAACATATCTGTAAGACTTCGAGACCTCTCCAAACACTATTGAGATCTTTCTCAGCGGACCTCCTCTCAAAATCGAATTCTGTCCGCTCACAGGAATCAATGAATTCTGATTTGCGATTATTCTGGAAGGCATGCCTTTGAAGGTCAGTAAATTCGGGAATGTCATTCCAATTTTCCTGTTCTCAAACTGTCTGTTTGTAATGACCTTTGCAGTCTTGACTGCATTTGTATCAGGACCTTCGAACCAGATATTTTCCGGTGGATAGTAATCAAATCCTCTTCCCTGTGCATACCTGATCCCGTTTGTTTCGGAAGGATCTTTCACAATTCCTGAATCTCTGACCACATTCTGATACAAAGTCATGCCGCCGAAAGTGATTGCCGAATCAGGTTCTGATGAAAAGCTGACCGGATCGCCGAAGATTACAGATGTGTCACCGTTAAGCAGTCTGAGCAATGTCCAGTTGAAAATGCCTGAGGCGGAGCCGATCCGGGCAATGTACCCGGCGCCGTCAAGCCTGAGCGGATCCGTAACGACAGGCATGTAACCCCTGTCACCCTGATCTGTATTGATCGTATCGCCGAAAGAATATCCGATTTGCGTTTCGGGAGCAAGCCTCTGAGGAACCACCTTCACAATATTCGCACCTGCAGATGCAGTGAGAAGTTTTGGCAGTGTATTTATGCCGCCTGAAGGATCGTAGTAATATGCAGTGATTGAAAACTTGTATTCGGTGCCGTTAACGAATCCTGCTCCGCTTACGGTATCCTTAATCAATTCAAGAGTTCTTGCAATACCGTTGTCGCTTCCTTTCTGAACAACTCCGTACACTATGCTCTGATATTCCTCGTCGTAAACACTGTCCCGGATATTCGTGATGCCATCCTTGATGTCGAATGTCTTGATAAGAATCGTATCACTCTCATTCGGATATGCAGTGTTCGGACGAATGCGAAAGATGTTGTATCCCTGAAACTTGTAAGAGCCGCCTGAAAACTTGTTGGGGTATGTAATTTTCTCACATGTATCATCCCAGGAAAGGTATATCTTTCCGTCTCCCGGTGCGAATGATCTGACGGCCGGATGGACAATCGAGACGCCGGCATCATAATTACTATCGAAATAATTCTGAACAAACTTTGCAGAAACCTTCAGCACAGATACACTGGAAAGATTTGTATTTCCCCGGGAGCAAATTTGTGCAGTGACTATTGACTGTGTATCACCCGGATTGACCGTTAACGGCCCCATTGATTGGAGGAATCGCCTGTCACCGGCGGAAGTTTCATTCCATCCTGTTCCACTTCCCGGATCGCCGGAGTATGCAATTGGAGTGACTTGTCCGTTCACAGGATTTATCCAGACTGTACCGTCTCTTCTTATTCCCTGGAGATTGCGATAAGCTTCTCTGTAGTTAGCAGGATCTCCCAAGGATGGATTGCCTCCGAGATACATAGTGAACGCAGACATTCCTGCAATCCTGTATCCCGGTTTTACCCTAAGGTTCTTGCTGCCGGGCGGACTGTAATACCTTGCAGTGTCGTTTGCGCTTGGTATAAGAGGACCTCTGATGATCTTGAATCCCACAGCAGGTGGTCCCGAACCATAGACCGGATCAAAGTTATCAAAATTGTATGTGTAGCCCAGGCTGAGATTGGTGTCACAACCCACCGCATCATCATTCGCGTCCCCGAGATCATCATCTGTCCAAATTGCAATGAAGCATCTGAACCATAGCAGGCAGCCTCTCTTAAAGATCCTTTGCTCCGTGAAAGTAACATAGCACCAGTTGGTTTGAAGTATCTGTGCCTTACGCGGCGCAGTGCTTCCTGCATTGTTGTTGTGAGCTTCGGGATATCCGTCTGTGTAAGAATAGAACATAGTCTGATCACCCATTACAAAGGGCTTTCCGTCGGAATCAAAATAAGCTCCCTGACTTACGGGCCAATGCTGATAATCATACACAGAAAGATCATTCTTGTAAAAGCTGTAAATGCGATAGAGTGAGTCATCCTTTCCCTGGGCAATTCCGTTATTGTCGATATAACCGGGAAGATACTCGTAGTCATATTCGGCAATTGCAATGAGTGTGTCATCTCCAACAATTGCCGCAATCCAAAGTCCCGATGCATATCTCAGGAACGAATTGGAACCCTTCGGGCATTCAAATCCCGCATTGCCCGTAACCGGATCCCGGTTGAAGCTTCCGTTGTTTCTGTACCATGTCCTGATATTGTT
>DAIQRO010000020.1:5848-13709 GCA_036786155.1 Bacteroidota bacterium
ATTGTTGGCATCCATCTGCTTACTGCTTATGACTGTAACCGGATTTTCTGTATTGCTGGAGATCAATTGCGGAGTCCCGTCTGTCAATACAAAAGATACAAGAAGCATGAAGACTATCAGTCCGGGTATTGCTTTCATACAATTATTCATAATTCTTAGTTAAGTCAAAACTAACCTGAATGACCTGTACAGTCAAAGACTTCTTTTCAGGTTTTACACGGCTGTTTTTGAAATCGTTGCAAGCATAATTCAACTGAAATCAACGATTCGGAATTGAAATCGCAATTTTCAGCTGAGTTTTCTCAGGACACAAATCTCAATTTTGCCAAATTAAATTTGATAGCGCCAACCTAAATTCATGAAGTTCTTACCGGGAAATTCTTCAAAGAGTCCATTCACTCTCCCTGAATTAACCTGCACTGAGTTACTTCCGAAGATAGTCAGCGCTGTGCCCGGATGAGGATTGCAATAGAGAGTTAGCATTCGTGAGCTCACTGCTTTAAAGAGCACCGGAAAATCATTCGGTCTTTATCGCATCATGCAAATGTTGGCCATTCTCACTTTTGTACTCTAACTAATGGAGGCATACTTTTTCAGTACGGTGTTCGCCATTAAAGAAATTTCGGTTTAGATTTCCATTCATAAGTGATTGCAAAGAAGAGTGATTCTTCATCATCCCAATTTATCGGTACCCGGTATCGCATGGAACGTGTTGTGGAGATATTAATGGCTATCTTAATCAGAGCATTCTGAACAGATCAACATTAACAAAAGTAGTGCACTATCACGAGAGCAACAATAACTTATGAAACTGCTTCACCGGTTCTTGCCCTCCCTCTATGAACTGCACTTTCTCAGGAATACAGTGCCCTGCTTCAAAAAAGTAATAGTCCCCCAACAACCATAAACTTCACCAATGCGGTAGGCGCCGATGTAAGTCTTGTCATTTATGACCTGCTCGGAAGAGTTGTTTCCTGCCCTGTAAAAAATAAGTTCATTACGGCAGGAGATCATTCATTGATGTTCAACGGAACTCACCTGCCGGGCGGAGTTTACATCTGTTCTCTTATTGTTGACGGCAAGCAGAAGGATGTGATGAGTATGGTTTTGGTAAAGTAGCTGAAAGGTTTTACGGGCGACAGTTTTGATCCATATCTACGGAGAAGAGCATGTTACCTGTATAACGCGCATTGTACAAGATTCCTAAGAGAAACTGCAAAACACGAAATGCAGTAGCTGAATGATCAGAATTATCTGATCTTGTTCAGGAACCGTTTTGAATCACCGGGATCTTTATCTTCTTTATCTTGTCTTTCTTCTGAAGAGTCCTTCTTCTCGGAGTCTTGCGCATGAACATGCTCGCATCGGTTGCAACGGTCTCTTCCCTTACATCCGGATATTCGTAAATATTATACTTGAAATTCCGCAGTACGATCTTCTCCTCATCCTGTGAAATAACGTAATTAGGCAGAAGCGGTATCTTTCCTCCACCGCCCGGTGCATCAATCACAAACTGCGGCACCGCAAGTCCGGATATATGCCCGCGAAGCTTGTCCATTATTTCGAGTCCGACGCGTATGGGCGTCCTGAAATGATTTGCGCCTTTGGTGAGATCTGCCTGATAAATGTAATACGGCCTCACGCGCATTGCAAGCAGTCCCTTCATCAGTTCTTTCATTGTCTCAGCGTTGTCATTCACACCCTTCATAAGCACGCACTGATTGCCCACGGGAATCCCGGAGTCAACAAGCATTCCGCACGCCTTGCGGCTGACATCGGTTATTTCCCACGGATGATTGAAGTGGGTGTTCACGTATATCGGATGATACTTCTTAAGCATCTCACAAAGTTGAGGCGTGATCCTGTGGGGCAGGACGCACGGCATTTTGGTTCCGAGCCTGATGACCTGTATGTGCTTTATCTGTCTCAGCCTTGCAAGGATCTTCTCGAGCATGCTGTCAGTCAGCATCAGAGGGTCGCCGCCGGAAAGTATCACATCGCTTATCTCCGTGTGCTGTTCGAGATACCGGAAAGCCGAATCAAGTGTCCGCATTGAGATCTTGCTCTGGTCGCCGACCTTGCGCTTGCGGGTGCAGAAGCGGCAGTAAAGCCCGCACTGCGAGGTTACAAGGAACAGGGCCCTGTCGGGATACCTGTGAGTAATGTTGGGAACCGGGCTCATATCATCTTCATTGAGCGGATCTTCGGGAGCGTCGATATCTTCAAGCTCCGCAATATCCGGCACGCACTGAAGCCAGATCGGGTCGCCGGGATATCTGATCAGCGAAAGATAATAAGGATTGATCCTTGCCTGGAAAAATTCATCGAGCCGCTCAGCCACTTCGCGGTCTATGCTGAACTTTTCCACAAGGTCATCAACAGTGTGAACACTGCTGCGGATCATTTCCTGCCAGAGTTCCATAATTACTCCTTGGATTTTGTTAATAATGCATTGTGCATCTTACAGATACTTTCCGTAGATCACAAGCGAGTCGCCGGGCCTGTAAAAATCCGTTATCACCACAAGTTCACCGTAGTGATTCTTCTCATAGAACCTGCGCTCTTTTTCGTAAGAGGGCTTTGAGCTTGTTTCGATCAGCACAAGCCTCCCGCCTTTGCTTCTGATGTGGTCTTCGGAATGGCGCATCAGGGAGCTTCCTATTCCCTTTGACTGTATGCCGGGATCAACTGCGATCCAGTAAAGGTCATACGTTCCTTCGGTCAAAGGCCGCGGTCCGATGCAGACATATCCGCGCACAATTTTGTCTTCCGCATCAACGAAGAACTCATAATCTTTCTGCGCTTCATCGCTGATGAAAATATCAACAAGCTCCATTGCAACGGCGATCTCTTCGGCTGTAAAGTTTCCGCTCCTTTCCAGTATGGATCTGATCTTCTCCCTGTCGTCCGCTTCCATCCTGCGGATCATCCGGCGGAGATCCCCCACCTTCGGGATGCAAATCCTATGATGTTCTGAATGAGCTGTTCGTAAGTCCAGCCGTAAGCCTTGCCGCTTCTTGTAAATCCGGTGTCCTCATCAACATCCGATGCAATGTCAGGATTCGGGTTCAGCTCAAGAACATAAGGAACATTGTCCTTTACCCTGAAATCAACCCGTGCGTAATCGGATGCTCCGATGATAGAGTAAACTCTTCTGGCAGTATTCTTTATTGTCTCTTCAAGTTCGGGGGAGATGTTCTTAGCAGGGCAGACTGCTTTTGTGCCGGCGAACTCAACAGTCTTGTACATCCACTTGCTGTTGTAGCTGACGATCTTCGGATAATCTGCCGGCAGTTCAGTAAAATCTATTTCGGAGATCGGGAATACGATAAGGTCATCTGACGAATTCACCGGATTGCCTACAACGCTCACATTGATCTCCCTTCCGTCAATGTATTCCTCAATGAGTGCGGGCTGTCTGTGCTCATCAAGAATATATTCGATCCTCTGCTTGAGTTCCGAATTGTTGTAAACCACCGACTTGTTCTCTATCCCGATGCTTGCGTCCTCGCGGCTCGGTTTGACTATCAGCGGAAATTTGTCCCTTAGTCTTGAGTAGCCGTCTGCCATGTAATCAGCGGAATTTGAACACACATAATGCGCCGCGGTCGGAATTCCGTAATAGTTGAGAATCTCCTTGACGCGCCACTTGTTCAGCGCAATGCCGAGCGTTAGCGCCCTTGAGCCGGTGTAGGGTATCTTAAGAAGTTCAAACAGAGATGCAATGTTCATCTCCTGTGTCGGGTCGCCGTCAAGCGATTCGCACAGGTTGAATATCAGGTCAGGGGTATCGTTACGGAGTTCATCAATGAGTTTGTAAACGTCAAGCGCGACCGGAATGATGCGGGTTTGATGGCCTGTAGGCTCAAGCGCTCTCTGCACGGACTTCAGTTCGTCAAGAACTCCGTACTCGCTCATGTCTATCGGCTCCTCAACCTTTTCAATGTCGGTTACACCGTCATCGTAGATCTTTCCTGTCGCATACTGAAGCGGGTCGTTATATATGAGGTGGATCTTCATTCAGCGGCCGGCGGTTTCGGTTCTCCTGACGGCTTCGTTCAGGACAGCATTGATCATTGCTTCGTAATCCAATCCCGCATGCCTAGCCGCCTTCGGATAGCATGAGTTGTCGGCAGGGTCAGGCAGAATCCCGGGGAGCGGATTAACTTCAACAATGTTAGGAACATTATCCGCATCAAGCCTTACATCAATCCTTGCCCAGTCGCGGATCCGCAATGCCTTGTATGCGTTGAGGCAGACTTTTTCGATCGCGGAATAAAGCGAGGAGGAAATCTGCGCGGGACAGCTGAATATGTCAAGCTTGTTTTCACGCGTGTCGAAGAACCACTTGACTTCGTATGAATAGATCTTATTGAATCCTTCCGGCACCGAATCAAGATTGATCTCAACAATCGGCAAAACCCTTGCGGATGTGCCGTTGCCGAGCATTGCCACCGTGAACTCCTTTCCGGGAAGAAAGTCCTCGACAATTGACTGCTGGCCGTAACATTCCCAAATCCTTTCAATTTCATTCTTCAGTTCGCCGGGGCTGTTCACAACGCACGAGTTGTATATGCCCTTGGAAGAACCTTCATGAAGAGGTTTCACAAACTTGGGATAGCGGCTGTCATCTTTATGCTCTCCGTCTGTAATGAAGAACTTTGCATTGGGAACGCCGTAGTAAGAAAGGATCTCCTTGCATCTTGATTTGTCGTGGCAGATACCGATGGTTATCGAATCGCTTCCGGTAAAAGGTATTCCGAGAAGTTCAAGCATTGAAGGTATATGGGATTCTCTTGAAGCCCCGCCGAAACCTTCAGCAACATTGAAGATGAATTCTTGCTTAAGTTCCGAAAGCTTGCCGAATGCCTGCGTGTCCGCTTCGATGAGGTCAACTTCATGCCCTCCTTGTTCAAGCGAACTGCGGATGGCGTCAATAGTTTCGAATGAATCCCATTCGGCGAAAGTGTCATCAATTCTTTCCGGATAGTTCCTTACCAGACTCTCGTCAATGTATCTGGCGACGGGAGAACTGCTCAAGGCAAGTGCATCTTTCGATGCGCTTCCATCTTCTTCAGCTTCCTTCTTAATGTTGTAAGTGATTCCTATCCGCAAGTGTTGAAGCTCTTTGCTTCTTTAAATTTTTTGCAAATATAACATTATAACTTTGTTTGTCAATAAGCCCGCATCCGTATATGCATTTGTTAATTCACTTTTTAATGCCGGGCAACTCTGTCATCTTGAGCTGTGGTTTCTCACGGCACTTCAGCCAACAGTGAAAGGGTGACCGGACCTGTGCGGTGAAAAGAAAAAGAGGTCTCCGGAAACTGATCCCGGAAACCTCTCAAGTCTTAATGCTCCGAAAAACTCAGACAAGATTCTTAAGGCCTTTGAGCTTGAATGCAAGCATCATGTACAGTATCCCTGAAACTATCGCAAAGGCGCCGAGCACCATGATGATCGCATTTGCCGAACTCACAACATTAAAGAACAGCACAAGAGCAAAGATCACTGACAATACGCCGCTCACGATTGCGATCCATTCGTTCTGAATTATCTTCCTCAGTTTGATTGCGTAAACGATCTGTAGTATTCCCGAGATCAAAGCCCAGAATGCAATGAAATAAACAATTGACGACAGGACAAATCCGGGCGCAAAAATGAAAAGTAAACCTATTGCAAGGTATATGAGCCCTTCGAGAACTCCTCCGAACTTTCCTTCGTCCTTAGAGAATATCGAACCGATGATCGTGAAAATTCCTCCAAGCACAGCCACTATGCCAAGATAGAGAAGCAATGATACGAGCACAATTCCGGGGCTGAAAAGCGCAAGCAATCCAAGTACGATCAGGAGAATGCCTCTTATCAGCAGGTACCACCAATGTTTTTGTATGGCTTCGATCATAGCAGTATTGAATTAAGTTAGTGAATGTCTTCAGTGCAAATTAACAAAATTATTACTGAGATATTTGTAAAATGTTGATGTACGGACTATCGCAATTAAGATGCCATCAGCTCCGTAATTCAGGAAACATTCTCATGAATGAACATCACCCCGGATCTGATCAGGCCTTCTTCGATCCGGCAATGCTCCGGAAAAACTCAGATCTCTGCAATGCACTTAAGTTCAATTGCGATCGGCGTCGGCAGTGACTTTATCTCCACGGTCGTTCTGCATGGCTGATTGTCCCTGAAATACTCTGCATAGATCCTGTTGTAAGCAGGAAAGTCGTCCTTCATGTTTGTGAGAAACACAGTCACGTCAATCAGCTTATCCCATGACGACCCCGCTTCCTCAAGAATGTATCTGACATTGCGGAACACCGAATGACACTGCGTCTCTATATCGTACGAGATGATGTTTCCGTTGCCGTCAAGCTCAACGCCGGGAATCTTCTTTGTGCCTCTCTCTCTCGGACCCACGCCGGAAAGAAACAGGAGATTTCCGGATCTTCTTGCATGGGGATAAAGCCCGACCGGCTCAGGAGCTTTGGATGATGTGATAATAGTGTCGCCTTTCATTGAATGAATTTTATGCAAGTTACTTAATGAATGTCCCTGATGAAATTGATTTTTCGCGTTGCCTTGATACGAGGAGGAGAAGAGGAGAGTGCGCTCGTCACATATTTTTCGCCGCGATTCATTGCCTTAAACAAGGAAGAATTGTATGGCCTGCTGAATATCTTGAACTTGGAATGCGGTTGGAATAATTTGAATGCATGAAGAACACAGACGGCATCGACCACAGGTCACACATGATGAAAGCGATTGAGCTTTCGGTTAACAATATAAGGAAGGGAGGCGGGCCGTTCGGGGCAGTGATAGTTAAGGACGGTGAAGTGATAGCTCACGGTGCCAACAAGGTCACAATGAAGAATGACCCTTCGGCTCATGCCGAGATCGAAGCGATACGCGAAGCATGTGAAAAGCTCGGCACGCATGACCTCACGGGATGCGTTATCTATTCGAGCTGTGAACCATGTCCCATGTGCCTTTCCGCAATTTACTGGGCACGGCTCGACATGCTTTACTATGCGGCCACAAAACATGATGCCGCAGAGGCAGGATTCAGGGACGATTTCATTTATGAAGAGATATCAGAGGAGATTCACAACAGGAGACTGACCGCCGTGAATATGCTTGCGGACGAAGCCAGAAAGGCATTCGAAGAATGGAGATCATTTGACGGAAAGAAAGAGTACTGAACAGCCGGCTCAGGAGTTTATGACTTCAAGCATGCTTTTATGTATCGTGCCGTTGGTAGCGAGGATCTCTTTCATATAAACAGAGTATTCTTCACCATTGAAATTGCTCAGCATTCCGCCCGCTTCTTTGAGTATCAGTGCGCCTGCGGCTACATCCCATGCATTAAGGTTGTACTCCCAGAATCCGTCAAATCTTCCGCAGGCGGTCCAGCAAAGGTCAAGTGCCGCAGAACCGAGCCTTCTGATCGGAATGTCCCTCTTGATGAACTTCCTGAAAACCCTCACCGGATCAGGCCTGAACTTGCCTGAGTTGTAGGGAAATCCCGTTACAAGCAGGGATCTTGAAATCTCTTTGCAGACGGAAACCCGTATCTTCTTTCCGTTGAGGAATGCGCCGCGGCCCTTCTCGGCGAAAAAATATTCACCCGACATAGGATTGTAAACCGCTCCCAGCATAAGCTCGCCCGATCTCTCAACTGCGATTGAAACACAGCTGAGCGGAATTCCGTGTGCATAATTGACTGTGCCGTCAATCGGATCAATGATCCACTTATACTCACTTTGCCCGCCGAGCCCTCCTGATTCTTCCGTGAGTATGGAATGTCCCGGAAAATTCTTTCTGATGAGAGAAATTATCTTTCGGTCAGACTTATGGT
>DAIQRO010000020.1:13719-17416 GCA_036786155.1 Bacteroidota bacterium
CAACTTCCGTCACGAGATTTGAGACTACGCCCTTGCTGGAAATCCCGTATCTCTTGCCGAAGTGCTTAAGAAGTATTTTGCCGGATTCGAGAGCGGCCTGATTGAGAACGCTCTTTATCTGCGCAGACTCTTTCAAAGTTTCAGTTTCAGATTATCATAGCCAAGCTCAATGCCCTTGGGCAATGCGGCGTTTATGCGGTCATGAAGGAGATCGTGAGTGACATGTGTCAGATAGGTCATTTTAGGTTTTACGGCCAGTGCCACTTCCACCGCCTCCTGCAGACTGAAGTGCGTCGGGTGCGGCCGGATCCTCAAAGCGTTCAGCACCAGCACTTTCAGACCCGTCAATTTCTTCATCTCTTCGGGGGCAATTGCACTGCTGTCTGTGATGTATGCAAAATCATTGATGCGGAATCCGAAGATCTTGATATTTCCGTGGCTGACTCTTATGGGAACAACTTCAACATTGCCTATACTGAACGGCTTGTTCTGGATCTCATTGAACCTGACCAGCGGGACGGACTTGTGCCTGATTAGCTCTTCATCCATCACATACCGGAATGTGATCTTGAGTTCCTTCATTGTTGACTTCCCCGCATATAGGTCAATGAACTTGTTGTGCCGTTGCGTGTACTGCCGCAGGTCATCCATACCGAAAATGTGATCTACATGATGGTGTGTATAAAGCACGGCGTCAATGTCAGCTATCCTGTTCGCAAGCATCTGCTGACGGAAATCAACCGATGTGTCAATGAGGATCTTCTTGCCTTCCGTCTCGATATAGGCGGATGTGCGGAGGCGCTTGTCTTTCGGATTCTTTGAAGTGCATGTCTCGCAGGTACAGCCGATCACCGGCACGCCCTGTGACGTTCCCGTTCCAAGTAAAATCACTTTCATCGGAAGGCAGGAAATGTATTCTTGAACAGTGTCAGAATTCCAACCCCTCTTTCTCCACAAGCTCTCTCACGTTTGGCTTAAGGTAGATTCCTTCCACCCCGATCTCCGAAATGTTCTTTGCAAGTATTCCGATCTTCCTGTCCTGTTCAAGATTCTTGTTGAGCAGAAAGATCTTCTGATCCCTCAGCAGGCAGAATCCGCCTTTGAACGTGCCTTTCTCGACTCTCACTTCGTATCCGAGTTTGCCGAGCACTTCGGTAAGGTCTTCGATAAGCATTTCTTTCTTCTCGTCAGGTTTGGCCTTTGCGTTTTTCCTTATGACTCTCGACATCAGTATCCTTATTGTTTATTCAGATCAGTGTTCCTTCAATACAAGGTCATCATCTTCATGGAAGATGTATTTGTATCCGTGAGTTTCCTTTGAGACTTCATCAAGCTTCTCAAGCTTTTCCTTTGTCTTTTGCAGAGGCCTGAAGACCGAAAGCCAGATTATCGTGTAATAACTCATCACTGCGATCCACGGAACGCCGCGGAGAAATCCGATGCGTGCCCCGAAAAGTTCAAGAAGCCTGTCGTGGTTTGCGGGACGCTCATTGAACAGAAGTATGAACTTGAGATCTATGTAAGAAGTATAAAGCTCGACAGGCACAAACACGAAGAAAAGAAGATAGCACATGAGCAGCCACGGATTTTCGCGCAGATTGATCCTGTTTGAACGCGCGAAAACGATCGCGGCAACAAGCACCACCAAATAGGCGCACATGATCATGATCGAGGCGTCGGAGATCATCTTGAAGATCTGATTTTCCTCGTCAGGCGGAATGCTGGTGCGGAAGTTGAACTCGTCGTAATTCAGCAACTGATTTCCGATGAAGAATCTGATGTTGATGCCGCCCAGCCAGAAGAAAGAGCCTGCGACAAGTATGAACAGCGAAGTCTTTGCGGTCTTGTTTAGTGTGATCATAAGAAATTCAATTGCTGTTATGCGGATCTGTGTCTGCGGGTACTGCCGTAATAATACTAGCCTGCATTGCCTGCCACTTTGCTTTTTGGCTTAAACGAAAGCCCGATGCCCGGAGGGAAAGTGAACACAACACTGACCGTGTCGAGCACAAACTCACCGATGTTCAGTTTTTCCGTAATGTCCTGAGCTTTGAACAAAGCTCTGAGCAGGGCGTTGAGGGTTTGTTTTTCCTCAGTCTCGGCAAACAGCTTTTCCCATTCTTCGTTGGGCACATCCTTGTCAAACCTGAAAACGCCCACTATCTCCGGCGGAAGCCCGAGATGGACAGAAATATCCTCCGTCGTAAATCCTGACCTGTTAATGTAGGTGGCAGAGGCAAACACCTCATCCATGATCTCCTTAAGCTTGTCTGCACCCGACTCCTTTAATACATCAACAGTATCGGAGATGGATTCGGCAGTTTCCTTTATTGTCTCTATTATCTTGTCTTTCATTTTTTTGCTGTGTTGGGTTGCCGCAAATTATTGTTTTTGCTCAACTGATTCAATTATGATAGGAATTATGGCCAATTAAGTTCTCTGTGTGCTTTCAGGCAATCCGGTGCCCACAAAGTGCATTTTACACATAAGTTAGATTTGTTACTTTGAAACTCATTTGACTATGACTGAACAAAGAATAAGAGAGACACTCTCTAAAATAACAGAGCCCGTTTCGGGCAAGAGCTTTGAAGCCGCCGGGCTGGTAAGAAACATTTCTCTCAACGGAAAAAAGCTCAGTCTAACACTTGCAACTCCGGAAACGGATGACGGCATGCTTTCGAAGATCACAGAAGAGGCAAGGAAAGTGATCGAAAGCGACATCCCTGAAATCTCCGAAACTAACATAAGTTTTGTAAGAGGTGTAACAGAGCATGTGAACAGTAAGAAGTCGGAAGTACTGCCCGGAGTGCTTAACACGATTGCCGTGGCTTCAGGCAAAGGCGGCGTGGGCAAGTCAACTGTCGCTGTGAACCTCGCCGCTTCGCTTGCAAAGGCGGGTTACAGGACGGGACTGATTGACGCCGATATTTACGGACCTTCGATTCCGCTGATGTTCGGAGTGAAGCAGAAGCCGTTCGTTACGCAATCGGGAGGAAAGAACAAGCTTGTGCCTGTGGAGAAGTTCGGAGTGAAACTGATGTCGATCGGATTCCTTATGGAAGAGAACACTGCTGTAGTATGGAGAGGCCCGATGGCCTCAAGTGCGCTGAAGCAGTTCATGGGAGATGTGATGTGGGGTGATCTCGACTTCCTTTTGTTTGACATGCCTCCGGGGACCGGCGACATTCAGCTGACACTGAGCCAGACGATCCCGCTCACAGGTGCGGTAATTGTCACCACTCCGCAGGAGATCTCGCTTGCAGACGCGAGAAAAGGATACATAATGTTCGAAAAAGTAAGCGTGCCCACCATAGGCGTGATCGAGAACATGAGTTATTACGAAGGAGCAGACGGTGCAAGGGATTACATTTTCGGCAAGGGAGGCGGTGAGAAGATGTGCGGTGAGTTTGGAATAAAACTGCTTGGTGAGATCCCCGTAAACTCTGAAATAAGAGCCGCCGGAGACGAAGGTGTGCCGTTACCCGGTAAGGAGGGTGCGGAGAAAACGGCGGCTGTGTTTGAGAAGATCGCAAGTGAACTCGCAAAGGTGATCACGCGGTTCAATTCTCAAAGAAAAGACAAACCTGAAACTGTGATCGAAATCTAGATCAGGGAAAATGATCATGAGACTGAAATCAATATTGCTTTCACTTGCACTGGGCATCTTGCTGATTGCCGGCGGATGCGGAGGAACCGG
>DAIQRO010000020.1:17426-22369 GCA_036786155.1 Bacteroidota bacterium
AAAGCACTTAAGGAGCAGAACTCCGGAAGAGCATGGAACTACCTTTCAAAGAGCTCGCAGTCAATGTTTGACGACATTGCCAAGAGCAGAAATCAGAGCGGCAAGGAGTATTTCGAAAAGAACGTGTCTGATGTAAGCCCGCTTGGCATGGCAGGAATAGATTTTGATGTAGTGGATGAAAAGAAGAACGGCGACTCGGCAGTTGTGGTGATAATGACAAAGGACGAGAAGAAATCAGACCTCTATGCTGTGAAGGAAGGCGGAGTGTGGAAGCTTGACTATGCGCGAAGCATCCGCGAAAGCATGAAGAAACTGGACTAAGCAACCGATATGCCTGAAAAAGAGCTCAACAGGGAGAACGTAGAAAGAGTGCTTGAGATGGTAAGGCCATTCCTTCAGCAGGACGGCGGCGATGTGGAGCTTTGTGAAACATGTGAAGACGGAATAGTGAAAGTGAGACTGCTGGGCAACTGCAAAACTTGTCCGCTGGGATTGATGACACTTCGGGCGGGAATCGAAAGAGCCCTGATGAACGAAATACCTTCAGTGAAGAGGATCGAAGCCGTGCAGTGACTGCTGTTGCGGGCAATAGTTGATCTTTCCCGGTTAATTTTGCTAACCTGTTACAGAGTATCAGGTGAGAAGGTTCTCCGTCTTACCGAGATCCCTGAATGAACATTCCCCCGCGTCAAATCCCGAAACTGTCCTTCCGGATCCAATTGCTCTGAAGTAAAGATCAAGAATGTCCGAAAAGCCGGATTCAAAACCGTGACTGAAGAATTCAGCGGAGATCACATGAATGCCGTTGAATGCGAACAGCCCGTCTTTGGCAGAGTCGTCCGCTTCCCTGCGCAGAAGTTTCATCTCCGGTGAGAACTCATGATTCCTGCCCGACCGTCTCTTCTGCACTGCAAGCGTGGCGAAGGGCTTGCGGGAATTGTGTTGCAGGACCATTTCGCTTAAGTTCATGTCAGTCTCCACATCAACATTCACAACAGCAAAGTCTGAACCTCGCAGATGATCTGAGGCATTGAGTATCCCTCCGCCGGTTCCAAGAATTTCATTCTCAACAATGACCGAAATATCAGCATCGAACCTGTTGCATTCAAAGAATGCAACAACCTGTTCCGAAAAGTGATGTGCATTTATGACTATCTCCGTTATTCCGGCATGTATCAATCTTTCTATCTGATGAACGACAAGCGGCTTGCCTCTGTAGCTAACGAGAGCTTTCGGCTGAGTGTCTGTGAGCGGCCTGAGCCTTGTGCCGAATCCTGCGGCGAGTATCATTCCCTTCATGTGTCAATATCCCGATAACAGGCAACTATTGGAAGTCATTTATTGAAGGAACAGTCATACTTGTCCAAAACAATTTGCTCACGAATGCCAACTCCAGGGACGATGTTAACCGCAGAATGTTAACCGCTTTCTTTTGAACGATCAAAAGAAAGCTTGGCAAAGAAAAATCGCCCGTTGCAGCATAATTGCCCGCCCGGCAAATTACTTTAGATATCAATTGTAGAATGGCGGACGGGCCTAAAATTGCTCGCTCAGGCTACGAGAATTTCAACTCCTCACCCCGATAATTGCAGAGTCCTGCAATTATCGGATTTCGTCAAACAGGAAATTCTCGCTTACGCCTTCGCTCACAATTTCTTAACGGCAATTATGCTGAGGCCCGTCCGCCGTTTTCGCTTCAAGTGAACTGCTACTTGACAGGCGGGCGGGTTGTTCCTGCGACAATAGAAAAAGTCTATGTTTTTGAACTGCATTCTCCACAATTTCTGATTCTAGAAAACGTTTTAGACACCATTGAGGAACAGTAAACGTTATTCGGGTTAATTACATTGCTTCAACACAACCGCTTTGATAACTTGACGCACACGGAATCAGCATCACGGCAAAGATTCATACTGCAGTCAGATATGAACGGCAAATAAACTTTCCACCTAAGGGTTTGACAGGCAGATCAGTATTCATAATCATACCAAACTTCAACGGCTTAAAGCATCTTAAGGATTGTTTCGATTCATTGCAGAGGCAATCATTCAAAGACTTTGGCGTCATTCTTGTTGACAATAACTCAGCAGACGATTCAGTTGCATTTACACGGAACAATTACCCCGATGTAAGGATACTGAAGATGTCAACAAACACGGGATTTGCAAAGGCAGTGAACGAAGGCATAAAGGAAGCACTCGGACAAGAAGGATGCAAATATATACTTCTGCTCAACAACGACACCGAGTGCGATGCGGACTTTCTCCGGGAGATGCTCCGTGCAGTGAACATGAAGGATGCGGGAAGCGGCGCATGCAAGATGCTTAACTTCAGAGACAGGAGCATGATCGATGATGCGGGAGATTTCATCAAACCGCTCGGTTCACCTTATGCGAGAGGGTTCGGGGAGAAGGATGAAGGGCAGTATGATAAAGCGGAGTACATCTTTGGCGCGTGCGCAGGCGCGGCGATCTACAAGAGGGAAGTGTTCGAAGAAGCGGGGTTCTTTGATGAGGATTTTTTCGCCTATTACGAAGATGTTGACTTCAGCTTCAGGCTTCAGCTCCTCGGCTACAGGTGTTATTACAATCCGAAGGCGGTGTGCTATCACAAGCGCGGAGCAACCACTTCGGGCATGTCGGGTTTTCAGACAATGCTTTGCGAAAAGAACCTGATCGCCCTTAGGATCAAGAATTATCCCGGCAGGCTTTATCTGTACTCCTTTCCTTTCTTTGCGGCCGTCAGGGTTAAGCGATATCTGATCTTTCTTTTCAGGCATTCGCCGTCTTTGTTTGCATCTGCTGTTAAGGGCTACATTCAGGGACTCGGTGAGATCGGAAACTCACTCAGGAAGCGGAAGGACATCATAAAAAAGAAAAGAGTTTCCGAAGACTATGTAAGGAGCATCCTGAGATGAACGGAGCGGGAAGCAATGGCAAACTTATCTCCATCATAATAGTCAATTACTTTCAAATGGAATTCATAACCGGGTGCGTAAGATCAATTGCTAACAGACTCAGTGCGGATGATTATGAGCTGATCGCGGTCAACAACTCACCTGCTGAGGATCTCGGCAATTTGAAGGAGATTGCGCCGGGCATTTCGATCTTCGAAAATTCCAACAGAGGATTTCCTCACGCAAACAATCTCGCGGCAAAGTATGCAATCGGCAGGTATCTGCTGTTCCTGAATCCTGACACGTTAGTTGAAGATGACTTCATAGAAGAATTCCGCAGGCTCGAACTTCCGCAAGACTTCGGAATCGGAGGTCTGAGACTTTTCAATCCTGACGGCAGTGTGCAGTTGTCATACTGGAATGAAAACACTTTTGTCAATGAGATCATGAACAAATCGGATGAGAAGAGGCAGAAGAACCGCAATGCAAACGCAGGCAACATAACTGCACGCGAGGATATTTCCGGGGTTGACTGGGTAAGCGGTGCATCAATGCTTATTGAAAAGGAATTGTTCATGAAGATCGGCGGGTTCGATGAAAGCTTTTTCCTCTTTTATGAAGACGCCGACATCTGCAAGATATTTCTTGACAACGGAAGGAAGATCTATTATCTCCCCGTTGGTAAAATAATTCATTACAAAGGTGAGAACGTAAACGAGAGATTCAGCAGTGACACTTATTATTATGCAAAGGAATCACAACTGAATTATTACAGGAAGCATAACGGAATAGCCGACAGATTTTTTCTTCGCGCTTATCTTTTTCTGAAGTTCTCTGCAAGATATCTCGGAGGATTCAGGAAGATTGACAAAGACATTCTTAAACTGTTGCTCGGCAAAAGGAGAAATGATGCGCGTACTTGAACTCATAGACGGAGGATTTCTCGGAGGCGGGCAGACGCATATCCTTTCACTGCTGAAGAACTTCGACAGGAGCGAAGTGACTGCGGTAGTTTCGGCGTCTCAAAGCGGGGCTTTTATGCACGAGGTGGAAAGGTCCGGAAGCAGATTCCGGCCGGTTGAACTTCCAAAGCTTTACAGACTTAAGCACCTGAATGAACTCAGAAGGATCATTGAAGAAGAAGAAGCTGATATTCTTCATTCTCACGGCGGCGTTGCGGGAATGTATTCGGGTTTTTACAGAAAGAAGTCCGGCAGAATTCCTGTGGTGCATACGATACACGGAATTCACTACATAAACTCACCCAGCTTATTGCGCCGTTACGGAACGCTTGCAATTGAGCAGCACCTTTCGAAGTACCGGGATGCCGTGATCTGCCCTTCTGAAAATGACAGGCGAACCGCGGTTGAGCTTAAGATCGCTGACCCTTCTGTTACAGTGACAATTCACAACGGCATTGAGACGGACAGATTTTCGGACAGCCGCAAAGATACCGGACTCATGAGCAGTCTGGGACTGAGCGACAATAATTTTGTCATAGGCCTTGTATCGCGGTTTGACGAACAGAAGAATCAAATGTTCATGCTCAGGAACACTTCAGGCTTCATTAAGAGGAATGATAATGTCAGAATGCTTTTTGCCGGAAGCGGCCGTATGCTTGAGGCATGCAGGAGGGCGGCTAAAGAAGAAGGTATTGAGAACAAGGTCATCTTTGCCGGCGAGGTTTCCGATACGGAGAAGTATTATCCGCTGATAGACCTTTTTGTTTTCCCCACACTTTGGGAAGGATTCTCAATCGCTTTGCTCGAAGCGGCGGCATCGGGAAGGAGCATACTTGCCAGCGGCATATCGCCGAACAGGGAGCTGATTACAGACGGAGTAAACGGGCTACTCTTTGACACCGGTGATCCGGAAGGATATTCGGTGAAACTTGAGTTGCTGTTCAATGACGCTGAAATGAGAAACAGATTGGGTGCTGAGGCAAAGGCGACTGCCCGGAGGTTCACATCAAAGGTCATGACGCACAAGGTGATGAACGTCTATGAAAGTATCGCCGGCCGTGTTTCAGAGGGACGATGATGGATTC
>DAIQRO010000020.1:22379-24660 GCA_036786155.1 Bacteroidota bacterium
GAGACAGCTCAATAGCCGGTATAAGTTGTTTCAACTCCACTGACTAATTCATATCTTTGCTGCAATTAAAATCCAGATCAGGACAATGAAGCCCTTTTCAATAATATCAGCGGTACTGCTGTTTGCCGCCTTGGCAGTATACTTCTTAGCGGGAGAAAATCCGGATACAAATCCGAAGACAAGTGATGCCTCGCCCAAGCCCGAGAACGGTGAGCCCGGGAAGTATCCCGCCGATCATGAGTTCATCAAGCGCACATTCCCGTTCTACAAAGCTGATCCTGTCGCACACATCGAGGCATTGGAAAAAGCACAGGACATGCGAACTGCGGCAATGAACGACAACTCTGCGGCCACATGGGAGTTTGCGGGCCCGACAAATATAGGCGGCAGGATCTCCGACATCGAATATGATCCCAACAATACCAATATCGTATATGCTGGAGCGGCAACAGGAGGCGTGTTCAAGTCAACGGACGCAGGACTTACATGGACTTCCATATTCGACGATCAGTCGGTTCTTCCTGCCGGCGACATTGCAGTTGATCCGGTCAACTCAAACATTGTGTATGTTGGAACAGGCGAACCGAACGGAGGCCACAACAATTTTTCCGGCGGCGGAATGTACAAGTCAACGAACAGCGGAGCCTCATGGCAGAGGATCGGACTGGAAAACACAGTTACAATTGGCCGTGTGCTTGTGAATCCGCAGAATCCCCTGCGTGTTTATGTTGCGGCTGTCGGCTCGTACTTTGGCCCGAACCCTGAACGGGGCGTTTACAGGAGCGACAACGGAGGAGCAACATGGAGCAGAGTACTCTTCGTCACTGATTCATGCGGCGCAATAGACATCACAATGGATCCCGTTAATCCAGCCAATATGATGGCTGCGATGTGGCAGAGAACCCGTTATCCGAACGGCGGACAGCTTTACGGAAGCGGCAGCGGGATCTACAAGTCAACAAACGGCGGCGACAACTGGACTGCGCTAGGCCCGGCTAACGGCCTTCCCAATTCATCAACAACGAACGTTGGCAGGATCGGACTAAGCATCAGCAATTCAAACCCGAACATTTCATACGCTCTTTACACGAACGGAACTACATATTCCGGATTCTTCAAAACAACAAACGCGGGACTTAACTGGACAAATGCAAACGGCGGCGGACTGCAGAGCGGCTTCTCAACTTTCAGCTGGTATTTCGGACAAGTGCGTGTTCATCCAACAGATCCGAACACAGTCTATGTCCTTGACCTTGAAGTGATGAAGACAACCAACTCCGGCACGTCATGGACTGAAATTTCCGGATCCGTTCATGTTGATCAGCATGCACTTGCATTCAAGCCGGGAGATCCGAACACGGTCATACTCGGCAACGACGGTGGCATTTACAGATCGTCGAACTCAGGAAGCACATTTGCCAAAGTACAGAACCTTCCCGTGACGCAGTTCTATGAGATTGGAATTGACAGGACAAACCCTCAGAGACTTTACGGCGGCACGCAGGATAACGGAACCAACAGAACTCTGACAGGATCACTCAGTGACTGGACAACAATTTACGGCGGCGACGGATTCTACGTTATTGTTGATCCGACCAATCCCAACATCATCTATGCGGAATCGCAGAACGGCGGGCTTGGAAAGTCAACCAACGGCGGAACTTCATTCTCATCAGCCACATCCGGCATAAGCGCGTCGGAGAAAAAGAACTGGTCAACTCCCGTGATAATGGATCCGAACAATAACAACGTGCTCTATTACGGAACAAACAGGGTTTACAGAACAACCAACGCGGCTTCATCATGGACGGCGGTAAGTCCCGATCTGACAAACGGAAACCAGGCAAGGCTCGGAACCGTTTCCACCATCGCTGTTGCAAAGACGAATTCAAGCATGATTATGGCAGGGACAGACGATGCAAACGTTTGGATAACAACAAACAGCGGATCAAACTGGACAAAGGTTTCAACCGGGTTGCCGTACAGGTTGATTACAAGAGTGGCATTTGATCCGACAAACGACAACATAGCTTATGTCACATTCAACGGGCTGAAGTGGATCGATCCTCAGCCGCATATATTCAGAACAACCAACCGCGGTGCCAACTGGACAGACATCAGCTCAAATCTGCCTGATGCTCCCGTCAATGCGTTTGACATAGATCCCGCAAGGCCGAATGTATTGTTTGTCGGCTCTGATGTAGGAGCCTATGTCAGCTTCAATTCCGGAGGTACATGGCAATTTCTCGGCAACGGACTTCCGATGGTTTCGGTTTATGAT
>DAIQRO010000020.1:24670-25248 GCA_036786155.1 Bacteroidota bacterium
CGGCAATTTATCTTGTCGCGGGGACTCACGGCAGGTCAATGTACAAAATTGATCTTTCGCAGGTGGTCGGCAGTGAGCAGGTCTCTGCTGAAACCCCGGAGGCTTTCTCGCTTGAACAGAATTATCCCAACCCGTTCAATCCATCCACCAGGATAAGATACAATGTAATGAGGACAGGACGGATTGTAATTGAAGTGTTTGACATAACCGGAAAGAAGGTCAGGACTCTTTTGGATAATACCCAAAGCCCTGGAAGTTATGAGGTTGAATTCAATGCCGGAAGTTTGTCCAGCGGAGTTTATTATTATTCACTCAGAGCGGGCGATGCATTGCAGGGAGTAAAAAGAATGACGTTGCTGAAGTAAAACAGATCGGGAAAAGACTTGTGTGAGCAAGCCGGGTTGACGGCTGTCAGGCAGTATCAGAAGAAGTATCTCATGTTGAATGAGAAGTTTGCGAATTTGATATCATCATCGTAATCAACCGGTCTGTAAAACTGGAAATTGCTTTCGAGTCCGATAATAATGTCTTCATTGCCGGTGTAGTTCACCTGAAATATGAAGTTCTTAGGATAGGAT
>DAIQRO010000210.1:0-397 GCA_036786155.1 Bacteroidota bacterium
AACCAGGTTCTACTTCGATACCATTGACATAATGGGATGGGAAGTTGTGGATGACGGTTTGAAAGTGATATTCTCACGGGACATTCCGGCCGTTGTGTCAGGAACAGTTACAGGAGACGTCAGGAGCTTTCTTGCAAAGAACAATACGGCGCCAGATGAAATAGAAAACTTCATTGTACATCCCGGAGGCATAAAAGTGATAAACGCATACTCAAACACTCTCGGGCTTAGGGAAAATGCGCTTGCGATTACGGGTGATGTATTGAAAAGATATGGCAACATGTCGAGTGCAACCGTAATGTATGTTCTCGATGAATTTGCCCGCAGGGGACTCCGGACCGGAAAATGCCTGATGGCCTCGCTCGGCCCCGGATTTTCAAGCGAGATGATACTTATG
>DAIQRO010000210.1:437-4890 GCA_036786155.1 Bacteroidota bacterium
AACGAATTTAGGCGTGAGGAATGGAAAGCGCATTTGCCGCAGTAATTTTAATTGTCATTCTGCAGAGGTTTGCCGAACTCGTGCTATCTGCAAGAAACGTCAGGACGCTCAAGGCTGAGGGCGGAATTGAAACAGGACAGGAGCATTACAAATACATTGTACTCCTGCATACAGCATTCTTTATCTCAATGATCACGGAGTTTCTTGTTCGAAGGTCTTCGGGGAATTTGAGTGAAATAAGTTATTTGTTTTTGGTATTTTTCATTTTTCTTCAACTGATCAGGTCCTGGGTTATACTCTCACTCGGAAAGTACTGGAACACACGCATAATCCGCGTTCCGGGAAGCAATCTCGTGAAGACTGGGCCGTACAGATTTATGCGGCACCCGAACTACGCGGTTGTGAGTCTTGAGATAATTTGCCTGCCGATGATCTTCGGACTCATATATACGGCAGTCATATTCACTGTTCTAAACTCGGCAGTGCTCTTCTTCAGGATCAGGGAAGAAGAAAAAGCCCTAAATTCATGAATCAGATGAAAATCACACTGAAAGATATCTGCCACGGCAGAAGCGGGGACAAAGGCGATGCGGCCAACATCGGACTCATTGCATACACAGACGATGACTATAAACTGATAGAGAGGGAAGTCACGGCTGAGAAGGTCAGGAAATTTTTTGAAGGAATATGCTTTGGCGAAGTGAAGCGGTATGAGATGCCTAACATCCGCGCTTTGAACTTTGTACTTAACAATACGCTCGGCGGCGGGGGAACAGTCTCGCTAAAGCTTGATGCACAGGGCAAGACGCTTGCTTCAGCGCTTTTGAAAATGGAAATAGAAAAATAACAATAAAATGTTTGAACAGCAGAAGTACAGACTAAAGGACTCGAAAGAGAAGATCGGCTCTTTAAGGAGGTTTCTTTGAGATCGACGAAAAGAAAAATAAGATAACCGAGCTTGAAGACCTCTCCCGTGCGGAGAACTTCTGGGATGACAACAAGGAAGCTCTGAACGTACTGCATAAAACTTCCTCACTTTAGAAAACCGTAGAAGAGTTTGAACAGCTTGAAGCAAAGTACGGTGATCTTTGCGGACTGATAGAACTTGCGGAAGCAGAGAATGATGAGACTCTTGAAGCAGAGATCACTTCCGAGACAGACAGGTTCCTTAAGACCTTGGATGACACGGAATTTAAAGTGATGCTATCAGATGAGGACGACATTCGCGATGCCATCATCACAATAAACTCAGGTGCCGGCGGAACAGAATCTCAGGACTGGGCAGAAATGCTGATGAGAATGTACCTGCGCTATTGCGAGAAGAAAGGTTTTGAAACTGTGCTTGCAGACAGGCTTGACGGAGACGGTGCAGGAATAAAGAGTGCAACAATTCAGGTGAAGGGAGAATATGCTTACGGATACCTCAAGGCCGAGAACGGTGTCCACAGGCTTGTCAGGATCTCCCCGTTTGATGCAAACAAGAAACGGCACACATCGTTTGCGGCGGTTTATGTTACTCCGGTGATAGACGACAACATTGACATACAGATCAATCCAGCAGAACTCAGAATAGACACATTCAGGGCTGGCGGTGCCGGCGGGCAGAACGTCAACAAAGTTGAAACTGCGATCCGGATTACGCACATCCCTTCGGGCATTGTGGTGCAGTGCCAGAATGAAAGATCACAGCTTCAGAACAAGATGAATGCCATGAAGATGCTGAGATCGAAGCTCTATATGATTGAAAAGGAGAAGGAGCTTGAGAGACTCAAGACTGTCGAGAGTTCAAAGAAGAAGATAGAGTGGGGAAGTCAGATAAGGAGTTATGTGTTCCATCCTTACAACATGGTGAAAGACCACAGGACGGATTATGAAACAAGCGACACGCAGGGCGTGATGGACGGCGACCTGGAGGAATTCATAAAAGCTTACCTGCTGGAGAAGTAACCTTTTGAAATACAGCTCATTCATAGCGCTCCGCTACCTGTTCTCAAAGAACAGCTCCGGATTCATTCACTTCATTACTGCAATTTCCATACTTGGCGTTGCCCTTGGCGTAGCCGCTCTGATAATTGCCACGTCAATAATGAACGGATTCGAGAAAGAGATCCGTGACAAAGTTGCCGGGCTGGTAGCTCATGTGCAGGTCAATTCATTCAAATCGGACGGGTTGCCTGACTATAAAGAGGGTATGAAGCTCATCCGTGACAGCATAAGCGGAATTGCGGGAATGTCAGAGATAGTACAGAAGGAAGCTGTGCTAAGAACCAAAGCCGGCGTTGAGGGGCTTTTGCTCAAAGGCATTGTACCGGAGACAGACCTTTCGAGCGTCAGGAACAAGATCCTCAGAGGGGCATACAATCTGCAGCCTTTGGATACAATTTTCTCAAGACTGCTTGTCGGAAACAAGCTTGCGGCAAAGATGAAGATAGATACCGGCAGCAAGGTAATAGTATTCGGCCTTAACGGGATCCCTTCTCCGGCGAACACTCCGAAGATAAAGCAGTTCATCGTGAGCGGTATCTATGAAAGCGGGATGAACGAATACGAAGACATCATCGACTATACACATCACAAGACAGCACAGAAGACAATTGATTTCGGGAACAATGTGACAGGTATTGAGATCAAGCTGGACAATTTTGAGAATGCCGAAAGAGTCTCAAATGCAATTAAGCGTGTCGCCGGTTATCCTTACTATCCACGGTCAATGTTCAAACTCTATAAGCCGTTGTTTACATGGGTTGAACTTCAGAAAGCTCCGACTCCTATCATACTCGGGCTGATAATCATTGTTGCCACATTCAACATCGTTGGCACTCTGCTGATGCTTGTGCTTGAAAAGACTCAGTCGATCGGGATCCTGAAATCGCTCGGCACAAGCCGCGCAGGCATCATGAAGATCTTCCTGACATCGGGGCTTGTCATAGGCATTACAGGAGTAGTGCTTGGCAACGTGATCGGGCTTGGAATATGCATTGCCGAGCTCAAGTTCCGCTTCTTTTCACTTCCGGAAATTTATTACATGAGCAATGTCCCGATACTGATCGAGCCGTTTCAGATCATAATCATTTCACTCCTTGCGCTTCTGCTGACATTTCTTGCGACCATCATACCTGCTTACCTGGCATCAAAACTTGAGCCGGTCAGGGCATTGAGGTTCTCATAACGATGCCGGATAAATCGCCAAAGAAGATCTCAGCAATGTTTGACGAGATCGCTCCCACATACGACAAGCTGAACCACGCCTTCACGCTTAATCTTGACAAAAAATGGAGAAAGGATATTGCTGACGATCTCATCAAGAGCGGAATAAAGTTTGACACTGTGCTTGACCTTGCAACGGGAACAGGTGATCTTGCAATTGAACTTCTGCGGTTGCTTCCCGAAAAGATCGTTGCCGCAGATTTCTCGGCAGAAATGCTTGAGTTCCAGAGACTTCATAAGAGCAATCAGCTCATTGATCTTGTCCACGCAGATGCAGCAGCATTGCCGTTTGATAACGGGGAATTCGATCTTGTTACAGTAGGGTTTGGTGTGAGAAATTTCAACGATCTCGGAAAATGCCTTCTTGAGGTGAACAGGGTTCTGAGGAGCGGTGGGATGTTTGTTGTGATCGAAATGTTCAGGAGCGGAGGATTGCTGAACAATCTGTTTGATGTTTACTTCAGCAAGATAATGCCGGTGATCGGCAATAAAGTGTCAGGAAGTTCGCACGCGTACACATACTTGTCAGAGTCGGTGAACAATTTTCTGACTCCCGGCGAATTTGCAGGCCTGTGCGCGGATAGCGGATTTGAATTCTCACGAAGAGTCAATAACTTTCTTGGAATCGTCAACACTCTATATATGAAAAAATCATGATGGCAGATAATTCAATTCAATGTCTTATCATAAATCTTTATATTTGCCAAACCCCATTTCAAAGGCTTTACGAATTGTATTCGAACAGAATACGATCTTTCCATTTTTCACTTTTTTAAAAATTGCCGCGCTGCCGCGATCTCCTGCTGCGGTTGCGTTTGAAAACTGCAGGAAGAAAGGAATGGTAAATGGTTTTTCGTGTACAGCACCAGATCTTCAACTTCAATTTTGTGAAACACATTATGAAAGTTGATTCGAAGGACGGGAAGTTCTTCATTGGGGTTTTCTCCACTCTGAGGGATATGGAGTATTACTTTGAATATCCTACGCCTCAGAAAAGAAATGAAGACTGGGAAAGAATATACCAGGATCTTCACAAGAGTCAGGAGTCTCCTTCAAATGTGGAAGAGATGGCCTGAATAAATGAATAGAATAGATACTATTTAATAAGAGACAAGGAGCTTGAACAAATGGGGACATGGTTCCTTCATTGAAAACAAGCTCCTTATTCGTTATTTTAAGCGTTCAAAAAACAAATCTGACATGAACATACCAGAAGGACTGAAATATACAAAGGAACATGAATGGG
>DAIQRO010000211.1:0-1887 GCA_036786155.1 Bacteroidota bacterium
AGAGGAGTTTCACTTCAAGGGAGGCCTTGTTGATTTTGTAAAGTATCTTGACGAGTCGGAGAAGTCAATTTCAGGCAAGCCGATATTCATCAGCGGAGAGAGAGAGAATGTTCAGCTTGAGATCGCATTTCAGTACAACGAGTCATACAACGAGAGCATCTACACATTCGTCAACAACATCAACACACATGAAGGCGGAACACACCTTGAAGGATTCAAGGCGGCGCTTACGAGGACTCTGAACAATTACGGCACAAAGAACGGGATCCTGAAATCGGACAAGATCACACTTACAGGTGATGACTTCAGGGAAGGCATCACATGCGTGTTAAGCACAAAGGTACCGGAGCCGCAGTTTGAAGGGCAGACAAAGACGAAGCTCGGCAACAGCGAAGTGAAAGGAATTGTGCAGTCAATTGCAGGCGAACAGCTTGGCAACTACCTCGAGGAGAATCCTTCCGTTGCAAAGAAGATACTCGATAAATGCCTGCGTGCCGCCGAGGCGCGTGAGGCTGCGAGAAAAGCGCGTGAGCTCACGAGAAGAAAGAATGCACTTGAGATCTCGGGACTTCCGGGAAAACTTGCGGACTGTTCAATAAAGGATCCCGCGCAGTGCGAGCTTTACCTTGTTGAGGGTGAATCCGCTGGCGGCTCTGCAAAGCAGGGCAGGGACAGGAGATTTCAGGCGATACTGCCGCTGAAGGGAAAGATACTTAACGTTGAGAAAGCGAGAATCAACAAGATACTAGAGAATGAGGAGATAAGGTCAATAGTGACCGCTATTGGCGCAGGGCTTGGAAACTCAGACGAGTTTGACGAGTCGAAGATCAGGTACGACAAGATCATCCTCATGTGCGACGCCGACGTTGACGGTTCCCACATCCGCACTCTTCTGCTGACATTCTTCTACAGGCACATGCGCGAGATCATTGATACTCAGCGGCTTTACATTGCACAGCCGCCGCTTTACAAGATCAAGCGCGGAAAGAACGAGTATTATGCTTATGATGAAAGCGAAAGGGATGAGATACTGAAGTCGCTGAAGATCGACAAGAAGTCGGTAATAACCAACGGTGAAGCAGAAGAAGCGGCGGAGGAAGTTCCGGCGCAGGCAAAGTCAGAACCGAAGGGAGCAGTCATATCAAGGTTCAAGGGGCTTGGAGAAATGAATCCCGAGCAGTTGTGGTCAACCACGATGAATCCCGAGACGAGGACCATCCTCCTTGTGACAAACGAGAATGCCGCTGCTGCTGACAAGATGTTCAGAGTGCTCATGGGAGAAGAAGTGGAGCCGAGAAGGAAGTTTATTGAGGAGAACGCAAAGTACGCAAACATAGATGTGTGACCTGTTGCAGGCTCTTGCCAGCAAACACTAAACCGATGACTTGGAAGAGATCCTAAAGGCAGTCGTACTCGGCATCATACAGGGAATTACGGAATTTCTTCCGATAAGCAGTACCGCACATTTGCGCGTAGTGCCCGCATTCTTCGGGTGGAAAGACATCGGCGCCGCTTACACCGCAGTTATACAGATCGGCACTCTCATTGCCACCATCATCTACTTCCGCAAAGACATAATTTTCCTCGTTGACGGATTCAGGAATGCCCTGAAGAGAAGAGACGTTGCAAACAACAACGAGTCGAGAATACTCATGCTTATAATTGTAGGAACGATTCCGATAGGCGTATGCGGTTTGCTGTTCAAGAGGTTCATTGAAGGAGAGGCACGAGGACTGTATGTGATAAGCGGCGCGCTCATCGTGCTTGCAGTACTTCTCTTCATTGCCGAGAAGCGCGGTTCAAAGTCGAAGGGCATAGGGCAGATGACGATAAAAGACGGGATCATCATCGGACTTGCGCAGGCGCTTGCACTCATACCCGGAAGTT
>DAIQRO010000211.1:1980-4880 GCA_036786155.1 Bacteroidota bacterium
GCGTGACCATAACGGCAGGGCTTTTCCGCGGGCTGAAGCGTGATGACGCGGCGAGATTCTCATTCCTCCTAAGCCTGCCTGCCATATTCCTGAGCGGGGTTTATGAGCTTTACAAAGAGCGGCATATACTTCTGGATGAGAGTCTTGCGGGGCTAATAATAGCAACAGTAGTATCAGGCATAGTCGGATATTATTCCATCGAGTTTCTGCTCAACTACCTCCGTACGAAGTCCAACATGATATTCATAGTGTACAGGATACTGCTCGGAATTCTGATACTGATCCTTCTCGGCACAGGGTTTCTGACGAATCTCGGTTGAGGGATTTCGATTTGGTTTGAGTTGTTTGCTCACAGCACACATGAAACACAACAGTAATGCGAGTTAGCAATGCGGCTTCGGCCAAATGAAAGTCTATCTACATTAAATAAGATACAATCTTCACAACAGCAATCCGCTGAATAAAGTCTATAACTGTATTGCTCTCAGAAATTGTAATGCAGTCCCAGCCAGGGTATGAAAGGCCAGCCGCCTATTGATCCCCCGTCATTGTCTGTCAGAAAAACGAGTGCAAAATCAGCCGCAAGCTGTCTTCCGAAAAATCTTGCACCCAAAGAAATAGCATATGCACCGTCATCAGCAGGGTAGAGCCAGTTTTCCGTTATCAGCTTAACGGAGCGGGATACCTGCATATCGCCGCCGATCAGGAACAAAGCGCCCGAACTGTTTCCGCCTTTGGATTCGAATCCGAATCCGGTGCCGAGTGTGAGTGAGTTCTTCGCATTTCCGATCGTGCCTGCAGTATAAACCGTGAACAGGCCGCTTGCGTCTTCATCCGTAATATTTGCATACATCGCTCCTGCAGAAAGGTCAAAGTTCTCAAGATGCAAAGGCCTTCCCTTAAGATTGAAGTAATAAAGCTGATCGCTTGATCCCGGGACGATCGAGATACCTCCGGAAAATGATAAATAATCTGTAATGCCGTATGCAACCAAGGGAAAGAAGATCTCAACTACGGAAAAATATCCTTCACCCTGCTTAAGAGTTCTTCCCGTCGGGCCGAACAGTAGCCTTGTTGTGTTGGGGTCTGCAAACGGAGTGTAGGTGCCGGTCTCGTAATCTATACTTTCTATCTCGCTATGCAGTATCTTCAGCACGCTTCCGCCGGAGAGCTTAAGTGTAATTGAATTGTCGTCCGAGCTTAAGACCATTCCTTTTACTATACTTCCGTCCCTCAGGCTTGCCGACACATTACTGCTGTCCTTAATGTTCCAGATCTCAGGAACGGCTACATCCTTTATGAGCTGTTTATTGATCTTCGTCTTCTTTGCGGAATCCTGCATTATCGTTACGGATGCATTGTCCACAGAGACAAGTTTCCCGGTTATCACAGAATTATCCGTTAGCATAAATTCATACACTTTGCCTTTTACAAGCCTGTCAAAGTCAAATGACTGCGCCTTGATCTGAGAGGATGCAAGCAGTATCAAAGCAGTGAATAGACCAAATCTGAATAAGTGTAACATGTTCATATCCTCTGTTTAATCTTAGATGTATTGTTTGAACCGGCACTGATCAATCGCCAATTTTTGAAGCCCGACTACCTGAATAAACAGATGCCCGATCCGCTAAGAGGGCGGCACGGCCGGATACTCCGCGTAACTAATGTTTCAAATTACGGAAACTAATGTACTTCAGCAAATAACATCGCCAAAGAACGCAAGAGCATCCTATTCTTCTCAACGGCTTTGCAATTCAATATTAAGATGGATCGCCAGTAAAGCTCTATTTTGCATTCGGGCAAATTGCATATGCGGGATCAGTTTCTCTTTGCTTTCCATGTGCCTTTGTAGCCCGGATTCTTCTGCGTGAATGAAAAGCTTCCCGAACCGTAACCCGCACCAAGCAGTTCAGACAATGTGCCTTTGAATTCTGAAGTGACATAACCCAGATTACCGCAGGCATCGGAAAATCTGCCTGTGAAATCCGAGTCATACTCGTAACCGGCCTCTCCCGTAACATAGAATGTCTCACCCGTGTCATTGACCTTGACCTTGCCGCAAATACTGCCGTCAAGCTCAACATTGACAATGCTGTTGGCAAACACTTTGCCGTTGTCATAAGTGAAAGCAAAGTTCCATGAACCGCTGAGCGGAGAAACCTGCCCTGAGCTTCCCGGACATTCGGGATTCAGAACCAAAGGCAAATAAATCAGCAAGCAGGTGACAGTCAGTAAGTTTCTGAGACTTTTCATTTTATAATCCTCCTCCGTATCCGATGGAAAAGATGAAGTTCATATTCTTAATGCTGAGAAGATCTGAATGAACGGGATCAGCAAGGATATTGGATAGGCCATGGCTGTAGCTCGCATCTATTATGAAATGCCGGGCAATGATCCCAACTCCGAATACCAAACCGGCATCCGTGCCTTTGATCCTGCTTGTGATCAATCTCTCTGTTTCATTCCCGCTGTATGAAATGCTCTCCACACTCTGAACCATGAATGCCATATAACCTCCGGCATTCAGGTAAAATATGTCGTTGTATTCATTCTCCGAAATATGAATGTCATACTGCGGGAGCAGTGAAAACTGAAAGTACCTGACGCGGTTGTCGTATCTGACTGTTTTTTCCAGAATGCCGCCTTTGGTTGTGTAATTCACCTGGAGTTTCAACCCGAGTTTCTTAATGTGCTCATATTCTGCAAATATCCCGAAACTGAATGCTGCCCTGAACTTGCCTGAATATGATGCATCGAGGAAACCGCTTTCGTCATCAAGATTGTAAAGGAGCTTATCAACGCTTGCGCCTCCAAGAAGTCACATTCTGAATTTGCTCTGCTGTGATTAGACTGCGCAGTTGAGAATTGACAACAACAATACCGATATGGCTAATCCTGTT
>DAIQRO010000021.1:0-13542 GCA_036786155.1 Bacteroidota bacterium
GCATTCTGGCAGCCAAACGGATATTCGGCGAGCACTTTATACACTGATCCGCCGGGCTGAAGAGTACTCTTATAGTATTTTAAGCACCGTGTTTCAAATTCAATGGAGGGAACAGATTTGTCAATTTCAGTAAGCGTGATCTTCGAATCGCGTCTTACACGGGCAAGCGTAATATGCGGCCTGAACGGCTTGTCCTGCCTGAGGCCAAATTGCGACACCGCATCAGCAACATTGCCTGCAAGTTCAGCCAGTCCGCCGGTTACCTCCTCAAACTCCACCACAAGCACTCTCGGATACCTGAATTTTGGAAAGGCCGTCAATGCTTTCGCGCGGAAGCGAAGGCATTTTCCCGAGAAAGTCTCAGCGGCCCTCTGCAGTTTGTTTTGAATCCCGGCGCTCAACTCTTCATCAACTTCACCGACAAAGAAGACAGTCATATGGAACTTGCCGGAATTCTCCCACCGCAGTTCTCTGCCTTCCTGCAGGAGATCGTGCTTCAGTTTGTTCTGAACTCCTGCAAGCTCCGCGATTGCTGATTCGTCAGGATCGAGTGCGACAAAGGTTCTGATCTTCACTTCCTGTTCTCCATTACTCTTATGAATGCAATTTTACAGTAAGCAAGCGATGCGAAGTTGATCATTCTCCCGAAGAGAGACTTGCCGTCAATGAGCCTGGATGTGACATATCCCAGCACATGGTTATCATCCACTTTCTTTATTGATTTAGCAAAATCTCTCTGCTTCTTTATCCAGCCGGAGTTGATCAGAAGCCAGCCGTAAGCGCGGCATAGCTGTATGAATGAATACTTGCGTGAGAATAGCGAAGCAAGAAACTTCATAATAAAGTTCAGCATGAGGAATGGCACATATTTGACAACGAAGCTTCCCTTGAAGAAAATGAGAAAATTCAGGAGCCTGTTTCTTTCCTGAAAGAAATACAGCGGTGAGCTTACACTTCCGGACGTTCCGCCGCCCTCGTGATGCACAGCCGATGCCGACTCGTGAATTATCTTCAGTCCTCTGAACTTAACCTTCATTGAGAGATATGTATCTTCGGAATAAGCAAAATACTCTTCGGGAAATAGCCCGCCAAGTTCTTCCACAAGTCTTCTTCTGATAATGAGCGAACAGCCTGTTGCAACAAATATTTCTCCGGCGCCGTCACGGGCTATTTCAAAGATCTCCATAATGTTGTGCCCAAGAAGATTTACTGTGCCGTTCATTTCATAGTATTTCGCGGGAATACCTTTGGTAAGGACCAACGACTGCACTATGCCTGTGTTTTCATCCGAATCAATCCTGTTCACTAGCGCTTCAAGCCATCGTTCTTCAACAATCGTATCGTTGTTCAGCAGTACGATCAATTCGCCTGTTGCCTTGCTGTAGCCGAGATCATTTCCGCCTGCAAAGCCGAGATTTCTTCCCGCCCGAATGATGCGGATCTCAAGCCCCCGGGAGATTTCCTGCACATGATCAATGCTTCCGTCAGCAGAGCCGTTATCAACAAAGATTATCTCAAAGTCACTGAATGTTTGCTTTGAAAGTGATTCGAAACAATTCTTCAGAAACTTCCTTCCGTTGTAATTAACTATTATGACTGATACCCGTGCGATTTATCCTGCTGTTTGAGATGAAACATAATCGGCTTATACTGGAGAAGAATGCAATTGCATATTCCGTGCAACCTGCAAATACGCGACAAAATACACAAATCTTACTTTTAATAATCGTTCAATAGCTTTATTTTGAAACCAAATTTCACACTCCCTATCAAATGCAAAAGCCATATCCTCCCGTTTACTACGGAGATTATCTTCAGCTCGAACGATTACTTACAAGCCAGTTGCCCAAGAGCGATGAATACGGAAAACCGGCACATGACGAGTTGCTCTTCATCATTGTACACCAGGCTTATGAACTATGGTTCAAGCAGATCATACATGAACTTGGCTCGGTGCTTGAGATCTTTTCAAAGGAGAAGATAGACGAAAAGAACCTCGGCATTTGTGTTGCCCGTCTAAGAAGGATCACCGCTATACAAAAGGTATTGATCGAACAACTGAACATACTGGAAACAATGACTCCACTGGACTTCCTGGACTTCAGGGATTATCTCATCCCCCCTTCAGGTTTTCAGAGCTTCCAGTTCAGAATGGTGGAGAACATGCTCGGGCTGAGCATTGAAAGCCGCGTTAAATTTGACGACAAGAATTACTATTCACTTGTATCTGATGAGCACCAGAAACTTCTGATCGAAACCCAGAACAAGAAAAGCCTTCTGAAAGCCGTTGACAACTGGCTATCCAGGATCCCGTTCATAGAAGGCAACGGCTATCATTTTCTGAATGAGTATATGTCCGCCGTTTCGAGGATGCTTTCAAATGAGAAAGAGATAATTCTTAACAATCCATCTCTAACGGATGAAAAGAGAAGCAGGCAGTTGAGTGAATTCGAGAATACGAAGAAGAAGTTTGAGGCACTGCTTGACGAGGGCCTGCATAATGAGCTTGTGAGCAAAGGCATTCGGAAGTTTTCATACAAGTCATCGCTTGCGGCGCTGTTCATCAATCTTTACAGGGACGAACCGATACTTCATCTGCCGTTCAGGTTTCTTACATATCTCATAGATGTTGATGAGAACTTCACTTCTTGGAGATACAAGCACGCGCTCATGGTGCAGAGGATGATAGGGTCCAAAGTCGGCACCGGAGGTTCCTCCGGGCATCACTACCTGATGCAGACCGCAGAGAAGCACAAAGTGTTTCCTGACCTGCTTGAAATACCGACGTTCCTCATTCCGAGATCAGAACTTCCTGAGCTTCCTTCGGAAGTGAGGAGCAGGCTTGCATTCAGTTATGAACTAACCTGACAAACCGGGATGATCGCAATAGACCTTGGCGGAAAGAAAGCAATAGTGTGCGGGAGTTCGCAGGGAATAGGCAAAGCAACTGCACTGCGGCTTGCGGAAGCCGGCGCTGAAGTTACGCTGATCGCGCGTGACGAAAGCAAACTCAAAGAAGTTCTGAAGGAACTGAACACGTCTTCCGGACAGAAGCACTCATTCCTTATTGCTGACTTCGCCCAACCTCTGCAACTGAAGGACGTGATCCATGGCTATATTAAAGAAGGCGGAACGGTGAACATTCTCATTAACAACACGGGCGGCCCGAGAGCCGGAGATGCAGTGAACGCCGACACATCGGAATTCATGAACGCATTTTCGAATCATCTTATATGCAATCAGATACTTGTACAGGCAACCGTTGAGAGCATGAAGAGTTCTGCTTACGGAAGGATTATCAACATCATTTCCACCTCCGTTAAACAGCCGCTGAAAGGCCTTGGCGTTTCCAATACAATACGCGGCGCAGTTGCAAGCTGGGCAAAAACACTTGCCGGCGAACTTGGACCATACGGCATAACAGTCAACAACGTACTTCCCGGAGCAACAAGGACGGAGCGGCTGTACTCGTTGTTTAAAACCAAGGCTGAGAGCATGGGCAAGTCAACCGATGAAATAGAAGCGGAGTGGAAAAAGGAGATCCCGGCCGGAAGGTTTGCGGAGCCTGTTGAACTTGCAAATGCGGTTGCTTTTCTTGCATCACCACTCGCTTCTTATATCAACGGTATCAATTTGCCTGTTGACGGCGGCAGGACAGGATGTCTCTGAAAATGCTTAACTGTTTCGGGCAGGTAATTCCTCAGTCGCTGATAAATTTTTTCTACGAACAAAATCAAACAACCGACAGCTAATGATCATCTACAACGTAACAGTTAATGTTGAAGACTCCATACACGATGAGTGGCTTGAATGGATGAGGTCAAAGCACATTCCCGATGTGCTTGCCACCGGACTTTTTACAGGCAACAAAATTTACAGAGTTGACGAGCCAAAGTCTGAGGAAGGAACAACTTATGCAATTCAGTATCACTGCAAGTCAATGGAGGAATACTCAAAGTACAGAATTGAATTTGCGCCTTCGCTTCAGGACGAGCATCAGAGAAAATACGGCGGCAAATTCGTTGCATTCAGATCATTGCTCACGGAAGTGTGATCATACACTTATATGGACAAAATCAAGAACTATATAGACGGGATTCTCACAACTCCCTATTCAAACAGCTACTTCAACAATTTCGACCCTTCCACCGGCGGAGTATTTACAATGATCCCCGATTCGGGGGCAGAAGATGTAGAGCTTGCCGTAAGCGCGGCTGAGCGCGCATTTCCTGCGTGGTCTGCAACATCGGTTGAAGAGCGGTACGATCTTCTCATGAAGATAGCACGGCTTCTGAAGGAACGGCTCGAGAAGTTTGCCCTTGCAGAAAGCATGGACAACGGAAAGCCGTTGAAACTTGCCAGAACCGTTGACATTCCGCGGGCTATCAAGAACTTTGAGTTTTTCGCAAATGCGATCACGCAGTTTTCGAGTGAAGCGCACAGCACAGACAATGTTGCCATCAATTACACGCTCCGCCAGCCGGTTGGCATTGTAGGAGCGATATCTCCATGGAACCTTCCTTTGTATCTCTTCACCTGGAAAGTTGCGCCGGCGCTGGCCGCAGGCAACTGCGTGATAGCGAAGCCTTCAGAAGTCACGCCGCTGACTGCTTATCTGCTTTCGGAACTGTTCATTGAAGCCGGCTTTCCGCAGGGAGTGTTCAATGTAATCCACGGATACGGCCATACTGCCGGAAAGGCAATAGTATCTCATCCTTCAATAAAGGCAGTAACATTTACGGGAGGCACAAGGACCGGAAAGGACATTGCGGCGATTGCCGCACCGATGTTCAAGAAACTCTCGCTGGAACTTGGCGGAAAAAATCCGACGGTGATATTTGCAGACTGCAATTATGAACAAATGCTTGAAACAACCGTAAGGTCGTCATTCACAAATCAGGGAGAGATCTGCCTTTGCAGTTCGAGAATACTTATTGAGAGAAGCATTTACGAAAAGTTCAGAAAGGACTTCACGGAAAAGGTCAGGGATCTTAAAGTCGGCGACCCGCTTCTCGAGGACACCAACATGGGGGCAATCGTTTCGAAGCAGCACTTTGACAAGATCATGTATCACATATCACTTGCCGTGAATGAAGGCGGAAGAGTGCTAAGTGGCGGAAAAGCAGTAAGGCTTTCAGGAAGATGCTCAGGCGGTTGGTTCATTGAACCGACAGTCATCGAAAATCTGCCATACAACTGCAGGACAAATTTGGAAGAGATCTTCGGGCCTGTAGTAACTCTAATGCCGTTTGACACTGAGGAACAGGCGATCGGGATCTCAAACAGCACAGAATACGGACTTGCCTCAATCTTATGGACGGAGAATCTCACACGAGCGCACAGGATCGCATCTGAGCTTAAGTCAGGTATAGTCTGGATAAACTGCTGGATGTTGAGAGACCTGAGAACTCCATTCGGAGGCGTGAAAAATTCAGGAGTAGGGCGGGAAGGCGGTCTCGAAGCTCTCCGTTTTTTCACCGAGCCAAAGAACGTCTGCATCAAGCTCAGTTAGTTTAACGGCCTGCCATGCTCTCAATCTGGGAAAAGAACTCCTTCATTAATTTCGACATCATAATTATCGGCAGCGGCATTCTCGGACTCTCAACGGCCGTATCCATAAAAGAGATTGATCCGGACAAAGAAGTTCTGATACTTGAGCGCGGCACACTGCCTTCAGGCGCAAGCACAAAGAATGCAGGGTTCGCATGTTTCGGTAGTCTTACGGAGATCATTACGGATTGCGGAAGAGTGGGAGAGAGCGCAACAGCCGAGCTTGTAGAGAAAAGATGGAAAGGCATAGGCTTGCTGAGGCAGAGACTCGGCGATGAAGCGATCGGACTTCTGAACTACGGAGGATATGAGCTTATTGCCGACAGCCATCTTCACTGCCTGGATAAGATTGACGAAGTGAACAAGCTTCTCAAGAGCATCTTCCCGGATGAGGCATTCAGCAAAGCTGATGAATTCATTGACAAGTTCGGATTCAGCAGGAGCTTTACAAGTTCACTTGTCTTCAGCCGGCATGAATCGCAGATCGACACCGGAAAGATGATGCGGTCGCTTTTGAAGAAGGCGCAGTCGTTGGGTGTGGTGATCGTGATCATCTTTGATGCATTCATAGACGATGCCGATTCAGGCAGATTAACAGTCTCGTCAAAGACTTCTCCCGTCAGTTTCACTTCTTCCGCAATCATCAGCTGTTCAAACGCTTTCACTTCACTTATTCTTCCGGGTATTGAGATCCGTCCCGGCAGAGGACAGGTTATTGCGACTTCTCCGGTAAGAGACCTTAAATTCAGGGGAGTCTTTCACATTGAAGAAGGGTTTTACTATTTCCGCAATTACGGCGAACGTGTAATACTTGGCGGAGGCAGGAATCTTGATTTTGAGTCAGAGGAGACGCACGATTTCGGCAACACGGAGAAAATACTCGGCAAACTGAATTTACTATTGCGCGAAGTGATACTTCCCGGCGAAGATTTTGAGATTGAATGTGCATGGAGCGGCATAATGGGATTCAACGAGTCGGGGCTTCCGCAGATCGCGGAGGCCGGCGAAAATATTTTCGCCGGCTTCTGCTGCAACGGAATGGGCGTGGCGCTGGCAAGCTATGTCGGCAAGGAGCTCGCGGAGAAAGCGCTGGAGAAGTTGTGACATTCTCCGGCAGTTATCCGGACAAGGGCGCGGATCCTCCTGCGGCTGTAAAAAACAGCGGGCGGCTATATATATAGCCGCCCGCCGCAAAAACCCATCTTGCATCAACCGACTTACATTCCCGGATCATCCGCAGAAGGACCGTATGATCCCGGCACGGGAACATCAAGCAATCTGAGATATACAGACATTTGTCCTCGATGATGTACCAGATGGCTGTAAACAAATCCTCTGAGCACAGCTATCTTCGGCATCGTAAAATAGACCTGATCTCCGTTCCGCATTGTCCAGTTTTTCATCATCTCCGCGTCATCCGTCTTCTTGAGCGTCTCGATTGCCGACGCAAGAGTTCCATCAAACTTCTTCACTGCTTCCTCGCTTGATACTGCCTCAACAGGCTTATAGTCCATCTTCGCAAAATCAAGTTCATCGGCAAGCAACGTGGCATTTACCCAACCCGGAATTTCCGCAAGATGCATTGCCAGCCTTCCCAGTGTCATAGATTTTTCATGCGGCCTCCAGGTAAGCTTGTCTGCGGGAAGCCTTTCCAGCATCTTTCTGGTTGACTGTGCTTCCTGTTCAAGCTCCATCACCAGTGGTTCGTTCAGTTTCATATTTGTAGTTTGTTTTGTTTAGGCACAAAACTATCTCATTTAATTTAGAACCTCAATTGACAAATCAGAAGATATCATCTGCCGGATTTGGCTTACAGATGCAATAAGTCATCTCGTCATGCTGCAGTTCGGATTTAAGTGACCCCATTTCCGGACTTAACCGCAATTGGTATTCCCGCTGTGACAAATCTGTAGCGGATCCGCGCTGCAGATCCGGGCTTACAAACGCTTCGACATTGCTACAATGTGTGTTAAGAGTTTGTAAACTTATTGTGAACTGAAGATAAGTCGTAACATTTTTGATCAAATGAAACTAACTTTCGCACAATTTTTGTCAAAGAAATTTGCGATGGTTCCGTATGAACTGATGCCTGATTCGAGAAAATTAGGATCAATTAGAAGAAAGATCAGCAAGCTGATCAGTGATTGTAGCATGTATGAACAAGAGCTATCCGGACTGATTGAGTCTGCTTGCTTACAGCACAGGATCTCTGCTGCCAATCTGATTCACTATATGAGTGTAAGGAGAGTTGATATCAGGAAACTCCAGAACGACCTCAGCAATCTGGCTATTTCATCACAAGCTCATTCTGAGGGATATGTTCTTAATAATCTGCAGAAAACAGAGTATCTGCTCTCGTTGCTAATTGGAGCCAAGTATCCCGCCGGAAAGTTCAGCAGTCTTGATCTCGAGCAAAGCAAAAAACTACTGGACGTTAATTCGGCAATGCTTTTCGGAAAGGCGTCAGTGAAAGGTGAGACAAAGATCATGGTGACAATGCCGTCAGAGGCTTCATCCGATTACAAGCTTGTTTATGAAATGGTAAGAAGCGGAATGCACATAGCCAGGATCAACACTGCGCATGATTCCATTGATGAGTGGAAGCAAATGCTCATAAACATAAAGAGGGCTTCATCATCGGCAGGCAGAACGATCAGGATCTATATGGATCTTGCAGGGCCTAAGATCAGAACTATTGCCGGGAATGGTGGAGACAAAGGAATATCTATCAAGAAAGGCGACAAACTGATAATTCAGGAAGAATGTGCAGGCAGTTCGCAAAATAAAAAGGGAATTGTAATCGGCATTTCCATGCCTGAGATCTTCAAATTTGTCAGACGCGGTGAAAGAGTAATATTTGATGACGGAAAGTTCTATTGCAGGGTACTGAAATCATCACCGCAAAGAATTAGCTTGAATGTCGAATACGTTACAAAAGGCAAGTCATTCTTAAAAAGTGAGAAAGGAGTTAACATGCCGGATACCGACCTTAGCATACCATCTCTTACAACTGATGATATTGATACTTTGCCTTTTGCCGCTGCCAACTCTGACATTCTTGGATATTCTTTTGTAAGAAAAAAGGAAGATGTTGAAGAGCTGTATGAAAGGCTCTTACTATTGGGAAGAACCGGTATTGGCATTGTACTAAAGATCGAAACAAAGGAAGCTTTCAACAATCTTCCTTCACTTGTACTTTCGGCAATGAAATTCAGAAAAGTCGGACTAATGATAGCCCGCGGAGATCTTGCAATTGAAATGGGATTCAGGAGAATGGCAGAGGTTCAGGAAGAGATCATGTGGCTTGCCGACGCTGCTCACCTGCCTGTTATTTGGGCTACACAGGTCTTTGAAAATCTTGTAAGCAAAGGTATTCCCAGCAGGGCAGAAATTTCGGATGCCGTAAAGTCTGTAAGGGCTGAATGCGTAATGCTTAACAAAGGCCCGCACATAACTGATGCGATCAGGTTCCTTAAGGATATAGACAAGCGCATGTCTGCACACGAAGAGAAAAAGACAAAACACCTTCGTTCTCTGAGTATAGCTAAGGATTTTCTTTCTGCTTTCTGATATCAGTGCAGATCGAATTGCTGTTCACAGTAACTGCTTTGTCTTTTGATTCTCGATCCGGTGGAATCAGGAAATGCCGTGTCACATCCTCTTGAACCTCGCCTGAAAGAACCTCAGATACTTCGGTTCATAAACCATCTTAAGACCTCTGACTTTCTTTCTTCTGTCATAAACGCTTTCAATGCTTTCGCTTATCACATCCATATGTGCCTGCGTATAAACTCTCCTGGGAATTGTAAGCCTCACAAGCTCAAGCTTAGGATAATTGTGCTTTCCAGTGGACTTGTTCCTTCCTGCAGAGACTATTCCCCTCTCCATTGTGCGCACTCCTGAATCAATGTATATCTCTGCAGCAAGCGTCTGTGCGGGAAAGTTGTCCTGCTTTATGTGGGGAAGAAATGCTTTTGCGTCAAGAAACACACCGTGTCCTCCAACCGGCCGCACAATTGGTATTCCTGCATTCAGAAGTTTATCTCCAAGATAAAGCACCTGCCCGATCCTGGCCTTCATGTGATCGTCGCTGAGCGATTCCGCAATTCCGACTGCCATTGCTTCCATGTCCCTTCCTGCAAGTCCTCCGTAGGTGTGCAATCCTTCGTATACTACGCAAAGATTGCTTGCCTCTTCATAAAGTTTCTTGTCATTGATTGCAAGGAATCCGCCGATGTTTACAAGCGCATCTTTCTTGGCGCTGAAAGTTGCACCGTCCGTGAGCGAGCAGATCTCCTTTACAATTTCTGCAACCGTCTTATGCGCATATCCGTGTTCCCTTGATTTGATGAACCATGCATTCTCTGCAACCCTTGTCATATCAAGAAATATCCGTATTCCGTGCTTTCTGGTGAGTTTCCTCACTTCGCGCAGATTCTTCATTGAGATGGGCTGTCCGCCTGCCATATTCACCGTTGTTGCAACACATATATAAGGAATCCTCTTCGCTCCTGCTCTTTTTATCAGATCCTCAAGCTTGCCAAGATCAATATCGCCTTTGAAAGGATGCAGACTTGCCGGATCATGCGCTTCATCAATTATCACATCCGCAAATGTGCCTCCGGCAAGCTCCTGATGAAGCCTGGTCGTTGTAAAATACATGTTCCCCGGTACGTAGTCGCCCGGTTTGATTGTAATGTGTGAAAGAAGGTTTTCAGCCCCTCTTCCCTGATGAGTGGGAACAACATACTTGTAGCCGTAATACTTTCTTACGACGGATTCGAGATGGTAAAAATTCTCGCTTCCTGCGTATGCCTCGTCTCCCGTCATCAGTCCTGCCCATTGCCTGTCGCTCATTGCGTTCGTACCGCTGTCTGTGAGCAGGTCTATGTAAACATCCTTTGACCTCAGAAGAAATGTATTGAATCCCGCTTCTTCAATGGTCTTCTTTCTTTGTGCAGGAGTTGTCATCTTCAGCAACTCCACCATTTTGATCTTGAATGGTTCCGCCCATGAATGATGCGGATCGCGCTTGATTCGTTTTGCCATAAGTTTCAGTATATTTTTTTAAGTTAGTTCAATTTTGATTCACATTTTCTATTCTCAGTCAGGTCGGACCGGAATATGTTTCACCCGATCCCCACCAATGAAAAAGTTCCCTGCTAACTGCATGAACCCAGTTTCAGCCTGCAATACTGTTGCTCCTCTTTGCTGCCTTCCAGAACTCCATCCAGAAAGTACCCGCAAAAGCGGCAAACGCTGAAAGAACAAGATACCCTGCGTTTAGCGGCTTGAAGCCGAATACTCCACTAACAGGCTCTATGTATATTGCGACAAAAAGGAGTGCCAGCGAAATAGTGATAACAACCGGGAGTAAAGTGTTCCTGTACTTAAGCGTTGTGAACACGGAATAGTAAAATGACCTGTTTATCAAAGTGAGAAACAGATTGCTGAATATTAGTGTAGAAAAAATGACCGTTCTTGAGAGTGATTCATCGCCCGATTTTGTGAACGTGTCATATCCAAGCCATAGGCATGCAAGTGTGATCGCCAACCCCTGAAAGATGCTGATTGCAAGTTCATTAATTGATAGAAATGTAGAAGACATCTTTCTAGGAGGACGCTTCATTGAATTTGCCTCGATCGGTTCGTTCTCATAGATGATCGAACACGTCGGCCCCATGATAAGCTCAAGGAAGATCACATGAACCGGTGTGAATATTTCCGTGAAATCCCAGAACAGTACTAGCGGTAGAGTCACGATCATTATGATCGGAATATGAATGGAAATGATGTACTGTATTGCCTTCTTGAGATTCTCATAGATCTTCCTTCCCATCGCAACGGCATCAACCATATGAGAGAGATCATCGTCAACAAGTATGAGTGACGCCTCACTCTTTGCAACTTCACTTCCTTTCCTTCCCATTGAAATTCCTATATGCGATGCCTTGAGCGCAGGGCCGTCGTTAACACCGTCGCCGGTCATGGCCACCACTTCTCCCTTCTTCTTCAGAGCGCTTATGATCTTCATTTTGGCATCCGGAAACATCCTTGCAAAAATGTTTACCCTGTCTGCAACTTCAGCAACCTCCTCGTCCTTCATTTTCATAATATCAGATCCGCAAATCACATCACCGTCATGCCTAATTTTCACCTGTTCTGCCACCGCCTTCGCCGTCCCGGGATAATCTCCCGTAATCATTTTTACATTTATTCCTGCATCATAAAAAGAAGATATCACTTCATCTATGTTCTCTTTCGGAGGATCATTGAATGAGACAAGCCCGAGAAACTCAAAAACAAATTCGTCCTGTGATGCAGGAAGCTGTTCGATGTCCGGCCTTGCTTCAGCCACACCCAGTACACGCTTTCCCCTTTCGGCTATGCTCAATCCGAGTTCATACATCTTGTTCTTTTCGTCATCACTCAAAGTTGACTGTGACAGGATCGTCTCCAGCCCTCCTTTGGAAGCAACGACATAATTTCCGTCCCTGTCTATGTGAACGTGTGTCATTATGGGAGGAACTCCGGAGATCGGATATTCATGGGTGATCCTGAAATGCGGCCTCATGTCTGCAGGCGCTGACTTTTCATAAGCTGCGTGTATGGATTCTTCCATCGGGTCAAACGGCTTTGGCTCCGATGCCCACATGGCAAATTCTAGCGTCTTGCTGAAAGCCGTCTCACCGTTTTGCCAGTCTGTAAACTCGCCTGTTCCATGATCATAAACTTCCGCAAGGTGCATCTCATTCTTTGTGAGCGTACCTGTTTTGTCAACGCAGATCACGGTTGCCGCACCGAGAGCTTCAACAGTATAGGGATGCTTGGCTATCACATTCTCCTTCAACAGTCTGTAAGCGCCAAGAGCCATGAAAGCGCTGAAAGCAACAGGAATTTCTTCGGGAAGCACAGACATTGCAAGCGTCAGGCCGTGAAGCAGCCCGTGGAGTATATCTCCGCTTTGATGATATGCAAGAATCCACACAAGCAGAAATGCAGCGGAACCAAATGCAACCATCCTCACTACGAATTTTCTTATCTGCAGTTGAAGAGGGGTCTTCTCTGTTTGCACACTCCTGATCGACTTCTCTATCCTGGCCAGCGCTGTCCCCGCTCCTACGGCTGTCACCTTTGCAACACAGTATCCGGTCAGTACAAGCGTACCTTTATAGATGGTGTTTTCATTGCTCGTCTTGCTCTTGAAAACGGGAAGCGACTCGCCTGTCAGTATGCTGTCATTGACAGAAAAGTCGTGGCACTCAAGCACCATAGCATCTGCAGGCACAAGATCTCCGTCTTCAACGGAAATGATGTCATCAACCACAAGCTCTTCGGACCTTATCTCTTCCCATGAAGAGCTTCTGCAAACATAAGCAAGCGGGCTTGAAAGCTTCTTCAAGGCTTCCATTGCATTGTGGCTTCTTCTTTCCTGATAAAAAGAAATGGACGCAACGATGAGAATTGCCACAAGCATTATGACGGCTTCTGACTTCTCTCCGAGCACAAAGTAAATGATTGCTGATGCTACAAGAAGTATGAACATCGGCTCGGTGACTATATCACGGAGCAGATCTAAGGCGGCGTTTCTTTCTTTTAAATCTTCCTGATTGGATCCAAACTTCTCGCGGGATTTTGATACCTCTTCGGGCGTCAGCCCTGAATACGCATTCTGTGACATTTGGCAGAAAATGAGTTTGATGTCAGCTCATGGCATGTTTCAACCTTCGCCTGATAACCTGTTACTTTGGACATGCAATATTTGCGGTGAGTAGCTTTGAAATATTCCGGTTGTTCCTTTCGGAGAAACGATTTCCGCGGCGGACGCCGGATTATCAATAAGAAGTCATTGGTTATGAAAGATCTCGGCAATCATACAGCGGGCACTTCCTCCGCCAATGGCCTCTATAGTGCTGATATGCGCCCGCACAATCTTTGGGTTGTGTTCGGCAAGCTTCTGCTTCTGCATTTCATCCAGACTGCGGTAAGCTT
>DAIQRO010000021.1:13552-22726 GCA_036786155.1 Bacteroidota bacterium
ACCTTAACACCTTCTTTGTCATTAAGCTGAAGCATGTTTCCCGCAAAACAATTCACCTGTTCCTCAGAGATCCCGATTACTTCCCTGCCGCCGGCAGACAGAAGTTCAACAACTCTCGCTCTTTCTCTTCCGTCATTTATCATTTCAGTGCAGACCACCGCAAAGGTTTCGCCTATCGTGAGCACAACATTTGTATGATAAACTTCCTGAAGCTTCTTATCAACCGCCGTAAACAGCACCGGCTCATAGCCGAGCATCCCGCACACATCATTAAGCAATGCTCTTTGCGTCCGGGGTGAAAGTGCTGCAAACGCACGTTTGTTCACATGATCGAACACTATGCTTCCTGTTCCTTCAAGCACTCCTGCTGATTTCGAAAGGTCTTCAATTCCGTACGAATATTTTTCCGCAAGCATGTTGATTACATCATAGCGCACTTCTCCTTTACGCAGAAGAGACATCATCGGATAAATGAAGATCAGTCCTCTTCCATCATAGAGAATGTGTGTGGAAAACCAATTATTTGGGAATACAGCGTCGGGTTTGGGAGGATCTTTTGTATCTTCAACGATGACCACTTCAATGCCGGCGTTTCTAAGATCGCCGGCGAAACGGTCAAATTCTTCTATCGCAAGTTTGGATGCACTTCCGATATCAGCCGCTGAAATGTTCTTTTGGAAAGCATTTGATCCCGCAGTTTCGGGATTGTATCCGAAAGATGCAGGCCTGACCATGAGTATCGTGCCGGTTGTCTGTTTCAATACCGTAACTTCTTTCATGTAATTTACTTACAGCTTTTGTGAAGAGAAATGAAAAACTTGAGCCCTGATATTTAATGTCTTTCAAGTCTGCAACAGGATTAAGTGTGCTAACCAGATCTCCCGATTTCAGGCAGAATGCAGATCCGGCTAAATGGGGAAAATTAGCCGTTGTTCAATTCGTCAAAATAGTTAGCAATTGAAGACTTCAATTGATATTTTTGCTTCAATTTCAAAACCAAACCAACAATTAGGAGAACAATTTAATGAAGTTCAATTCAAAGCTCATCGTTCTTGCAGTCATGTTGATCCTGCCTGCAATTCTCAAAGCACAGACCAAAGAAGAAATGGATGCCTGGATGTCATCAATGGCTCCGGGACCCGTACATGAAATGCTTGCAAAGTCAGACGGCAAATGGACTGAGGAAGTAAAGTACTGGATGGACCCTAACGGAGAACCCGTAACAACGGTTGGTTCCGCCGAGAACAAAATGATCCTTGGAGGAAGGTATCAATACTCAACTCATTCAAGCACAATGATGGGAATGCCCTTTGAAGGTATCAGCATAGTTGGGTATGACAATGTAAGAAAGGTCATCCAGTCAACATGGATTGACAACATGGGAACGGGCATTATGTTTCTTGAAGGCAAATGGGATGATGCTTCAAGGTCATGCACTCTGACAGGAAAAGCAACAGATCCCATGAAGGGCGGACAAATTGATGTGAGAGAGGTCTTCACTGTAATTGATGACAACAATCAGAAAATGGAGATGTACATGATGCAGGATGGAAAGGAAATCAAGACAATGGAAATTCTCTGGAAGAGATAAGTTCCTTTTTCGCTACAAGCCAGGAAGGCAGAGTTGACCGCTCTGCCTTTTCTGTTCTGAGTTGTTCACTGATCGCCCGGAATTACTTCCCTGTTCTGACAAACGCCGCAAGCTTACAGCTCTTTGCTTCCGCAAGGCCAAGTGATTCATAAAATTCATGAAGCTCTGCAGTGTCATCTGTCAGAAGCACAAGCTGGCGGACATGACGGTATTTATCCATTACCATCCTCATCAGAGCTGTGCCAATGCCGCATCTTCTGTAAGACTTCAAAACCAGCAAGTCCTGAACATAGGCAATCGTCTTTCCGTCACTTATGCATCTTACCAGCCCGATCAGTTTTCCGTCATCTCTTGCCTGCACTACATATTGCGAACCGTCAATCGCTTCCTTAAGCTGTCCGGGGTCTTTCGTGTACAGGGTCCACCCTGCATCCGAATACAGATCCAGCATCTCCTCTGATGAAAGATCTGGAGATTCTATGTACCGGATGCTTTCCAACAGGGCATTCAGCAATCAGATGAAGAGTATGTGAACGCCTTCGCCGGCTCCTCTTTCATAAAAGCCGCCAACTGTAAGGATGCCGTCAACTTCGGGATACATGTCTTCTTTCCTGTAGTGAAACATGTCCATTGCAAGCTTGCAAGCCCATAGCTTCACTCCGGATGCTTTGAGAATTTCAAGAAACTCCCTTACATCCGGCATATCTATCTTCTCCATTTCGCTCTTCATCATCTTCGTAGCAAAAGCTTCCATACCGGGGAGTCCGCCGAGCATTGTGGGGATATGCATTGCGGGATTTCCGACCGTGGCCACGTGAAGATGTTCAAGCTTTTCATTGTGGATGGCTTCAAGTCCGAAGAAAGTGAAGAACATTTCCGCTTCTATACCCTCCATCCGCGCTCCGTTTGCAAGCACAAATGCCGCATACACATTTTCGAGCGTGGCCTTGGAGAGAATTATCATCATCTTTTTAATACTGCTGTTGCTGTTCATGTCTTTGCTTGTTTGAATTTTCATATGCAGCTTGCGGGCTTTGGAATTCCCGCAATCTTTGTGGATATCTTCAGCGGACCGTTCGGAAAGAGCTGATAGAATTCCTTTATGTCAATCACTCCGCTCTTGCCGATCTTTCTTATACTCAGGGCAACGCCCTGCTTATGCTGATCCTGAAGATAGGCTATAACCTCCCAATGCCTTTGAGTCAGATCAATTCCTTCTTCTCCGGCAATAGCTTCCGCCACTTCCTTTGTCCATTGTGATTGATCGGTCAGATAACCTTCCTCATTGACTGCCACAGTTTTTCCAGCAATTGTCTTTTCCAAGTTGTGTTATTTATTTTTTTCAATCTTCTTGCCTTCTTCTGTCATGTGTGAACCGACAAAAGGAATGTCCGAGCCCTTCAAAAGCATGTTCCAGTAGATCCATCTGAATGCAAGCTTTCCCAGATGGTTCATGCGGCTTTCCTTTAGCAGCCTCAGCGGTCCCACACCGGGTATTGGAAATGTGCCTTCAACAGGTTCCTGATTGTAGTTGAAGTCAAGTAAGAGGGCTTTGCCTTCACCGGTCTCTACAAAACAGTTCGCATGTCCGTCAAAGTCATCCATGAGAGCTTCACCTTTGATGTACCTTTGAATGTTCTCAGTCAGTATCTCCGCTTCAAAATGTGCCACCGATCCGGCTTTTGATGTCGGCAGATCGCTTGCATCCCCTATTACAAAGATATTGGGCTTCACTTTTGACTGAAGCGTGCCCTTGTGGGTAGGAACATAATTCAGATCATCGCCTAACCCGGAACGTTCTATGACACCTGAGCCTTTGTTTGTCGGCACTGTCACAAGCAGGTCAAAGCTCACTTCAGTTCCTCCGTAATCAATGATCTTCTTTTCTTCATTTTCAACACGCTCAATGGCAAAGTCAGGAATGATCTTTATGTTCTTCTCAACAAGTATGTGCTCGAATGCACGCGCCGCCTTTGGCCTTGTGAATGCACCGCTCATCGGAGTTACAAACGATATCTCTACCTTGTCCCTGATGCCTTTTTCCTCAAAATATGAATCCGCAAGGAAAGCAACTTCAAGCGGAGCAACGGGGCACTTGATCGGCATTTCAACAATATGCACCACAAATTTCCCGCCTGGCCAGTCCCGCAGTTTGTCGCGAAGCGCAACGCACCCGTCAAATGTATAGAAGTCGAAGATCGTCTTTCGCCACTGGCTTCCGAGCATGCCGTGAGTTTCTTCCGGACTTGGCTGAGTTCCTGTTGCTATGATCAGAATATCATAAACGATCTCCGAGCCATCTGCCATAAGCACTTTGTTGTCATCGGGAAGAATTCTGTCAATCTTCTTATTTGCAAAATTCACTCCTTCGGGTATAAACTCTTCTGTCGGCCGGCAGACCTCTTCGGGAGTGTACATATCAAACGGAATGAAGATGTATCCGGGCTGATAGTAATGCACTTTGCTTTCCTCGGCAATTGTGATCTCCCATTCATCCTTGCTCAGCAAAGGCTTCAGATGATTTGCCATCATTGTTCCCGCAGTACCGGCACCAAGTATGAGTAGTCTTTTCATAAAAGTTGTTTCAATCAAATTAAGAATTGAGCGGTTAAGAAGAAGCGCAATAATTTATTCCATATTGGCGCTTATCTCGTCAGGCATGAATTTACAGATAAAATAATGCTCGTCTGACAATGTGATTTTATGCAAGGGTAGATTGAAACTACTTGCACATTAGCCGAATGCGGCCTAACTCAATTTCTATTGGAGGCTCAATAAACTAAATTGTATGATCTGTGACTCGACTTCTTCAACACATGACACCTGGAAAGTACAGCATCTTCAGAATGATGATCCACTTAAAAAGAGCATACCGGTCATTGGGCATAACCGCCTTTATTTCTTTGCTCATTTGCGCAAGTGCAATTGCTCAGAATGAGCTGACAGTTGAGTATGTTCATGAAAAGACGCAGGAGTATTTTGACAATCAGGAGTGGAATAAGCTCATTCGAATGGGCGAGAGGGCACTAAAGAACGGTATAGAATCATATCTTCTTCGTGCAAGGCTCGGCACAGCATACTTTGAGCTTGAGGAATATGCGCATGCAATACCTCACTTCCGCAAGGCCGTGAACACCGGCTACTCTGACGGCATCATAAAAAGGAATCTCTACTACAGCTGTATGTTCATGGGACGGGAGGAAGATGCCAACGATGTTTTCTTTGACATGTCCGACTCCAGACAAGAGAGCATCAAGCCATTGACGAATGATTTCATTTACGACCTTGCCGGCGGAGGAATGATTTCGGGAACAAATGACTTAGAGCGCAACGGAGATCTTGATCTTGACGGAGGAAGCAATGAATTCGGCGAACAGACACTGAACGGGAGCGAATCCGGCTTTGGAATCGGCCTGAGCCAGCTTCCTTTGAGATGGCTGAAAATCAGTTATGCATTCGGCTACCTGAATTCTCAAAGAGAGAAACAGTATATGTTCGGCGATCAGAGAGTTTCCGACAAGTATAATCAGAAACAGGGGCGACTTTTCAATGAGTTCAGCTTCCGTGCAGCTCAGGGCCTTGTCATATATGCCGCAGGGCATTATGTGAAGACGAGCGAGAATACAACAATGGCCTCGTTCGACAATTTGGGTTACACTGCATCTCAGTCCTACGGCCTCATCCGAGGAACGATACCGTCAATCAGGGATACACTCATAGAGCAAAAGGATTTCGTGCTTTCGGCTACTGTTTACAGATGGTTCTCTGTATTCAGGGCCGGGATCTCGGGAAGTTTTTCATATCTTAACGGGGAGCATCAGACACAGGCCGGGTTGTCACTTCAGGCCTTTCCACAGAAGAAGCCGGATTTCTTTGTTTCCGCTACTGCGACTCTTCACACTCAGAACTCAGTGTCAAACCTGATCATTACACCGGCTCTGGGCTATAAATTCGGAGAAAAGTTCCGGCTGGAAGGATTTGGATCTTTCGGAAGGATGGGCAACTATAACGAATCGAACGGATTTGTCATTTACAACAACCCTGACGTGATAAAACTGAAGTACGGAATTTCGCTTCAGTATGATTTTCTTTTCAATCTTACTGCGGCGCTATCGTACACAGGTCAGCAAAGGGAGAAGAAATACAGCACATACACTCAGACCGCGTCCGGCAAAGGGACCTCAGCATTTACGCATGTTTACAGCACCGCCGACTACTCAGCAAACTCGCTCAGCCTTTTTCTAAGATACAGTTTCTGAACGCATTTTCCGCTACCCGCATGATATGATCGCAGACATTTATGATCAGGATTGATCAAAAAATGTCCCGACCTCTTTTCATAAACTGCCGTCAAATATGTATAATGAAAATGCTGAGGGTTCTATTATCTTTCAAGTGTTTCACAAAAGAAGTAATTTAAAATCGTCAACAATCATATCACAAATTGAATCCTCTTAAATCAATTCATTCCAATTGCGGGGTGTTCGGAATTTTCGGACATCCTGATGCTTCCGTTATGACTTATTACGGACTGCATGCTCTTCAGCACAGAGGACAGGAAGCCGCAGGAATTGTTACGTCGGAGTATGACGCTCAAAGAGAAAGATACAGATTCAACATTCACAAAGATCACGGGTTAGTGCTATCCGTCTTTGCCAATTCAAAAATACTCACGGACTTACTGAGAGGCGAATCTGCCATCGGACATACAAGATATTCCACAACTGGTTCGGGTGACAGCAGAAACAACATACAGCCGCTTAAGGTGAATTTTAAGGATGGCCATTTGGCGGTATCTCACAACGGCAACTTCACGAATACAATGGAACTCCGGAGCATGCTTGAAGCCAAGGGAACTTTGTTTCAGACAACCACAGATACGGAGCTGGCACTGCATCTCATTGCCCAAAGCGATCAGAAGGAAATGACCGATAAGATCATTGACGCTTTCAGTCAGATCAAAGGCGCATATTCCATTTGCATTTTGACTGATGACAAACTGTTTGCAGTAAGGGATCCGTACGGCGTAAGGCCTCTTGCATTCGGTAAGCTTGAAGGCAGTTTTGTATTCGCTTCGGAGACATGCGCATTTGACATAATAAATGCAGAGTACATTCGCGACGTCCAACCCGGAGAAGTGATCATGATAGACAGACACTCACTTTCTTCAGGAAAGGAAACATCTTTCAGCATAGGGCAAGCGGAGAAGTTCAGGCATTGTATCTTCGAGTACATTTACTTTGCACGTCCCGACAGTCTCATATTCGAGGAAAAAGTTGACAAGGTGAGAAGGAAGCTCGGAAAGTCACTTGCGGAAGAGAGCCCCTCACCTCAGGCGGACGATGATGAGAAGAAAGTGGCCGTAATCAATGTACCCGACTCATCCAATACTGCAACACTCGGCTACTTTAACAGGAATGTGAAGGACAATAAGAACCTGAAGCATGAAATCGGATTGATAAGAAGCCACTATGTTGGGAGGACGTTCATTCAACCCGGACAGGACAAGCGGAAGATGAAGGTCAAAACAAAATTCAATACTGTCAGAGGAGTGATAAACGACCGTAAGATTGTCATCATTGATGATTCAATTGTAAGGGGCACCACTTCCAAGCTGCTGGTGGAACTTGTGCAGAAGGCAGGTCCGAAGGAGGTTCATCTCAAGATAACATCACCTCCTGTGGTCGCACCTTGTTATTACGGAATGGATTTTCCTTCAAGAGATGAGCTCATTGCTAATCAGATGAAAGGGGATATTGGGGGGATAAGGGACGAGCTTGGGCTGACGAGCCTCCACTATCTGAGCTTCAGGAGTCTGAAAGAATCAGTGCCATATATGAATCCAAAAACAGATTACTGCACGGCATGTTTCACAGGCGAGTATCCGATCAGCATCAACGGGCTCGACAAAATGAACAAGCACCAGTTTGATGACTGACCATGTCTTCCATCTTTATTGAATCAAAGCAAAACGGAATACGTACATAATCAGGCAAACAAATCTAATCATGGACAAAGATCAAAAGGCATTTCATAAGTCAAGAAGAGAACTTCTCCGCAAAGTGATAGGCAGGGATGCGGTAGCCGTAATATTCGGAAGCACAAATTTCAACAAATCCTTTGACGGCAATTTCAGGTTCAAGCAGTACAAGAACTTATACTACCTTACAGGATTTGAAGAACCGAATGCAGCATTGATGATCTCCGACAAGGAGATCGGAAAGACAGGCAGCAACGAGATTCTCTTTGTCCAGAAGAAGGATAAAATGTATGAAACATGGGATGGACTGAGACTGGGATATGAAAACGTAAACAGCGAGCTGGGAATCAGGAAAGCGCTTGAGAATTCAGAATTGCAGAAGTACCTGAATATGGCGAAGAACCGAAACCTGCGAAGGATCTATGTGAACATTTCTGAATTGATCAAGCTTACGGGAGAGCTGAGGCAATATGCATCCTCATTCCTGGATTCGCTTAACAGGCTTGCGGCAAACGTAGAAGTAATTGATATCGGCTACATAATGGGCAGGTTGAGAGCGGTGAAGACGAAGTATGAGATGAAGATGATCGGAAAGGCGTCAGATATTTCAGTGAAGTCATATTATGAGGCAATAAAATCAATAATGCCCGGAAGACATGAATACGAGATTCAGGCGGCGCTTGAATACAATTACAAAATATTCGGCAGTGAGGACAATGCTTATTATCCGATAGTTGCATCCGGCGATAACGGCTGCATACTTCACTATGAAGATAATAACTGTGTTTTGAGGAACGGCGAGCTTCTGACAATAGATTCTGCCGGTGAACACAGGTATTACTGTTCGGACATTACGAGGACATTTCCGATAGGCGGAAGATTCACAAAAGAACAGAGGCTCATTTATGATCTTGTGCTGAAGGCAAACAAGGAGTGCATAAGGATGTGCAGACCTGGTGCGAGTTTTAAGAGGATCGGGGAGGTCAGCGATTATATAATCGCTGACGGGCTGAAGAAAGCCGGGCTTCTGAAAGACAAGAAGGACGTGAAGAAGTTCACCCTTCACGGGATCGGCCACCATATCGGCCTCGATACGCACGACGCCGTGAGCTATACCATTACTCGCGAAGACAACAATGACCGGCTGAAGGCGGGAAACGTGCTTACTATCGAGCCGGGGATATATATCCCCGGCGACATGACATCCGTACCGAAAAAATTCCGCGGCACAGCCGTAAGAATCGAGGACGTCATTGCCGTTACCGGCAAGGGGCCCGTCAACCTCACTTCACACATGATCAAAGAACCCGATGATATCGAAGCCTTCATGACCGGCAACGCCTGAACTTGAGTCCGGCCGGGCATTCCGGCATCATTCTCCACTGCTCAGCCACTTGTGACGGACTACCTCCGCAAGTTGTTTTCCCTGCATCTTGCTGTCAATCCATGAAATGAAATCAAAATACTCCAGGGCCTTGATCTCAAGAAAGTCCGCTGACATCGATTCAAGCTCATGCTTCCATTCCTCATAGATCCTCGACTTCTCTTTGTCAGTCTTTGTGTTTATGAGCTTCTTTATGTGGCTAAGAACTGCAAGTTCAAA
>DAIQRO010000021.1:22736-24974 GCA_036786155.1 Bacteroidota bacterium
CCCAAGCTCGTAATGCACAATGATGTTCAGTATCCTCGCAAAACACTGTATGTCCTCCCGAATGGTCAGTTCCTTGTTGTTGATTATCCTGTTGACCCACTTCAGCGAATTGTCAAGGTCTGATTTTCCGAAGTACAGGTAAGCCACGTTGTAGTCAAACAGGACCTCAGACTCCTTGTTTATCTTTTCCTTGTATGTCTTCAGGCCATCTTCTATTGCATCCACAAGCTTCAAACCCTTGTCAAACTCACCTGTCCTGAGATAAAGGTTAAGTTCTGTATCGTAGGATGTTACAAAGATCCTCGCGCGCATTGTCACTGAACCCGACTGTATTCCCCGCAGCTTTGTGATGGTCTTGAATGCTTCACCGAATTTCCTCAGCTCAATCTGCACAAGCAGCAGGTTGTAAAGAGCTGATACGTAATTGTCCTCCTTGAAAAGGTACTCGTTTGATTCAATATGCTTCACGAGCTTCCCGCAGTAAAGATACAGGTTCTGGAAATCCTTGTTTGTCTGGTAGTACAGCCCCTTTGTGTTGTAGTAAAATGTCTTTGATAGGAATGTCAGCGCGGAAGATTCATCCTGCATCAGCGGATGCTTTATGATCTGATTGAATCTCTTAAGGTCCTCTTTGTTTCTTATATCCCCTTTCTTCTTCCTGAGAAGAAATACTTCGGTAGCCAGTTTCCAGTACTCATTGATGTTGTTGATCTCCTCAATGGCCTTCTTATAATCTCTGTAATACTCCAGCAGTTCTTTCTCACCGGTTTCCGCATATGCGCTTGTCCTCGCAAGCGTCTTTTCCCAGTCAAGCACCGCAAGTATTTGTGCGTGCTTTTCATATCTTACCGCTATCTTCTTTGCCTTGTCAAGGAGCTTCCTGCATTGCTTGTACAGTGACTTGTCGTAAAGTATCTGAACATCTCTGAGAATATCCATTAACTCGTTCAGCTTCGTATTCTCGGAATGATAAAGCCTGAGGCTCTTGAGAATGTTATTGTACAGATAGTTTTTTGCCACATTGAGCTGTGATGTGAACTTCTCCTCTTTGTACTGCTTCTTTATATCCTCTTCATCATATACTGTTTGCCTGTTAATAGCATCAAACAGGCGGGAATAGACATTGCTCTCTCCGCCCTTCACATGCATTGTTGAAAATACCTTGAAATAGCGCTTTTCGGTCTGCTCCAGCGACTTAATAAGTTGAAACAGATCGTCTGTGACCTTCATTATTGTCTAAATTGGGGAAAATTTGCAGGATTTTGTGCTTTCAATATTGTCATTTATCGCAATAATTGCAATTCTTTTGGCCTATTAGAATCCTACGAATAGCAGTAAAAAATGTTTGGCAATTGATTCCGCTTGGGATATTTTTGAATCAATAATGACAAAGCACAAGTATATATTTCCAAAATTTGAAATCATGAAAAAGTATATTCTAATCCTTTCGGTCCTGCTGATCGATATTGGGACAGCTTCTTTTGCTCAGAACATAAACAGCCCGACTGAACTTGAAGCGGAGTTTGAAGACAATTCCTATGTGAAGGTAAAATGGGAAGACAACTCTAACAATGAGCTCGGGTTTATTGTTGAAAGAGCATTGGACGGGGATTCACTTTACTGGGAAGTGGTTGGATATACAAATGCTAACGTAAGGATCTACAACGATTATTGGATCCTGCTTAACAGGCTCTATCATTACAGAGCTTATGCTTACAACAGTAGCGGGAATTCCGGTTATTCCAATTCTGACACTGTAGCCACTTATGGGGATACTACAAATATTCCCTCCGCCCCTACCAATCTTCAGGTTGTGAAGACAACGCTGACTTCCATAAAGATCCAGTGGGAAGACAATGCAGTCAATGAGTTTGGATTCATAGTCGCGCGAAAAAGGCCCGGCATTCCGTACTTTGAGTTCATTGACTCCGTTGGCTCAGACGTTCTGACCTATCAGGAAGTTGGGCTAACTCCCGATAATGTATATTTCTACAAGGTTTGCGCTTTCAATAACTTTGGAATCTCCGATTATACAAACACCGTCTCTGCCAGAACCGAAGAAAGTACGATCATAAGAACCAATACTGAATCGGCATCTGAGTTTCATCTTAGCGACAACTATCCAAATCCATTCAATCCCACAACCACAATAAGGTTCGGACTTAAGTCAGAAGCTGAGGTAAGACTTTCGGTCTATGACTCAAAGGGAAGTTTGGTTTCGGTGCTGTTTAATGGCAG
>DAIQRO010000212.1:0-892 GCA_036786155.1 Bacteroidota bacterium
GTGCATTTTCCCCGAAGAATTTCCTGATGTGATGAACCACATAGTCAAGGTCATCGTCAGACAGTTCATAATAGAAAGGAAGCCTCAGGAGCCTGTCAGTGTACTTGTCAGAGTTCGGCATCCTTCTTCCGTCCGAAAACTTCCGGAAATATTCACTTTCATTGAGAGACAGGTAGTGGAACACCGCGTAAATTGTTCTTTCCTTCAGATAAGTTATCAGCCTGTTTCTTTCATCAAGGCTTCTGCATAACACATAGAACATGTGTGCGTTATTCGTTGCATATTTGGGGATGCGTGCAAATTCGAAGAGGCCCCTCTCTGCAAGATCACCGAGATTTGAGTGATAGTAATTACAGATGTGCTTTCGCTTTGACTGTATGTCATCAAGGTTCTCAAGCTGTGCAAAGAGGAACGCAGCAATTATGTCCGAAGGAAGAAAAGATGAGCCGATATCAACCCAACCGTATTTGTCGACTTCGCCTCTGAAGAATGCGGACCTGTTTGTTCCTTTCTCTCTTATGATTTCGGCCCGCTTAAAGAATCTTTCGTCATTGATCACCAGCATACCGCCTTCTCCCGAAATGAGGTTCTTTGTTTCGTGGAATGAAAAGCATCCGAGATGACCGATCGAACCGAGCGGCCTTGATCTGTAGTATGAGTCAATTGAGTGTGCCGCATCCTCTATCACAAAAAGCCCGTGCTTGTCAGCAATTGACATTATCCTGTCCATGTCCGCAGACATGCCTGCATAATGCACAACTACAATTGCTTTCGTCTTTTCCGTGATCAACTCTTCGATCTTTCCCGCATCAATATTCGGCGTGTCAGGCTCGCTGTCGCAAAAGACCATCTTCGCACCTCTTAGCACAAAAGCATTTGCAGATGAGACGAA
>DAIQRO010000212.1:902-1407 GCA_036786155.1 Bacteroidota bacterium
GAAGCCGAATCTCTTCTCGAAGAACTCATGGCATCTCTTTGTGAAGACACCGTCTCCGGAGATCTTCCTTGATCTTACGGATTCAAGTATATACTCGGTTTCCCTTCCGGTAAGATAGGGTTTGTTGAATCCTATGTGCCTTCGATCCGGCTCTTTCGTTTTCATCTCTTATGAATTATCAAGCACCGCCAAACCCACACCGGTCTTTCCGAAACTGTTTCCGTTGTAAAGCATGAAGCGTTTGCCTCCGTGATCGTAAATGAATCCGTACTCTATCATCTCGCTGTCCCAGCCATCACCGGAAACGTCAAGGCCAACTTCATCATCCATCCTTTTCCAGTTCATGCCGTCAGGAGATTCCGCGTAACCGATCCTGTATGTTTTTGCCTTAGCAGACTCTCTCACCGAATACCACATTTTGTACATCCCGTCTTCCTTCAACACAAAAGGCCTTGCAATGGCATATTCGTGCTCGTTTGCAAAGTCAATGCATACATGCCCCTTG
>DAIQRO010000212.1:1417-4867 GCA_036786155.1 Bacteroidota bacterium
CGCGTACCGGATATTATAGTAGTGCTTCAGCGTGCTTCCCTCTTCAACCCATTTGATAAGTGACACATACCACATCTTCCACTTCCCTTCATCAGTAATCACGAACGGTGCAAATGTCGAGTAAGGGTCAATGTCGTTTGAGTATAGAACTGCCGGGCCTCTCGATATCTTCCTGAACGTCTTTCCGCCGTCACTGCTCACAGCAACTCCGTTAAAGGAGAAGAACGGAACATTCCTGCCAAGTGTCCAGCCGTTGTAGTACATGTACTTCCTGCCTTCAAGATTCACAATGCTCGTCGGCATGATTCCCGAATCATCAAATGCACCAAGTTGCCCCAGTTTAAGAACGGGTTCAGCGCTCACTTCCTGAATGCCGAACGGATCATTCAGGTCTGTTTCAATGTAAGCGCCCTGCGACCTGTTCCTTTCATCTCTGGCAGAGAAATAGATCCTCGCCCTGTCATTATCAATCTTGTCCAGCACCGGCATCATTGCGTGCGTCATCATCCACGGCCTTTCGCCGGATGCGTTGTACAGCAGTCCAAGCTTTTTCCACTTCTGCATACTCTCAGGATATCTTCAGCTCATCGCTGTTTTTCTCAAACTTTGTGCTCCTGGCAGGAAGGTACACTCCCTTTTCATCAGTGTCTTTCATAATTATCGCCCCGGCAGCAACAAGCGTCTGAGGAGCTATTGTGATTCCGTCCCTTATTGTTGCATTCACTCCGAGAAATGAGTTGTGGCCGATCTTTACGAAACCCGAAACAACGACATGCGAAGTGACGAAGCAGTGATCCGAAATTTCCACATCATGTCCGATATGATTGCCGCTCCAAAGCACAACATTGTTTCCGATCTTCACATACGGCTGAATCGTGTTGTCTTCGAGAATGAAGCAGTTGTCACCCGGCTGAAACTGCGAAAGGTAACTGCACCGTGAGCTTATGTAATTCGCCATTGTGTAGCCCATTGACTTGCACTCGTTGTAAAGCATTTCCCTGATCTTGTTCATCTTTGTATATCCCACCGCAACAAATGCCTCAAACTGATCCGGCGGGTACTTGTCGTGAAGCGTTTCAAACGGCACAAGCGGCAATCCTTCGTATTCGTCGCTTTCTATGTACTTGGCATGAGCGGAGAATGCAACGGGCTCATAGTCAGAATCGTAGCTGAAAAAATACTTTGCAAGCCTTGCGTTCGATGTGTTGCCGATTATCACTACCTTTTTTGTTTTCATGATTCTTTGAATGATTTCATAAATTTTGTTGCATTTTGTCCTTCGTTAAAGATCAGGTCAATTATGCTGACCGCATGTGTGAATTCTCCGTAAAGCTGTCTGTACGGAGGATAGCCGGAGTAATCAAAATAATGGACATTGATGTTATGCTCCCTGAACAGCTCCTCGTTCATGTATGCTTTGGCCGCAGGGCCAGAGTAATAATCCGTTGCCCCGAGTTTCATGCAGATGTCAACGAGTCGCTCAGTCTTTTCCTCCTTGAGCTGAAACTCGGATGACCATATCATCGGCGTATCGATCCCAAGCAGTTCATTGATCTTTTTCATGAACCTGTAATTCACTTTGCTCAGAAGATCTTCGTCACAGCCGAGATAAAGCTCCTCAAAAATGTCTTTGTATTCGTCAAAGTGCTCTGCCTTTGAATAACTGTGGCGGATAGTGTCCCAGTGGCTTCGCACCCATGACTTGTCGCTGATCTTTGTTTCACTGATCTTCTGAAAATACTTGCCCTTGACTTCCACCGGGATCGTGAGCCACTTCATACCGTCCTTCGTCTTGATCATGTTCCTGTTTCGCCAGTCGCGGCGCGTGTACTGCATATCATCGTAAATCACAAACGCATCCGCCAAATTGATGGAATCGAAATATCCCTTCCACGGAATGTAGTTCGATTGTGTTATTATGAGCTTCTTCACTCAGAGATTCAGTTTCTTGTCAATAATGAAAAGCGGTCTTTGTTTGGTTTGCTCAAAGATCTTCCCAATGTATATTCCCGTGATGCCTATGCTCATAAGTATGAGCCCTGTTGAGAAAAGTATTGCAACGATCAGACTCGGCCATCCGGGTTGAAAGCTTTTAAGGAAGTAGCTTATTACAATGTATATGCCCACAAGCAAAGTGATCGCAGAGATAAGAAGTCCTGAATATATTGAAAGCCTGAGCAGTTTGTCGGAGTAGGATGTCCAGCCCTGTATTGCCGTGAGAAACAGTTTTGAGATGGAATAGCTTGACTTTCCTTCGTATCTCTCCCTGTGCTCGACCGGCACATGCGTTGACCTGAATCCAATCCACTTCAGAAGCTGAATGTAAAGCCGGTCCTGGTCTTTGAGCCTTATGAACTCGTCCTTGACCCTTGCGCTGAACATTGTCATGGAGCCGACATTCAGCTCGTAGTTCTTGTCGGAGAAAAGTGTGAACATCGAATTATAGATCTTTGCCGTGATCATTTTGAAGAATGAGTGCTTCCTTCCTATTCTTCGCGTAAAGACAATCTCATAACCTCTGTTATACTCTTCAAGCAGTCTTGCAATGTGAGCGGGATCATCCTGAAGGTCGCAGTCCATCACTATTATCACATCGCCGGTTGCCTGCATCAGGCCGGCCGTGATCGCATAATGCTGTCCGAAATTTCTGCTGAGAAGAATTCCTTTCACATGGCTGTCGCGCCTGCAGTTCTCTTCAATTCTCTTCCATGAATCGTCGCCGCCGCAGTCTTCCACAAGTATGATCTCGTAATCGTCTGCAAGTCCGCGCAATACTTCAGTAAGACGCCTGACAAGTTCATCTACAATCTTCTCGGCTTTGTAAACCGGGCTTACAACTGAGATCTTCATTTATGCGAGTTGTTCATTTGTAGGTCGGCTTTGTTCAGGTCCGAGAAATATTCATTGAAAAGTTTCTTCTGCCTCTCATATGTAAAATCTTTCTCAAGCCTTGTCCTTGCATTCATTGCAATTTCTTTTCTGACGGCTTCTTCCATGCCGATCACACTTATCAGCCTTTCGGCAAACTTGCCGGGATTTCTCCTCTCCGCAACAAAACCTGTAACATCGTCAACAACATTCTCCTTAAGCCCGTCTGCATCGCTTACAACACATAGGAGACCGGTCGCCTGCGCCTCAAGCGCGGATACGCAGAAGCCTTCCTGCATGCTGGTCTGAAGATAAATGTCGGAACTTCTCATCATCGCGGCTGTCTTTTCATGCGACAGCTTCCCGTGAAATCTCACATCATCTTCAATGCCGGCCTGATGAACGGCAAACCTGATGCGCTCCATTTCCGGGCCTTCTCCGGCAATATCATAGGTGAATCTGACTCCTATCTTCTTCAGGATACCGAAAGCGGATACGGCGGTTTCATAGTCTTTGATCCAGTTCAGTCTGCCGACAGTCAAGATCCTTACCGGGTTGTGAATAAACCCCGGCGCTTCTTTG
>DAIQRO010000022.1:0-649 GCA_036786155.1 Bacteroidota bacterium
CGCTCACATGGCTGGTGAGCATCACTGAAAATATGATCAGAACAATGATGCCGCCTGCATAGAGCGTAAGCTGAACTGCGGCAAGAAATTCAAACTGCATAAGGAAGAACAGTCCGGCCGCCGCAACCAGCACAAACAACAGATAATCCGCCGCTCTCAGTTTTCTTCTGCTGGTAACAGTAAGTACTGAGAACACAAGTATCATTCCGGCAAATATGTAAAACAGTACCTGCTCCATATTGTCATTCTCTTATTCCCGGCATCAGCTTCGAACCGGGATTGTTTAAAACTTTTGTCAGCTGTGTCCTGTCAAACACGGCATGCTCAAAATCCTGTGACATCTTAATTGCATCAGTGGGGCATGCAATTATGCAGAGATTGCAGAATGTGCACATCTGCAAATGATAGACAAACTTGTCTATCGCCTTGGTTGACTTTCCTGTTTCGGGATCAACCTCACGTTTGTTTATGATCTCAATTGTGCCGTTTGGGCATGCTATCTCGCATGCCGAACATCCCGTACACTTATGCTCGTTGTTTTCGTCATGGATCAGGACCACTTCACCTCTGAATCTCTCAAACATTTTCAGAGTGTCCCTGTTTTCCGGATACTGCTGAGTCAGGATCTCCTTAGGGTGGAAGAAGTAAT
>DAIQRO010000022.1:659-4548 GCA_036786155.1 Bacteroidota bacterium
TATCCGGTTATTTTCATGCCTGTCAGCAGGGTCTTGAGTGCGTAAAGCACATCTCCTATGTATCGCGCAACACTCTTTGCAATTTTCATATCAGAAATGCCATCCTTTCAGAGCGATGAAAGACATGAGAAGAAGATTGACCACGCTTATAGGAAGAAGATATTTCCACTCGAGCGTAAGCAGCTGGTCTATCCTCAGTCTCGGGAATGTCCATTTGAACCACATGACAAGAAACATGATCACCGCGATCTTCATGAAGAACCACACTATCGGCGGGATCAGGTCCATGGCGTTGTTGAAGAATTCTATATTGCCGATGTGAAGGGGCATCCATCCGCCGAAGAAAACCGTGGCGGCAACAGCTGATATTATGAACAGATTCACATACTCTGCAAGGAAGAAGAATGCGAACTTGATTCCGGAGTATTCGGTATGAAAGCCCGCAGTAATTTCCGACTCCGCTTCAGCCATGTCAAACGGGCCCCTGTTCGTCTCCGCAGTGCTTGCAATTATGAAAATTATGAAAGCTATTATTGCAGGGAAGTTGCCCTTGAAGATCCACCATCCGTCTGCCTGGCTTGCAACTATTTCCGAGAGCTGAAGGCTTCCTGTGAGGATCACAATGGTAAGCAATGAAAGTGCAACGGAAAGCTCATAGCTTACGATCTGCGCGCCGCTTCTCATTGCGCCTATGAGAGAATATTTGTTATTGCTCGACCACCCCGCAAGAAGAATGCCCGTTACGCCGATTGATGACACCGCAAGTATGAAGAACAGGCCGATGTTGAGATCCATCACATGCAGTCCTTTCGCAAAGGGGATCGCCGCAAGCACCATGAAGGGCGCTATCATGATAATGAACGGCGCAAGCATGAACAGGAATTTGTCGGACTCTTTGGTCATGGTCGGCTCTTTGAACAGAAGCTTAATGATGTCGGCCACAGTTTGAGCCGTACCGTACGGCCCAACTCTCATCGGTCCAAGCCTCTGCTGGAAGAACGCGCAAACTTTTCTTTCAATGTAAACCACCGAAAGCCCAAGCAGTGCAGTGAAAAGAAGGAAGCATGTGCCCACGAGGGCGAGTCCCAGAATGTGGCCTATGGTCGGATCGGTGAGTTCAATGAGCCATTTATGAATGGAATTGATCCACTCCGAAAAATCATATAAGCTGAACTTAAGGAATACAGGTTTCATCTGTCTATGTCAGGGATTACGAGGTCCAGCGTTGACATCATTGCAACGAGGTCAGCTATCTTGCATCCTCTTGCCATTGTATCAAGCGCGGACAAATTTGAGAAGCCAGGAGAGCGGAACTTCACTCTGTAAGGGCTCTTCTTATTATCGCTTATTACATACACACCGAGTTCTCCCCGGGCTGTTTCAACTCTTTGGTAGTACTCGCCTTCAGGAAGCTTTATCACTGCCTTTGTCTTTGCCTTGTGCTCGCCTTCGGGAATGTTGTCAATAAGCTGTTCAATAATGTGCATTGACTCACGCATCTCATCCATTCTCACTTTGTATCTTGCATAAGTGTCGCCATCAGTATGAATTATCTCCTTGAAATCAACACGGTCGTAGGCGCTGTATGGATGCTTCTTCCTTATGTCGCACGAAAATCCCGAAGCCCTTCCCGAAGGACCTGTGACACCGTATGAAATCGCATCTTCTTTTGAGAGGTAGCCGATGCCTATTGTCCTTTCTTCAAAGATCACATTGCCGGTAAGCAGTTCTTCATATTCCGGAAGCTTCCTCTTGAAATGCGTGATGAACTCTTTTGTCCTTTTCTGGAAGTTCGGATGAATGTCAAACATCACTCCGCCCGGAACATTGTAGTTCATGGTAAGCCTTGCGCCGCATGTCTCTTCAAATATATCCGTGATCATTTCCCTGTCGCGGAAACCGTAAAGAAAGGTTGTGATCGCGCCGAGATCCATTCCCATCACGCCCCACCACAACTGATGCGATGACAGTCTTGTAAGTTCGGATACTATGGTGCGGATCACCTTGACGCGTTCCGGCACTTCAAGCTGAAGCCCCATTTCAACCGCGAGGCAAACGGCTTCATTGTTCATGTGGCAGGAGAGATAATCCATCCTGTCAGTGAGGTGAACTATCTGCTGATAGGAATCGTGCTCACACATCTTTTCAATTGAGCGGTGAATGTAGCCGATGTGCGGTTCCACTTTTTTTATGATCTCACCGTCTAGTGTGAGAAGTAGTCTCAGCACGCCGTGCGTTGACGGATGCTGAGGGCCCATGTTTATGAAATACTCCTGAGTTTCCTTTCCAAGTTCAACAGTCTCAATGTTCATAGCTCCACAATGTTAGCTTCATCTTTGTAATCCTTCCTGAGAGGAAATCCCTTCCAGTCATCTTCAAGCAGTATTCTTCTGAGGTCAGGGTGTCCCTTGAACTTCACTCCGAACAGATCGTACACTTCCCTCTCATGAAACTCCGCGGTCTTCCAGATATCACAAAGCGTGTCAACTTCCGGATCTTCCCTGTCGGATATTTTGACCTTCATCACCATCTCATGCCCGTGGAAAGTTGATGCAAGATGATAGACTACAAGCAAGTGGTTCACCATGTCAACTCCCGTGAGGCAGAACATATAGTCAAACAGCGTCTCATCGGAATATCTCAGCTTCTCTGCAAGTGCGCGCAAATGTTCCGGACCGACTGTGACTGTCAGAAAATGCGTAGGCTTTTCGGGAAATTCAGCATCCTGAAACCAAGCGAGGATCTTCTCTTTCAGTTGGTCATTGTTCATTGCGTCTCCTCGTAGTCCTTTAATTTGTCATCCTTGGAAAGTATAGATTCACCCTTGATCTTCTTCTGAAGCTGAAGGATTCCGTAGAGAAGCGCTTCCGGCCTTGGCGGGCATCCCGGAACATAAACGTCAACAGGTATGACATGGTCTGCACCTTTGACCACCGAGTATGAATTGTAGTAGAAGGGCCCTCCTGAAACCGCGCATGCTCCCATGGCAATTACATATTTCGGATCCGCCATTTGATCGTAGAGTCGCTTAAGCACCGGCGCCATCTTGTTTACGATCGTGCCGGCAATTACGATAAGGTCTGCCTGTCTTGGAGTTGCGCGCGCAACTTCGGTCCCGAACCTTGCCCAGTCGTGCTTCGAGGCTCCGGTTGCCATCATCTCAATAGCACAACAGCTTGTTCCGAAAACAAGCGGCCACAGAGAATTGGCGCGAGACCAGTTTATGATGCCGTCGATCGATGTGATAACAATGTTGCTACCGGGGCCTTCAATGACCTTTCCCGGAAAGTCTTTCATATCAGGCTTGCCTGCGTTCAGTCCCATTTAAGCGCTCCTTTGTTCCATGCGTACAATAGTCCAAGAAGCACGATCGCAAGGAAGATCAGGATCTCGATGAATGCAACCATTCCAAGATCCCTCATTACAACAGCCCAGGGTATCATGAATATTGTCTCGACTTCAAAAATCAGGAAGAGTATTGCGAAGAGATAATAACCGACTCTGAACTGCAACCATGACTCGCCCCTTGTGGGGATCCCGCATTCGTATGCTTCTTCTTTAACGGCGTTCTTCGACTTCGGTGATATGAGGTATGAAACAACTATTCCGCCTCCGACCAGAAGGATCCCGAATATGAAGAAAAGTATTAGGCTTTCGGCTCCCATTGAATTACGGTACAGTTGATTTTTATTTGAATGTCCTTTTGAGAAGTATCAGATTCTCTTACCCGGACATAACGTGCTGAGCAGTAACTTTATGTACAAAATTACTCATTGCAGATCTCTTAGGGAAGGGAAAAATCCGTATCAATTCATATTACCTGCGAATGCTATTTGCACCTTCAGGGCTGATTGATTCAACCTTTTAACGGTCACGCCGGCTCTTTGCG
>DAIQRO010000022.1:4558-21073 GCA_036786155.1 Bacteroidota bacterium
AAATGGTAAGAGTCTTTGTCTTTAGTCCGCCTGCTTCCTTAAGAATGCCGGCTTTGTGTACTCTATGTCAACCGTGAAATTGTCAATGTCCAGTTCGTCGTCTGCTGACGCAACAACTCTCTTCCTCGGTTCGCTCAGGTCTTCAGTCAGCTTTACTTCCCTTCTCTTAAAGCTCGGCTCATCGAGGTGAGCAAGCTCTTCAGCCGTAGGGATGCTCGTGATCTTTCCTTTCATCATTGCTGCGGAAGGAGGTGCCAAAGTCCTTGTTCCGCTGTTGAAGTTATCATCGAGATCATACAGGGAAGTTTCAATTTCGGCCGCAGCTTTCTTCGCAAATCCCGTAGCTATTACCGTGACCATGATTTCTTCGCCGATGCCCGGATCTTCCACAAGTCCGAAAATGTATTTTGCTTCCTCGCCGACTTCTTCCCTTATAATGGTGTTTATCTCATCTATCTCGCTCATGAGAATGTTGCCGTCATGAACTATGTTTGTGAGCACGCTTCTTGATCCTCTTATGCAGATCTCATCAAGCACGGGATTCACCAATGCCTGCCTCGCACTCTTTTCGGCGCGGCCTTCACCGGATGCAACGCCGGTTCCGATCATTGCATCTCCCATGTCTTTCATTATGGTCTTAACATCCGCAAAATCCACGTTGATGTTTCCGTGTTCGGTGATGATCTTTGAAATGCCGTTTGCTGCATTGTGCAGAACCCTGTCGGCAAGCTCAAACGCTTTCTTCGAAGGAAGGTCGCTTCCGTACTTCAGTATGTTTTCATTGGGCACAATGATGAGACTGTCAACTTCTGTCTTTAGTTTGTCAATGCCTTTTTCAGCAAGCTCCATTCTCTGCTTTCCTTCAAAGCTGAAAGGCTTTGTAACAATGGCCACAACGAGCGCTCCAACTGACTTGGCAATTCTTGCCACAACCGGCGCACCGCCCGTCCCGGTGCCTCCGCCCATGCCTGCTGTTATAAACACCATATCGCTTCCGTCAAGAAGCTCTTCAAGTTCAGACCGGTTTTCATCAACTGCCTTGGAAGCCACATCATCATCCATGCCTGTTCCAAGTCCTTTCGTCAGTCCCCTGCCTATCTGAAGTTTTATCTCCGCTTTGTTGTTTTCAAGAGCCTGCATGTCTGTGTTAATGGCTATGAACTCAACTCCATTTATACCTTTGGACACCATTGAGTTGAGTATGTTGCCGCCGCCGCCGCCTACTCCTATTACCTTAATCCTAGCTCCGTTGTGTTTCTTATCGGCCAGTTTGATTGCCATTGTTGTCCCTTTCAAATTGAATTATTAAAATAATGATTTTGATTTTTTTATTCACGAAACTTACATCTCATCAAACCACTCTTTGATCTTCACAAACAAATTTCCTTTGCTTCCCGCTTTGCTCCTGGCGCTTTTTTTGCCACCCTTTATCCTTTTCTCTTCTTCAATTGTCCTGAGCTTATGAAGAACAAGTCCAACCGCAGTTGCATATATCGGACTCTCAACTTCCTTCGACATTCCTCCCCTTAAGCCGCGCGGAGAACCAAGATTGACCTCGGTTCCGAGAATTTCTTCAGCCAGCTCTTTTGTGCCTTTTATAAGTGAACCTCCTCCGGTCAGCACCACGCCTGCATGCAGTTCCTTTGCGATCTGTGAATTCTGTATCTCAATTGCCGAGAGTTCGAAGATGTCTTGCATCCTTGCCTGAATGATGCGTGCAAGAATGCTCTTGCTTGTTTTCTTCGGAGTGTTTGCCCTTATTGACTGCACTGTTATCAGTTCGTCATTCAGGATCTCAGAGACCGAAGCATAGCCGAAATCTTTTTTGATTCTCTCCGCCTCTTCATCCGTAATTCCCAGAGCTTCCACGATGTCGTTGGTCACAAGGTTGCCCGCGATCCCGATCCCGGCTGTGTATTTCAAGACACCCTTCTTGAACACTGCAATGTCGGATGTTCCGCCTCCTATGTCAATCATGCCTACGCCGACTTTTTTCTCCGTATCATCAAGGACTGCATGCGAAGATGCAATAGGCTCCAGCACTATATCGTCAACATCAATTCCGCAAGAAGTCACGCAGTTCGAAAGATCATCTATGGATGAGACAAGGCCGGTGATGATGTTTACATTCGCTTCGAGTTTCGTGCCGAACATCCCGAACGGTGATTCAAAAATCCCGTCTTTGCCGTCAATCACAAACTCCTGCGGGACCACATCAATGATCGTCGTGTCGCTTGGCAGTTTGAGATACTTTGCCTGGTTAAGAAGCCTTGCTATGTCCCCTTCCTGTATGATCCTGTCCGGATTGTTGATCCCTACAATACTGCTCGTCTGAATGCATCTGATATAGTGCCCGGCAATTCCGACAAGTGCAGATGAAATGCTGATGCCCGAATTCAGCTCCGCCTCTTCCAATGCCTTCTTGATGGATTCGACTGTCTTGTTGGGATTGACCACAATTCCCCTGTGAAGTCCGTTTGACGGCGCCCTGCCAATTCCAAGCACGTCTATTGACTTGTTGTCAGTTACCCTCGCCACTATCACACAGATCTTTGTTGTACCCACATCAAGGCCGACAATTATGTCATCACTCTGCCTGAAACCGTTTCTTTTCTTTCGTGTCATTGCCTACTGGTTTGAATTTACAATGATCTGGTTTGAATACCGAAGGTCAACGTAACTTACCTGCGTGTTCAAATGGTTGTCAATTGACTGCTTCAGATAGTTCTCAAAGACTTTCAGCTTGCCTGTGAGCAATTCTCTGTAGCCTTCATCTGAAATGCTCCTGTTCACTTCCCGCGGAAGATATACGGGGCAGGAATCTTCACTCAGGAAGACCACGGCCTTTGTTGTATCTGAAAGATTCACTTCCGAAATATTTCCGTAAAGAAGTTTGCTGTCTTTGTAAGCATTCAGAATAATGAACAGCGCATAGCGCAGGTCTTCCCTGTTGAACCGGTTCTTCGGGTTGTGCGTGTTCCCCGGCCTGAGCCCGCTTATTACCGGAAGGTCTATCACTTTTTGTGAATGCCTGTACGGAAACAGTTCCAGTTCATCGTCAACAAGAAACATCTCGCGGCCCGAGTTGATTATCGCTGCGGGATTCTTCTCCACAATTTCTATCATAAGCTCAGAAGGCGGAACCTTGTTCACAAATGCTTTCTTGATCTCGGGATGGTTGAGAAGCCTGTCCCTGATCATTTCGATCTCTGCTTCGCTTTCGATAAGCAGTGAATCCTTAAGCCGGGCTGCAGCAAGCACGTCTTCGCGGGCAATGGTCTTGTTGCCTTCAATTGTTATTCGGCTTATCGTATAGCCGCTCCGCCAGCCTACAGAGAAGTATGCGGCAGCTCCGGCAAACACAACAAGCAGTGACAATATGACAAGCTTTCTGCTCAAAGCGGAACTGCTCCCGCATTTTTGCTTTGCATCTTCTTCACAAACCTGTCGCAGATCCCTGTAATGTCCCCGGCACCCTGAAACACTATTATGTCTCCTTCTTTGGAGATGCTCTCAAGCGTTTCAATGATCTCGTCAGGGTTCTCAATGTATATGCCGTTCTTGCCAAGCTTGAAATACTCATTGAGTATAAGCCTGCTTGAAACTCCTTCAATCTCCTTTTCTCTTGCCGGATATATCTTCGCAAGAAGAAGAAGATCGGTGTCTTTGAATGATTCGGCAAACTCTTTGAAGAAGTCCCTTGTCCGTGTAAAGAGATGCGGCTGAAATATCGTGATGATCCGAGAACCATGCCCGAGTTTCCTAACAGCGTCAAGAGAAGCTCTTACTTCTTCGGGATGATGCGCGTAATCGTCAAACACCATGAGCCCGTTCTCATATTTCAGTTCAAGACGCCTGTTCACACCGGTGAAGTCCCTGAGACTGTCGCCGATCATATTCGCGCTCAGCTTCAGCTCTCTTCCTGCAAGGAAGCATGCTGTTGAATTCAGTGCATTGTGCGCTCCGGGAACCCTGATGCTGATGATGTGCCCGTCAATGCTGAACTCCGTCCTGCTACCTTCGAAGTTGAGGTCTGATACAACGTGGTCGTTAGACTTCCTGAATCCGTATGTCTCCGAATTTCCGAATCCCTTCAGAGCGGCTGTTACATCGGGATCATCACCGCAGGCAATGATCTTGCCGTTGTTCTTTCGCCTCTCGATGAACAGTCTGAAGTTGTCGATTATTTCATTCATGTCATTGTAGATGTCAAGATGGTCCGCATCAATGTTTGTGATCACTATGATGTCCGGCCTCAACTGCAGAAAACTCCTGTCGTATTCGTCAGCTTCAACCACCGCTATTTCACCGCTCCCGATTCTTGAAGCTCCGCCTTCGAGAAAATCCAGCGAACCGCCTACAAACACTGTCGGATCCATGTCTGCATCTATCAGCATCTTGGCTATCATCGCTGTTGTGGTTGTCTTTCCGTGAGTGCCGCTTACGCCTATCACGAACATTCCGTTCACTATCAGTCCAAGTGCGGCGGCCCTCTTCATCACTTCTATTCCGTTTGACTTTGCCTGTTTCAGCTCGGGATTTTCATCATCAAGCGCTGAAGTGTATATAAGGAGTTCGCAATCCGGTGAAACGTTTTCCGCCGCATGTCCGATGGCCACTTCCGCTCCAAGCCACCTGAGCCTGCGCGTGATCTGTGTTTCCCGCAGGTCGCTCCCGGTCACCTTCACACCCTTTGCGGCAAGGTATTCGGCAATTCCGCTCATGCCTATCCCACCGATCCCCACAAGGTGCACATTCCTGTAGCTTTCCAGATTTCTTCTCTCTGCTTTCATTGGTTGGAAGATAATTTCCTTGAGATGTTCTTGAATTCAGATTCGAGCTGTTTCTCGTTTTCAAAATCATTCATCTTTATCCTCAGTATTCTCCTTCTGTTCTTAAGCCTCAGCTTTACGAATCTCGCACTGCTCATTTCTTCGTCAGTCCTTCTCCGCTTTCTTGTGAACCTTACGCCTGTGATCTCGTCAATACCGATGCTCCTCTTGCCGAACCTGTTGCTTATCACGATCTCTTTGCCGGTAAATTCGATCGTTCTCGCCCAAAGGGCATTTGCTATGAGCAGTACCACAAAATACAGGATGAACAGGGAGATGATGTATATGATCGGATCCCTGAACATCACTTCAAACTTTTCCTGAAAGAACTTTCCCTTTATAAGTATGTACACAACAAGCGTCAGCAGGTATATTGCCAGCGACTTGTAATAGAAGTCAAGCTTGTATTTGAATTTTCTTTCCGTCATTTGACTGCAAGCGAAATTACTTCCTCTGCTATTTTTCCGGCCGCTCCGGGATCAGCAAACTTTACCGCGGCCTCTGACATACTCTTTCTTTTCAAATCATCTGCAAGCAGTGACATGATGCCTGCACCGAGCGATCCTGCGGCATCATTCTGAAGCACAACCTCCGCACATCCCCGTGATGAATAAGTCCTCGCATTTATCTCCTGATGATTCTCTGCTGACCCGGGAAGCGGGATCAGAATTGAAGGCACCTTCATTAAAGCAAGTTCCATTATGCTAGTGATCCCCGCCCTGCAAACCGCCAAGTCGCTTGCCGAATATGCGGCATCCATATTTTCAATGAACTCCATGACTCTGATGTTCTCGTTTGCTTTCACTTTTTTCTGTATCTCTTCCAGATTGTTTCTGCCGCATTGCCATATAAGATTGACATTTTCTCCTGTCAGCTCTTCCGCTATGCCTGTCACTGCATTGTTGATTCCCCTTGCGCCCTGGCTTCCTCCGAAGATCAGAACGGTCTTGTTTGCAGTGCCGAGTCCGAACTCCTTCAGCGCTTCCTCTCTCGGTTTCCTCTTCAGCGAAGTTCTGACGGGATGTCCTATCCTTACAATGTTGTCCTGCCTCCGCAGGTACTTTCTCGTCTCGTCAAAGTTTATCACAACCTTGTCGCTTCTTGAAGAAAGGAACTTCACTGTCTTCCCCGCAAAAGCATTTCCTTCCTGTATCAGTGTCGGTATTCCCATCCTCTGCGCCTGGTATATGAGCGGGCCGCAAACAAAGCCGCCCGTTCCTACGGCCGCATCGGGCATGAACTCCTCCAGTATCTCTCTGCACCTTCCGAGCGCTTTCAGAAATACAAGAGGCAGTTTCAGATTCTTTATCAGACTGCTTCTGTCAATTCCGGCTATCTCTATTGTTTCAAGCCGGTAGTTATTTGAAGGAACGATCTTTTCCTCTATCCGGCCCATTGCGCCTACGAACAATATCTCAGCCTCCGGATCCGCTTTTCTTACTTCATCTGCAATGGCGATAGCGGGAAATATATGACCACCCGTTCCGCCGCCGGCAAATACATATCTCATACATCAGGCAATTGACAGAGACTCTGCATCTTCCTTCTTCCGCGATGAAATGTTCAGAAGCACTCCTACAGCCATTGCGCTGAATATGATCGAAGTTCCGCCGTAACTCACAAACGGCAGTGTAACGCCTGTGGTTGGCAGTACTCCGCTTGCAACGGCCATGTTCACAAGCGCATTGAGAGTGATCAGCGTTGTGATGCCGAATGCAAGATATTTGCCGAACTCATCGGTACATTCCTTTGCAACCATGTATCCTCTGTAAATGATCATCATGTAAAGGCTGAGTATTATCAGCGCGCCTATAAAACCGTACTCCTCGCCGATTATGGAGAAGATAAAATCACCGTGCGCCTCAGGCAGAAAAAAGTCCCTCTGATATGAATTGCCCGGCCCCACCCCTGTAAGCCCGCCGTTGCCGAATCCTATCAGCGCCTGCTGAAGCTGATAGCTTGTGTTCCCGCTTGATTTGTATTCCGTATATGATGAGATCCTTGCAAGTATGTAATCTTTGGAAAGCACGAACACAAGCACCACCGGCGCAAGCGCGGCAAATGTAAATCCTATATGCTTCAGCTTTGCCCTCGAAAGAAAGATCATCATCATGCTTGTGCTGAAGATGATTATCGCAACGGAAAAGTTAGGCTGTATCAGAACAAGTCCTGTCACTATCAGCACGTAGAAAAGCACGGGCAGATAACCTCTGTAAAGAAGGTTCATGTATTCCTTCTTTCTCGATAGAAGCACCGAGAGGTAGATTATCAGCGCGTACCTCGCAACTTCAGACGGCTGAAAGTTTATCGGGCCGATGCTTATCCACCTGCTTGCTCCCTTTATCGGCCCCGAACCGAATGCGACAGTGTAAATGAGAAGCAGTATGGATATGATTATCATCGGCTTGGCGTACCGTTCGAGAATCCTGTAGTCCATCTTTGCAAGTATGAACATTGCAACGATCGAGAATACTACTTTGACAAGATGCTGTTTGAACAGATAGAGACTGTCCTGAAACTTGTCCTGAGAGAATGAAGCGCTTGCACTGTACACTGCGCCGATGCTAAATATCATCAGCACAAATACTGCAACAAGGATCAGTATGTCTATTCTGTTCTTTCCGTTCATTTCAATTCTGATACGATCTTCTTGAATATTTCTCCCCTGTGCTCAAAGCTGTCGAACATGTCAAAGCTCTTGCATGCGGGAGAAAGCAGAACCGTATCGCCGCTTACTGCCGCGCGGTATGCCTTTTCCACCGCATCCTTCATGTCGTCTGCTGTTTCCACGCCTACAATGTTTCCGAAATGGCCTTTGATCTTATCCTTCGTTTCCCCCACTGCCACTATGGCCTTCACTCTCTTTTTTATCAGCTCGTCAACAGCGGAGTAGTCATTTCCTTTTTCCCTTCCTCCCATTATCAGCACAATGTTTCCGTCAAACGATTCCAAAGCAACTGACATTGAGTCTGTGTTTGTTGCTTTCGAATCATTGTAAAAGCTGATACCCCTGATCTCTCGTACAAATTCGATCCTGTGTTCGACGCCGGCAAATTCCTTAAGCGTTGCTGAAATGACCTCCTTGCCTATGCCAAACGCCCTTGCCGAAATAGCCGCGGCAAGTGAGTTGTAAAGGTTATGCCTTCCGCGTATGTTGATGTCCCTTGTTTCCATTATTTGTTCGTGAATTTCTTTTTCTTTGTCGAAGAAGTACATGATGCCTTCATCTGCATAAGCGCCAATCTCCGAATTCCTGTAAACATCATTGCCGGTTCCGAAATATGCCCTTGGCACTTCAATCTTCTCCGCCTCATCTCTGAGTGTCTCATCGTCGTAATTTATGACAAGCAAGCACTCGTCATTCATGTTCTCCGCGATCCTGAACTTTGCATGAAGATAGTTCTCAAAGTTTCCGTGCCACTCAAGATGGTCAGGCGTGATGTTCATTATCACACCCACATCTGCCTTGAAGCTGTCAATGTCATTCAGCTGATAACTGCTCACTTCAACAACAGCTATGCTGTCAGTCTTCAGCCCGTCCACCACTTCGCTGAAAGCTACACCTACATTTCCGCAGACGCGCACATCAATTCCTGCATTCTTCAGTATCTCCCCTGCAAGCACCGTAGTGGTTGTCTTTCCGTTTGTTCCCGTCACCGCTATCACGGGGCACGGGCAATAAGCAAATGCGGCTTCAATTTCGGAAACCACTCTTATCCCTGCCGTGACTGCAAGCTGAACCTTTTCATTTGCAGGCGGTACGCCGGGACTCTTCACCAGTGTATCGCAGTTCAGAAGTTCTTCGCTCCAGTTGCCGAGAAAAAGTTCGACGCCCTCCTTTTCAAGTTCGTCGGCGTCTGAGTATTTCAGCTTTTCAGCAGTGTTCTCATCATAGAGCTTCACTTTGTTGCCGTGCCTTGCCAGAAGTTTTGAAACTCCGGCTCCGCTTCTACCGGCCCCGATTACCGTGAAAGAACTCTTCTTTTGATATGTCATCTCACCTTAAGCGTTGCAAGCGTCATGATCGCAAGTATGATTCCCACTATGTAAAACCTTACAACGATCTTCGGCTCGGGTATGCCTTTCATTTCAAAGTGATGATGGATGGGAGCCATCTTGAATATCCTCTTGCCTTCTCCCGTCCTCACTCGCGTGTACTTGAAATAGTATCTCTGCAAGATCACCGATAATGCCTCAACGAAGAAAATTCCTCCGAGAAGCGGAAGCATGAACTCTTTTTTCACAAGTACTGCAAGCGTGCCTACCGCGCCGCCCAATGCAAGCGAACCGGTATCGCCCATGAATACCTGAGCGGGATAGAAATTGTACCACAGGAAACCGAGTGTGGCGCCGCAAACGGCCGCGCAGTAAATGAGCAGTTCGCCATTCCCGCGGAGATAGATTATGTTCAGATACTTTGCTGTCTCAATATTTCCTGAAACGTATGCTATCACTCCGAGAGTGAACACCACTATTCCCACAGTTCCCGTTGCAAGCCCGTCAAGTCCGTCGGTGAAGTTCACGGCATTCGATGTTGCAGTGATTATGAACACTACAATGGGCACATACAGGTACGAAAAGTCAAACTGAAAGCTCTTGAGGAACGGAATTGTCGTGACGGAGTTTATTCCTTCAAACTGCGGAAGGAAGTAGATCGCACATCCGACTGCAAGCCCGACCGTGAGTTGTCCGAGAAGTTTGTATCTTTCCGCAAGCCCCTTCTTGTATTTCTTTATCACCTTCAGATAATCATCCGTGAATCCGACAATGCCAAGCGCAACCGTAACGAATGTTATTATGATCACATAAATGTTTTCGAGATCTCCCCAAAGCAGAACCGGAATTAGTATGGAGCAGAGTATGATGAATCCACCCATTGTAGGGGTTCCCGCCTTTGACCAGTGAAACTGCGGGCCGTCTTCCTTGCGTGCTTCGCCGATCTGTTTCTTCTTCAGAAAACTTATGATCTTCGGACCCACCACGAAACTGATCAGTAGTGCAGTGATGGCCGCAAGCGCAGACCTGAACGTGATAAACCTGAAAATGTCAAACCCCGGAGGGTTGTACATGTCGTTTATCCATACTCCGAGTTTGTAAAGCATTACTTCCCGGTTATTGAGTTGATAATTTCTTCCATCTTCATACCTCTTGAACCTTTGACGTAAACAAGATCGCCTTTCCTGATCCTTCGCGTCAGCAATTCCGCAAGATCCTCTTTGCTTTCAAAATGAAAATTGTTCTTTACGCCTTTTGCGCCCCTGAATGTTGCAAGGGATTCTTTTCCGTATGTGTAAAGATTCCTGACGCCAAGCTTTCGCGCAATCCTTCCTATTCTGGAATGCTCCTCTGTGCTTGCTTTTCCGAGTTCAAGCATGTCGCCGAGAACGGCGTGCCTTTCTCCGCTGACTCCCGCTTCCATCATTGTCTCAAGCCCCATCTTAACGGAATCAGGATTGCTGTTGTACGAATCATTGACTATCAGCATTCCGTTGTGCTTCAGCACTTCCATTCTTTTTGAGGAAGAAGGAGTGAATGACTTAAGCGCCTTTCTGATCATCGCTTTCGGGATGCCGAAGTGATCTCCCACAGCTGCTGCCGCAAGTCCGTTGTAGATGGAATGCTTTCCGAATGTGGAGACCTGAACTTCAAAGCTGTGTCCTTTTGCCGTGACTTCGAACCGAGGCTGAAGATCTTTGCCATAGCCCTTGAACTTTCCCTTAACGTCCGGCTCAAAGCCGTAAGAATATGTGCACTTTCTTTCATGGGGTATTGATTTAGAATACTTGCGAATGTGACTGTCGTCAAGATTGAAAAATGATACAGTGTCTTCTTCTGACTTCAGAAAATCATACAGCTCAAACTCCGCCCGTGCAACACCGTCAAGATCTTTGAAGAACTCAAGATGCTCTCTGCCTATGTTGGTCACAAGTCCAGCAGTGGGAATTGCAATACCGCACAAATATTTTATCTCGCCGAAGTGACTGCATCCCACTTCCAGCACGCAGAATTCGTGTTCCTTGTTGAGATTCAGCAACGTCATAGGAAGCCCGAGATGATTGTTGAGGTTGCCTTCCGTCTTAAGGACTCTGTACTTTGTCGCAAGCACTGCCGAGACGAGGTCTTTGGTTGTAGTCTTACCGTTTGCTCCTCCGATGCAAAGTACCGGCACATCATATCTTGCCCTGTGAAGCCGTGCCAGATCGCCAAGGGCAGATACCGTGTCTTCCACTCCGAATAGCACATAATCAGAGTGGTCTCTTCCATGCTTCTTCATCCATCTGACGTCAACAACTGCCGCACCGGCCTTTCTGCTGAATGCATCGCCGACAAAATCATGGCCGTCGGAATTCTCTCCCTCTATTGCAAGGAACAGATCGCCTTTCCTTATCTCACGTGAGTCAATTTTTGCTGATCTGTAACCGGCCGGCATAATTCTCTTGCTTGCCGGTACGCCTATTTCGCAAAGTGATGTTGTGAGTATCATTGGCGCCCAGCATTGTTTGAATACTTCACTGCGATTTCCATATCATCAAAGTGCTTTCTCACGCCTTTTACTTCCTGATAAGTTTCGTGGCCTTTTCCGCATATAAGCACAATGTCTCCGTCTCCGGAGATCTCTATGCCTCTCTTGATTGCGGCCTCCCTGTCTTCAATCACTTCGTAGTTCTTATAGCCGTTTGTGCCCGCAGTTATTTCGTCAATAATCACATAGGGATCTTCATACCTCGGATTGTCAGAGGTGATCACCGCATAATCGGAAAGCGATACTGCGATCTTTCCCATCACCGGCCTCTTCGTCCTGTCCTTGTTTCCGCCGCAACCGAAAATCGTTATCACTCTTCCGTTCCTTCCCTCCAGACTTACAAGATCCCTCGCCGATTCGATCGCATTCTTCAGCGAGTCAGAAGTGTGGGAATAATCAACTACAGCCGTTGCTCCGTTGGGCAGGTGCATTCTGTTGAACCTTCCCCTCACGGCTTCAATTTTTTTTTTTTTGTTAGTTATTGCTCCGAGATCTACACCGTTGTTCAGACAAAGCGACATTGCGGCAAGTATGTTGTAAACATTGAATCTTCCCGTGAGCTTTGACACTATCTTTGCGCTTTTGCCTTCATATGAAATACCGAAGCTTATGCCTTTGACCGAAATGCTTACATTCGACGGGCAAAGGTCGCTGTCGCTCACAAATGAGTAGAAGAATTTTCGGGCTTTTGTGCCTTCAACTATTTTCGTTCCGTATTCGTCGTCCTTATTGGAAAGAGCAAGTGCATCTTTTTCAAGATTGTCAAACAGTATCTTCTTCGCTTCAAAATACTCCGTCATGTTTCCGTGGAAGTCGAGGTGTTCGCTGGTTAGGTTCGTAAACAGCCCTGACCTGTACTTCAGCCCGTAAACCCTGTCCATCACAAGCGCAATTGAAGAGACTTCCATTACGCAGCCCTTCATTCCTGCGTTTGCCATTTCGGAAAGGATCATATTCATTTCAACGGAGTCGGGAGTGGTGAGTGATGACTCTTTCTTCACATCACCGTACTCATAATTTATCGTGCCTATGAGGCCGCATGGAATTCCGGCGTGTTCAAAAATACTTCTCGCAAGATATGCTGTCGTCGTCTTTCCGTTGGTCCCTGTGATTCCGTGCAGAGCGAGCCTTCGCGAAGGATCCCCGTAAAACACGCGGCTTATCTCTGCCATAGCCCTTCTGGGATTTCCCGTTGTGATCACGTCGCCGGCAGAATGTTCATTTGCTTCTGATATGATCAGCCCTGCACCGTTGCTCCTTGCGTTGTCAATGTATTTGGAACCGTCATCCTTAAGCCCTCTGACCGCTATGAAAACAAATCCCGGTTTCACCTTTCTTGAATCATAAGTTATGCCTTTCACATCAAAGTCAGTTCCGTGGTATTCGGAGAATTCAAGCAATGTTTTGCCGATAAGTTCGCGGATGTTCATTCCTTCTCCCTGCAGTAAATGAGTATCGTAGAACCGGGCAATTGTTTTGAGCCTGCGGCCGGCGATTGTTCAATTATCTTTCCGCTTCCTTCTATGTCAATGTTGAATCCCTGTGCAAGGACCTTGTTCATCCCTTTTCTTATGCTCATGCCTCTTACGTCAGGCACGATCTGAAGCCTGCCTTCCGTGTCGGATACGCTCAGCGCAACAATGTCAACGGTTCCTCCGAACGGCTTTGAAAGCTGTTCGTTCGGCGCGGGTGACTGCGACACTACGATGCAGTTTGCACCGGAGACCTTTCCGCCAGTCTGATCGTGAATATCAAAATCAAATCCGGACTCTCTCAGGATCTCCTTCGCGTTGTCGATCTTCAGATTCAGAAGGTTCGGCATCAACAGTTTCTCTTCCTGCACAGCATTCTGCTCTGCAGGCGGAAGCGTGTTCATGCCCACTGAAATGAATCTTCCGAAATCATCATTACCTTTTCCGGCGAATCCGACCATCCTCTCAGCGATCCTCCTGAATACCGGCGCAGCCACCTTTCCTCCGTAAAACTCTCCCGACTTAGGATTGTCCAGTATCACAGTTATGAGCATCTTCGGATCTTCTGCGGGAAAGTATCCCACGAAAGATGCGTTGTGTGAACTGCTCGAATACTTCCCGTCAACAAGTCTCTGCGATGTGCCTGTTTTCCCTGCGACCGTTACATTTTCCAACTTTGCATCCGCTCCCGTTCCTCTCTCCACCACACCGGTCAGCAGTTCGGTCAGCGTCTTTGCCGTGTTTTGGGAGATCACCTGGCGAAGCTGATTCGGCTTTGATTCGATCACGGCCTCACCGCTTGTCGTCATTTCCCTGGCAATGATATACGGCTTCATCATCATGCCACCGTTTGCAACCGCCGCATAACTGCAGGAGATCTGCAATGCGTTTACAAGCACTTCATACCCGATGGACATGTAAGGAAGCGAGAATGAAGAAAAATCAATGGGCCTCTTGAGCAGCCCTTTATTCTCTCCGGGAAGCTCTATTCCGCTGTAGATCCCGAATCCGAAATCTCTCGCGTACTTGTAGAACCTCTCCGGACCAATCCTCAAAGCGATCTTTCCGAATCCAACATTGCTTGACTGCTCCAGCACCTGCTGAAAGGTCATGCTCTTAGAACCGTGCACATCCTTTATCTCAATTCCCTCAACTTCGCTTATGCTTTCCGTCTGAATTATCGAGTTTCTGTTTTCGAGATTCTCCTCAAGCGAAGCGGCCGCGCTGATTATTTTGAATGTGGAGCCCGGCTCGTATATGTCCGTTATCACGGCATTCTTCATTCCAACCGTATCCTGCACCGTAATACTGTTCGGATCGAATGTGGGATAGGAGCACATGGCCAGTATTTCGCCCGTCTTAACAGACATTACAAGCGCCTTTCCCCCGTCTGCTTTGAATTCCTTTACACCGGCGGCGAGCTCTTCTTCCGCAAACTTCTGCAAATTAATGTCAATCGTAAGCACTACGTTGTTCCCGTTCTTAGCATCCTTTCTCGGAAATTCCAGCGAAGGCCTTGCATTTCCTTTTCCGTCCCTCTGCATCACAACGTATCCTTCCTTGCCGGTAAGGACGTTGTCCATGGAGAGTTCAACGCCTGTCTGTCCTTTGTTCTCGGAGTTTGTGAAGCCGAGTATCTGCGATGCAAGACTGCCGTAGTTGTAAACCCTTCCCGGCTCCTTCAGGGTTATAAGCCCGGGAACCTCAAGCGTATCAAGGCCTTTTGCGCTGGCAGCAACCACGTTGCGCTCAAGATAGACGAATGAAGTGTTCGGAGTGTTCAGCTTCTGCAGATATTCCTCGCGGCTCTTGCCGAACGCCTTTGCAAAAACATCCGCGATCTTATCCGGATCGCTTACCATGTTAGGATCGGCGGCAAAAGACAGTTCGTATGTATTTGAAACGAGAACATTCATGTTGCGGTCAAATATCATTCCTCTGAAAGGCTTTATGACAACCTTGTTCTCATACTGCTTGCGTGCCGCAAGGCGGTATTTCTCAGAGTCCAGCAGCTGCACATTTACAAGCTTCACGAGTATTACCATAAAAACGCAAAAAAGCGCAAGAAAGATGAGATTGATCTTTCTTCGCTGAATCAGCGGCCTGTCTGTCCTTTTGTATATCTTGTAATTCAACCTGTTTACTTGGGCATATCGGATTTTTTGAGAACAACCTTCTTGTCGGTTATTGCGGTCTCCTTATATCTCAGTGCAAACTTGCTTCCTGCAATGTTGCTTATGCGGTCGTAACTGCTCAGCTTCTCCACTTCAGTTACCAGCAGGTCGTTTGCCTCCTTCTTCCTTTTGATCTCTTCCCTCAGCAGATTATTGGTTACGGCGAGCTTGTTGATCTGTATGGTACTGCTGATGTGCAGTATGACTATGATGCTTGCTGCAACAAGTCCTGCAAGCACATAGAACAATGATGTCTTCTTCCCGGGTCGAGTTTTCATATTTGTGTTTTGATTATTTCCGCAGCCCTCAGCTTTGCACTGCGTGATCTTCTGTTTGCCTTAATTTCATTCCAGCCGGGCGCCACCGGCTTCTTTGTCAGTATCTTCAGCAGTTTTCCTTCTCGTGTCTCCTTCTTCCGGGCGGAGTTGCTTCTGAAGAAGTTCTTTACCATTCTGTCTTCAAGTGAATGGTAAGAAACCACAACTATTCTTCCTCCGCTTGCGCAGATCCTCAGCGACTCTTCCAGCGCATTCTTCAGATTTTCAATTTCATTGTTCACTTCGATCCTAAGCGCCTGAAATATCTTCGACAGAAAATCCATCCTGTTCTTCCTGCCTATTCTGTATTCATTTTCCACAAGACCTGCAAGCTGAAATGTAGTGATGAACCTGTTCTTCCTTCTTGCCGCGGCAATTGACTCAGCAAGCCTTTCAGCATTGCCTATCTCCCCGTACTCTTCAAACACCCTTAGCAGTTCTTCCCGTGAATATTCATTCAGAACATCCCCCGCAGTGAGAGGGTCTTCCTTGTATGCCCGCATGTCAAGCGGCGTATCGCGCAGGTAACTGAACCCGTCCTCATGTTCGATCTGAAACGATGACAGCCCCAGGTCCAGCACTATGCCAGATATCTCATGCACTCCTCTGCCGGCAAGCGCCTTTTCAACATCCGCAAAGTTTGCATTTATGATCTCCAGCTTATCTTCGCAGAATCCAAGCTTAGCCCTTGCCTCATCAATCGCATTCAGGTCCTTGTCGAATGCATAGATGAAATCTCCTTCGCCAGTGCTTTCGCATATAAGCTTTGTATATCCGCCGCCGCCGAGAGTTCCGTCAACAAGCACACGGTCTTCCAGATCGGGGTTTATGAGAAGCCTGACTGCTTCATGTGAAAGAACCGGTATATGAAATTCACCTGACACCTTATGCCGTGTCTCAGGCTTTTGAAGAACTGATTATCTCTGAAACTTTTTCGGCGATCTCCTCATACGACCTAGACATCGAGTTGTCGTAATTCTTTTTGATCTCCGGATCCCATATTTCCATCTTGTCAAGCAGTCCGAGCACCACCACTTCTTTGTTCAGTTTTGCAAACTGTATAAGCTGAGTAGGGATGAGTATCCTGTTCTGCGAGTCAAGCTCAACTTCATTTGCGAGGAATAAAAAATTCCTTATGAAGAATCTCTGCTCTGAGTTAAATTGATTGTATCCTGAAAGACCTGATTTGACTTTTTC
>DAIQRO010000022.1:21083-24011 GCA_036786155.1 Bacteroidota bacterium
GAGGCATTCGTCAAGGCCGCGGGTAAGCACGAGCTTGTTGTCCGCTTCGGGCTTCATGAACTTCCGGAATTTTGTGGGCAGCATTAGCCGTGATTTTGCATCAAGACTGCATACCGAATGGCCCTGGAACATTGAATGCTCTTAAAATTTGTTCAAATTATAAAAGGGAAATAGTTTACCACTTTTCCCCACTTTCCACCACTTTGATACAAAAATAGCCAAATTTATTGTAAAGTCAAATTATTTATGGGTATATGAGGGATTCTCCTGGCAAGTGGAGTCAGGAAGATGCATTGCCTCAATGAGGCAAGGACGGAACATGTATCGTGCGTTGCCCGATCAAATCTTATGCAACCCGAGGCAAAGTCTTCGTCAATTCTTTAATGCTAATGGCAAGCGCTAAAGAACCTGCAGGCAATCTGAGCGCTCTGACAGGTGCCTTCTGAAACGGTTGTTCAAGAGATGACATTATTTCAAAGCTAACTGGCATACGGCCTTATAATAAGGTGTAACTTCTAAATGCAACCGTCTATTGTATTACAATATTTGGCTTACTTTGATATTTTACAGAAACCTATGACAATGAAGAAAGCAATAATCAGAATGTGTGTGATGGCCACAATCATAACTGCTCCCGCGTTTGCACAGGAGCTTTACATCGTATCCAAGGCCGCCGCAAACATCTCGAAGAACAGGATCGAAGTGAGAAACATTGCGAAGAGCTATGATCAGATGAAAGCATTTCATTACGACTTTCAGCTTAACTACGGCTTGCTGGGAAATCTCACATTGTACAACAACGTGACATATACTATTGATGAGAATTATCAGTTTCTGGGAAACTACAATGTGGATGCGCGCTACAGATTCCTCGACATAGACAAGCGGAATTATCACTGGAGATTTGCATACCAGGGCGGCGCTACAATACCGGTCAATCCGAAGCCGATAGTTTCCGGTGAAGTTGAATACGAACTTCATCCGGGCCATAAGGTCTCGTTCTATGAATTCGGTGGGGACATTACGGTGCCTTCTGTTGACTTCCACACAACAGACAACTACACTATACGCAACAGCGTAATTGCAACCAATCTTATAGGAAAATTTGCCGCTACGGGGGAGATGTCTTACAATGTCAACATCGCCGGCAATGACTTCAAGTTCGGCAACTATTACGAGTGGGATCTCTCTTTGGGACTTCTTGTTCTGCCAAAAGTTTACAAATCGTACGACGACATAAATGTGAACCTCTACTCCGAATCAAAGGCATATTACTTTGAGAAGAACAAGTTTCTCGGAGAGGAGATCTCGAACTCAGGAGGATTCAGGCTCGACACATATCTTGGCGTGCAGGCGATCTTCTTCTCTTCTCTAATGGCAGAACTCTCTTACATGATTCCGCTTCATTCAAATGAATATGTGGAGACAAAGATCGCGGAAAGGTCAACTTCTCTATTGCTGAGCCTTAGATACCTTTTCTTCCTGTGAAAATCTGACCGGTACCGGATATGATGCATACAGGAAGATCTTTTCCATTTGTTACAACGGCAGTCCGCACAATATTCCGGACGCATTTGAAAGCAATCTCCATTGCAGTTGTAATTTTCTGCACCGCAATAAGCTCACCGCGCGCCCAGCATAATCCGGTTGACCTGTGTTCAAAAGCCAAAACCAGCCTTACAACCTACAGGCCCGCAACGTCCGTACAAACGGATTCAAGTATTGACGTCAGATATTACGGACTTTCTTTGCAGATCTTCACTTCGCCAAATCTGCTCAGAGGAAGTGTCACCGTAGTTTCCGTTTCAATGAAGGACTCGCTGAATTCGTTCTTCTACAATTTCTCCAACACACTGACAGTTGATTCGGTAACTTCATCCGGTTCTCCCGTCAGCTTCACACACAGTCTCGGAAGATTGACTGTTACACCGGACACCATGCTGAACAAAGGAGATGCCTCGGGCATTACAGTTCATTATCACGGCGTTCCCGATGCAACAGGTTTCGGCAGTTTTGTATTTGACGAGATCAACGGAAGGCCGTCTGTATGGACACTGAGTGAGCCGTACGGAGCAATGGACTGGTTTCCGTGCAAGAACACTCCTTCTGACAAAGCCGATTCTTCCGACATGATGATCAGATGCTCCGAAAGCATGACTCCCGTTTCGAACGGATCTTTGGTTTCAGTATTGGTGAACGGAGACGGCACTCATACATATCACTGGAAAAACTCATACTCGATTGCCCAGTATCTGATCTCGCTTGCAGTTTCCGATTTCGCCGAGTTCTTCTTCAATCATTACTACACTGCAACGGAATTCTTCCCGGTTGAGAATTACCTTTATCCCGAAACATTTGCCGGCATTGATTCACTTCTACTCAAGACAAACGACATGCTCGACATATTTTCCGGCCTCTTCGGCCCTTATCCTTTCATCAGGGAGAAGTACGGGCATGCGGAGTTTGGGCGGCTTGGCGGAATGGAGCATCAGACCATATCATCAATGGGTGTGTTTAACGAGGACATAATGGCGCATGAGCTGGCGCATCAGTGGTTCGGGGATAAGATCACTTGCCGTGACTGGCAGGACATCTGGCTCAACGAAGGCTTTGCGGTTTACTCGGAAGCGCTGTACAATGAGTTTGAATACGGAATGGATGCATACAATAATTTTCTCAGACTGCGTATGGCAAATGCAAAGCTTGCGCAGGGGACTGTATATGTACAGGACATAAAATCAATTCAGGAGATCTTCAGCGGCAGCAGGAGCTACGCAAAGGGTTGCGTGATACTGCACATGCTCAGGGGCGTGCTGGGTGACTCTCTGTATTTCAAAACTCTTCACACATATGCAAATGACACCTCGCTTGCATACGGAACTGCGGTTACATCCGACTTCCGGGAAGTTGCCGAAGAAGTTTCCGGAA
>DAIQRO010000022.1:24075-24874 GCA_036786155.1 Bacteroidota bacterium
TCGGATATTTTTTTGACGAGTGGATCTACGGCGAAGGTTATCCCAGGTACAATGTATCTTGGGAGGTAGTTGAGAATGCAAGCGGCTACACTGCCAGGATCAGTGTTGCGCAAACGGTGAACACATTTCCCCAATACTTCACCATGCCTCTTGAAATTCTCGTTGAGACTGTGGCCGGAGATACGATCGTAAAGGTCTTCAATAATTCACAAAGCGCAGTCTATGAAGTTGATCTTAATTCAAAACCCGTCTCTTTTTCCATTGACCCCCGGAACCTGATCCTGAAGGATGTAAGCGGAGAAGGAATAATTCCCGTAAGCTTCAGTCTCGGGCAGAACTTCCCCAATCCGTTCAATCCCGGGACCAGCATTGTTTATGAGCTTGCAAGGCCTGCGGATGTAAAACTGGAGATTTACGACATGCTGGGAAGGAGAGTGTACAGCGCCTTTGAGACAGGAAAGCGCGGCGGCGTTTACACAGTTGACATAAATCTTCAGGGCATTTCATCCGGCATCTACTTTTACACCATGACAGCCTACTCTCCCGGGTTCGGGGATGTGCTCTTCACACAGACCAGGAGGATGGCTTACATAAAGTGAGCTGAGCTTTGTTTTGAGTTCCTATGCAAATGAATTATCACATCGCCTGTACAACGAAAGAATTCCTGCAGATGTAACTTAACAGGCGACTGCACCGGAAGACAGACAATTCAGTCAATCTTCTCCCCCTCGTTACGAATCACCTGAGGCTGTGTGAAAACGATTTATTGAAATCAAATGTTATGGCATCAAAAAAATGG
>DAIQRO010000213.1:0-4549 GCA_036786155.1 Bacteroidota bacterium
CATTAATGCAACGTTTGTGAAGATCGCATTCTCTTTCATAGAAGCCAATGCATTCGGATTGGTCTTGTCGGATGTGCCCGGAGCCACGCCGAAGAATCCGTATTCGGGATTTATGGCGTAAAGCCTTCCGTCTTCTCCGAACTTCATCCATGCAATGTCGTCTCCAACAGTTTCAACTTTCCATCCCGGCAATGTCGGCGTAAGCATCGCAAGGTTCGTCTTTCCGCATGCGCTCGGAAATGCGGCCGCAATGTATTTCTTCACTCCGGCCGGAGAAGTGATTCCGACTATCAGCATGTGTTCTGCAAGCCATCCCTGTTCTCTTGCCATTACGGATGCGATCCTGAGAGCAAAGCACTTCTTGCCTAGCAATGCATTGCCGCCGTATCCGCTGCCGTATGACCAAATGCTCTTCTCTTCCGGAAAGTGTACTATGTACTTTGTCTCGTTGCATGGCCATGTGACATCCTGCCTGCCGTCAGTAAGTGGATAACCTACCGAATGCAGGCACGGCACGAATTCACCGTCACCCAAAACATCCAGCACTTTCGCTCCGACTCTTGTCATTATTGCCATGTTAAGAACGACGTACGGCGAATCCGAGATCTCAACTCCGATATGTGCAATGTTTGAACCGAGAGGACCCATGCTGTAAGGGATCACGTACATTGTTCTTCCCTTCATGCATCCGTCAAAAAGCCCGTGAAGTATCTTCTTCATCTCGGCAGGGTCCATCCAGTTGTTTGTGGGACCAGCGTCTTCCTTGTTCTTTGAACAAATGTATGTTCTGTCTTCAACCCTTGCAACATCGTTTGGGGCTGACTTTGCGTAGTAGCTGTTTGGCCTTTTTGCTTCGTTAAGTTTTTGAAATGTCCCTTTTTTGATAAGTTCATTGGCGAGTTCATCAAGCTGTTCCTTCGATCCGTCGCACCAGACAACCTTGTCCGGCTTGCACAGCTTTTCACATTCGTCAACCCATTCCTGAAGCTTCTTGCTGATTTTCATTTTCTTCGGTGTGTGTTTAATTTGAATAGATTGAAGTTGGATTAACTTACTTGTTATTTGTCTTTTATTGAAGTCAAATTATAGCTCATCATTATGCCCCACGGCCTTGTTGACGGAAAGTTCATCAGTATGATCTTGAGAATTGCCATGATCGAAACTGACAGTATCATTCCCGTGATTCCCCACAGGTAACCGAAGAACACAAGCGAGAGCAGAAGCACCAGAGGACTCAGGTCCAGTCTGTTGCCTATTATCTTCGGCTCAAGCACATTGCCTTTCAGGTTTTGAATAAGTATCAGAAGAACCGTAAGAAGTATCGGAGTGAATACGTTGTCAAACTGGAGAAGCATGACCAGGGCAACGAGGACCGTGGCGACAAGTGAACCGATGTTCGGAATGAAGTCCGTGAAGAAAAAAAGAATTGCCCAGACAATGTAGAAGTCGACTCCGAATGCCCAGAGCACGGTGCCTATCACCACAGACTGTATTGCTGCAAGAAGCGTCTTGCCGGAAATGTAGTTCTTTACATTATCAACAATGTCTCCGAAGGTCTTTTCGATTGAGTCCGAATGTTCTTCGCTGAATGCGAGCTTCATCCTCTCCTTTATGCTTGAAGATTCAGAAAGCAGAAAGATCAGGTAAAAGAGGATCAGTATGAAGTTTCCGAGCATGCCTGTCAGCCCTGAAAGCAGTCCTGTAATTGTGTCCGTCAGCTTTCCCTGCATCAGCATGTCTTTGATGTTGAAGCTCTGAGTTACCTTGTCAACCTCGCTCTTCTCAATGTTAAGTGCCGAAGTGAGCAGGTCTATCTTTTCGATGAGTTTCCTTTCGTATGTCGGAAACTCCTGCGAGAAGGAATTCACGCTTGCATACAGGAACACGCTCATAGTGTTCGACAACACCAGTACAATGAGCAACACTGTTATCACGGCAATTGCAGACGGCACTTTCTTGCTCAGCAGAAAATTATAGACCGGCAGGAATACAAAGAAAATGATCAGCGAAACAAAAAAGGGGAGGAGGATGGTCTGAAGTTCCTTCATCCAGTAGAGAAGAAAGCCGAGCAGGAAAATGCCTGCGGCAATGTTGAGAAACTTCAGAGGGTTTTTTTCATCCTTCATATATCAATCGGTTTGTTGTTGATGATTAATTTGCATTCTGCCGCTACGGTTCCGGTGTTGTCAGCAGTCATTCAGTACACAGGCCTCTTTGCATAAGGGATCCTGTCCTCAGCTCCGGCAAGCCTGAATCCCCTTAACCTCAATGCACAGCTGTCGCACTCCCCGCATGCCTTTGATGATGATTTGTAGCAAGACCATGTAAGTTCCAGCGGTACTTTCATTTGCAGTGACTTACGCACTATGTCTTTCTTGCTTAAGTTAATTATCGGAGTGATAATTCTGATGTTCGTGCCTTTGTTGGTGCCAAGCTTTATCATGCGTTCATACGAGTCGAAGAAACTCCTTCTGCAATCGGGATAACCGCTTGAATCTTCTTCCACTGCACCAATGAATATCTTCTTTGCGCCTTCCGCTTCAGCCCAGCTTACTGCGCTTGCCAGGAGGTTCGCATTCCTGAATGGAACATAGCTCGAGGGTACTTCCCTGGATTTGAGATCCGCCTTGCTTACTTCAATTGTCATGTCTGTGAGCGAAGATGCACCTATCTTCTTCAAGTGAGATAAATCAACTACAAGCGTTTTCTTTGCTTTGTAATGTTGAGCAATATATGTGAAAGCTTTCAGCTCCCTCTTCTCGGTGCGCTGTCCGTAGTTTGCATGAAGAAGCAGCAACTCATGCTTCTTAGATGCGATAGCGGCGGTAAGTGCGCTGTCCATTCCGCCGCTGACAAGTACTACGGCTTTTTCCCTGGAACTCAATTTGCTCTGCTGATACTTAACGTATGAATTTAACTTCCTTTGCATACCTCTCCAGCTCGTCCCTGAAATTCGGGTGCGCGATCTTGATCAGGCTTTTAACTCTTTCGCTGACAGGCTTGCCGTAAAGGTCAGCAACTCCGTATTCAGTTACAACATAATGAACGTCACCCCTCGTAGTTGTAACGCCCGCGCCCGGCTTCAGGAATGGCGTGATCCTTGAGATCGTTCCGTTCTTTGCAGTGGAAGTGAATGCAATTATTGGCTTGCCGCCTTCACTTCTTGCAGCACCCCTTATGAAATCAACCTGTCCTCCGAAACCCGAATAATTTCTTGGGCCTATTGAATCTGCGCAAACCTGTCCTGTGATGTCCACCTCCAGTGCAGAATTGATCGAGATCATTTTGTCGTTCCTAGAGATCGTGAACGGGTCATTGACGAAAAGCGTTGGCCTGAACTCAAACACCGGGTTGTCATCCATGTAATCGAACACCTTCTGCGAACCGAGAATGAACGATGCTACAACCTTTCCGGGAAGCAAGGTCTTCTTCTCACCGTTCACAACACCGGAATCAATAAGGTCGATCAGATTGTCTGAAAACATTTCAGTATGAATGCCGAGATTCTTCTTCTCATGCAGGAACTGAAGCACTGTATCAGGGATCAAACCGATGCCCATCTGCAGGGTGGAGCCGTCTTCAATCATGTCCGAAATATACTGCCCGATCCTCTCATATATGTGAATATCTTCACCTGCATCCTTGTCGGAAACCAGTTCGGGTATCGGCTCATTTATTTCAACCGCATAGTCGATCTTGTCAATGTGTATGAAATTGTCGCCAAGCACTCTTGGCATTCTTGGATTTATGAGCGCGATGATTGTCTTGCTGTTCTCTGCCGAAGTCTTTGCGCATTCGTTGCTTATCGAAAATGAACAGTAGCCGTGCTCGTCAGGCGGAGAAAGATGAAGCATGGTGACATCAACCGGAAGTTTCTTGGATTGTATGAGCCAGGGTATTTCAGAAAGGAAAACCGGCACAAAGTCGGCCCTGCCTTCATTAACTGCCTTGCGCACATTCGGTCCCGTGAACAGCGATACCAGATGAAAATGGCCCTCCATTTCTGGAAGGGCAAATGGTGCATTAAGGAATGTCATAAGTTGCAGGATCTTCACATTCTTAAGTTCCTTGTATCGCCTGCACATTGCATCAACAAGCGTTTTGGGAAATGAACAGTTTGCATGAAGGTACACACTGTCGCCTGATTTTATTACTTTTACTGCTTCGTCTGCCGTAACAAATTTCGTTTTCGATTTCTTCGTCTTCATATGTAGTGGTAGTGGTTAGTTGTGTAGAAGTGTTTCAATTTACCTCTATTCGATCTGAGTTTAAAGTTAAAATTCCGGTATTTACTAAGCACTGACAGGAATACATTCGCATCATTATGTATTTTGATTTATCCGTTACTTGGGGGGATCCATATTCATATATTTGCCAAACTGATTTTTGATGAAAGAACTTTTTGAAAAGGACTTCCCGCTCTCGCAACTTACCAGCATCGGGCTTGGCGGTGTGGCAAAGTATCTTTACAGAGCTTGCACTGTCGGTGAACTCATCGAAGCAACAAAGTTTGCACATTCGGAGAAGATCAAATGCTTCATACTCGGCG
>DAIQRO010000213.1:4559-4831 GCA_036786155.1 Bacteroidota bacterium
GCGTGCGGTAGGTTTGTCACTTGGAGGGATCGAGTGCATGTCGGGAATTCCCGGCACTGTGGGCGCAACGCCTGTTCAAAATGTCGGCGCTTACGGGCAGGAGGTAAGAGATGTGATATTGAATGTAAGCGCTGTTGACCTCAGGACCTTTCAGCCAGTTTCATTCCGGAATCCGGAGTGTGGCTTCGGATACCGCACGAGCCGGTTCAACTCTGAAGACAAGGGAAGATTTTTTATTGCGGAAGTGGAATTCAAAATGTCCAAAATGAATG
>DAIQRO010000214.1:0-4807 GCA_036786155.1 Bacteroidota bacterium
AGGCACAAATTAATCAGACTTACATCAATTGACAATTTACTTTGGGACAATTTAATGGCGCAGACACCAATGCTGTCCAAAACATTTTCATAAATAAGATAAAGTTATGAAAACAGATCGATATTAAACACTTTTCCTAATGTCGCAGGAACAACCCGCATCAGCATAATTGCCGTTAAGAAATTGTGAGCGAAGGCGTGAGCCTGCCCGAAGAATGCTAAACTTGAACACTCTTCGCAGGCGGGCGAGAATTTCCTGTTTGACGAACCCAAACGAAGTATTCGTTTGGGTGAGGAGTTGAAATTCTCGTAGCCTGAGCGAGCAATTTCAGGCCCGTCCGCCATTTTAGGATTTACCTGGAAAGTAATTTGCCGGGCGGGCAATTATGCTGCAGCCTGCCCGTTGATTCTTCATTGCCTGATATTGTTCATTTTGCAGGCGGGCGGGCCCGCCTGTCAAATGACTGTTCACTTAAAGCGAGGGACGGCGGACAGGCGATTTTTCTTTGGAGCTTTCTTTAGCCTGCCCTGAGCTTGCCGAAGGGTTCAAAAGAAAGCGGATAACTTTCTGCGGATAGAATCCCCGCTGCAGACGGTAATCGTAAGCAAATCGTTTTGGACAGGAATGCTGCAATTGCCCCGCAAATTATCGGCGGATTTCAGCAAAGACCAATTTCTAAATGGTTATTAAAACCTGCCGCAAGTATTTTGTCCGCTCATAATGTCAGAGAAGAAGACAGTCATAGTTGCCGGTGCCGGATTCGGAGGACTCGAAGCCGTGAAGAAGCTGATTAAGGACAAGCGGCTTGAGATCATCTGGATAGACAGGAACAATCATCATCTGTTTCAGCCGCTGCTTTATCAGATCGCATCCGCCGTGCTGAGTCCCGCCGATATTGCGATTCCGGCAAGGTCCATCACGCGCAAGCGCAGTAACGTTACGGTGATAATGGATGAGATCACCGGCATTGACAAGAAGAACAGGGAAGTTATTCTCGGCGACAGGAAGCTGAGATATGATTACCTTATTCTCGCGCTCGGTGCAAGGACAGGCTACTTCGGGAACAATCAGTGGAAAGAGCACACTTCGGGACTGAAGAGCCTGACGGACGCTTTGCAGATAAGAAGGCGCCTGCTTCTTTCGTTTGAAGAAGCGGAGAATCATCCCAATGACGCAGACCGGCTTTTGAATTACGTAATTGTCGGCGGCGGCCCGACGGGTGTGGAACTCGCAGGATCGATCGCAGAGCTCTCGCACAGGATCATCCGCAATGATTTCAGGAACATTGACACCTCCAAAGCAAAGATAACACTGATAGAAGCAGGTTCCGACCTGCTTGCCACATTTGACCGGACACTCTCCGTTTACACAAAACTCGCCCTTGAAAAGCGCGGAGTGACAGTGATGCTGAACACGAGGGTAAAGGAGATAACCGACCACTCGCTTCTGCTGAAGACACTTGAGGGCGAAAGGACAATCACGGCAAACATAATCATCTGGGCCGCCGGGGTAGAGGCGGTGCCGCTTACAACTCAGCTTGACGAAAAGCTCGACAGGCAAAAACGGATACTCGTGAATGAGAACTGCTCGCTTGATGACAATCCCGAGATATTTGTTGTGGGAGACATTGCGGCATTCAGGGATCCGTCAGGAAAATTTCTGCCGGGAGTGGGCCCTGTGGCAATGCAGCAGGGCCGGCACTCGGCGCGGCAGATCCGCAGGGACCTGAGCGGAAAGCCGAGGGAGAAATTCCATTACTTTGACAAAGGCAACATGGCAACGATCGGAAGGAAAGATGCCGTTGCGGAGTTCAAGGGCTATAAGATGAAAGGATTTTTGGGATGGCTTGCATGGCTTGTTGTGCATCTGTTCTATCAGGTCGGATTCAAGAACAAGCTCAACATTCTTCTCACATGGATCTGGAGCTACTTCACATTCGGGGCAGGTGCAAGAGTGATCACCGATCCGATCCCTTATAAAGGGAATGAAGTAACATCTAAATAGCAAACATAAAAGAAGAAGAGAATGCCGGACCTGAAGCGTGCAATTGAAATAGCTATGAAAGCTCACTCGGAGCAGAAAGACAAAAACGGACAGCCATATGCCGGGCATGTGCTAAGAGTTATGAACATGGGAAGAACGGCAGACGAGAAGATCTGCGGCGCCTTGCATGACGTTGTTGAAGACAGCGACATTACTTTTGATGATCTGAAACGGGAAGGATTCAGCGAGAGGATATTGAATGCATTGAGATGCCTTACAAAAGAAACGTCGGATGAAGATTACGATAAATTCACAGAGAGGATAAAACAGAACCGGCTTGCGGTGTGCGTGAAGCTGAACGACCTTACGGACAATATGGACATCAGAAGGATGAACTCTGTAACCGAAAAGGATATCGCGCGTCTGAACAAATATCTCAAAGCTTACCGCGAGCTCTCTGAGCTTGCCACCAAATAAAATTCGTATGGAGGAGAAGAAGAAACACTACTGCTACCGGCTCACACTGAGGGAAGATCTCAGGGATTTCAGGAGCTGGAAGAAAGATGAGGAGGATGCGGTCGGAACACATTTCAACTATCTCAAGAACCTGCTTGCCGAAGGGAAGCTTGTGATGGCGGGTAGGACCGTGAATTTGCCGATGACCGACAGGGATATGGGGATTGCGATCCTTGAAGCGGACAGTGAAGAAGAGGCGCGCAGTATTATGGAAAATGACCCCGCTGTTGTAAACGGGGTCATGAAAGCCGAACTGTTTGAATTTTCGCTGGCGCTTTACAGGCATTGAGTTGCCGCGCCGGCAGGCCTATTTGGACGGGTCCTGCTTCTTGTGTTCGTCCACGCAAAGTCCTGCAATCTCGTGAAACACATCATGCATCTTTGTGAGTGATGCTTTGATCTCTTCATCGCCTGCTCCTGCCGCAATGCTTTCACTCATCAGCTTACAACCGTCTTCAAGCCTCTTCACCGCATCGGTGATCTGCGGCGTATTGAATTCAGCCGGGATCTCCGAAGCTGCAAGCAGGTTTGCCTTTTCGCTCATCTCGGCGCTTCGCGTCTTTATCGGCTCAAGGTTACCGTCTTCCATAGGATGAAACGTCTGCGACATCACTTCATGAAACGATCCGAGCGCCGGCCATTTGTCAAAAACTGATTGTGCCTGCGAATCTGATGAAAGGAAGAGAAACACAAAAACCGGAATTGCCAGTGTGATGAAAAACTTCTTCATTGGAATATGATGGGTTTGTTTTGCAAAGGACTAAGCTACAAAATTCTGCCGAGGCAAGAAATGCATACGGCAGTACTTCAGAACGGCTCTTTCTTATCCGGCTTCCGGCAGAGGCTGTATTAGGGGAAGCCGCACATTCTGCAAAAATGAAATTCAAATACAGCCTCAAACCTTCTGCCGGCGCAATCATCCCTGATCGCTAACCTGTTTTCAACCAACAAACTCCGGACCGTTGATAATTGCTCAAAATTAACTGATACCGGCCTGCCGCCGAAACGAAAGTTTGCACATTCTTAATCCATGACTCTGCGGTGATCGGATCAAAAGCCCATTTCCAAAAGAATTTTTGTATAATTGCATAACTTTGTCAATTCTTTCTTAAACTGCATGAAGTCATCCGACGAGATCTTTCGTCTCATAAAATCCATGACCAAGAAGGAGCGCAATTTCTTCAGAAAGAAAATGCTTCCTTATTATTCCGATGACGGGAATTATCTCAAGCTGTTTGACGAGATCGCGGCACAGGCGGACGAAGGCGACACTTATGATGAATCAAAAGTGAAAGGAGGCGAGTATGCCGGCAAGTTCATAAAGAACCTCTCCGTTCACAAGAACTACATGTACGGAATGCTGCTCGAATCTCTGAGGCTTTGCAGTGCGAACAAACCTGCCGCAGAACTGCGGAACATGATAACGGAAGCGCAGATACTGTTTGACAAACTTTTGTTTGACCAGTCACTGAAGATCATAAGGAAGGCAATGAAGCTTGCGCACGAAAAGAATTTGACTTTGTCGCAGTACGATCTGATCAATCTCGAAAGGAACATACTGAAGTACACTGCAACGGTGGAAGAATACATTGACAAAAGCCCCGCGCTTTTTGACAGGCAGTATGAAGTTCTGAAGCAATGCGAGAACACGGTTGACTTCTACAGGCTTAACGAAGATGCCGGGATTTTTCTCCGAAGCTACGGAGCGGGCAGGGTGAGGGATGAGAAGCAGATGAAAGAGTTTGACAGGACGTTCAACAATCCGCTTCTGCAGGACGAATCCGAGGCAAAGACCTTTCAGAGCAGGTATATTTTTTTTCTGCTTAACATGCAGAAGAATTCCACTCTCGAAAGATGGGCGGAGGCCTATGATTATGCAAAGAAAGCTGCTAACCTCTGGGAAGAAAATCCGTCAATGCTTGACGGGCCCGTAGAGAATTACATTTTCTCGCTCAGCAACCTCATCAATGCATCCATCAGAGCGGGAAAACACGAAGAGACCGAAAGAGCGCTGGAGAGATTCAGGAGGCTTCCGGAGAATTTTCCGGACACTATAACCGAGAACAGCAAAGTGTTCATTTTCTATTCACACTCTGTGCACGAAATTTCCCATAACATGATGCAGCATAGGGTTAAAGAACTTGAAGAATCCATTGAGAGAATATCGTCATCTATGGCTGAGTACGAGAACAGCATAAGCCTTTATCAGAGGATCATACTGTATTACTTTCTCAGCACGGGTAACTTCATGCTTGAAAAGTTCGACAAGTGCACTTACTGGAATGCAAAGATATTCAATCTTGAAAAG
>DAIQRO010000215.1:0-2699 GCA_036786155.1 Bacteroidota bacterium
TTGCAATACTCCTGAGCAACGTCACCGGCGGTGCAATAAAGGAAAACAACTTCACAGGATATGACAAAACAGTCTTCATGCTCGGTTCATCCATTGATTTCTACGGCAACTATATTATTGGCAGTGGCCAGAGCTCGAAAGGAATAATTCAGTATGCCGGCTCAAGCGCTGTCCTCTCCCCGTTGAATCAGATTTTCACAGGCGGTTACAATAACATTTCGGTTGACGGAAGCTCTGCCAAATGCATTGAGCTTTCAAACTCATACCTGCTTATTGACGAAGGATACAACATCTTCCGGCTCGAAGACCCACAGACAGGCAACTACCATCTCGATGGAACGATTCCGAATGACATTGTGTCAGACCCGTATCCTGCGGCATTGAATTGCTTTAAGGCAGGTTACGATCTGCTCGTAAAGCATCACCTGAGGTGGATTGATGAAACTCCGGTGACTCTGGATACTCTACCGTCAAGCTGCGAACCTGAAGAGCCGGAAGGACTGATGGTATTCGAGCTTGGAAACGGAGTTTATGATTCCGTTCATTACCGGCCGGGCGGCTCGGGCTCGGGACACAAAGCACTGAGTGTTAACACGGTATCCGTCAGTGCATTGAACGATTCTATTAAAATAAACCTCCGCAAGCAGAGATACGAAGCGGTATCAGTGTCATGCAAAGAACTTCTGACAGAGTATTCAGACAGCGTAAATGATGCAAGCATTCTGGCTAAGCTGTATCTTGCAGAACTGAGATTGGATACGAACGGCCAAAGGATCTCCGAACTCAAGACATTCATGGAGGGATATATTCTGAACAACCCCGGCATGGAAACCATGATCAATCAGGCATACTACCTGATCCAGAAGAGCAAAGTGAAGCTCGGGCAATATGAGTCTGCAATGGCAGGATTTCAGCAGATCATGAACATGTTTCCGTACAGCTATGAAGGGCTTCTTGCAAGCTGGGATTATGCGGCCACGAGCCTGTTGTCAGCGGGAGGTTCGGGACAAGGCATCAGAGGAGGCGGCTTTAGCGATGAGAAAGACAATGTGCGTGAGATCAGTGACAGGAACATGATACTCATTGACGATCCGAAAGAAAGCTATGACAAGACTGCATTCACAAAGGAAGACAGAAGGACGATCTCATTAAATCTTACAAAATCACTTACCCGCTCAGCTCAACAGCAGAAGAAGGCAATAGCGGAGCTTGAAGAGAAGATGAGCGAAGGAAAGGCAACTGAGACGGACAAAGACAAGTACAGTACAATGACGCTAATGAAAGATATAGTTCATCCCCATAAGCCTGAAAACACCACAAGCCATCTCAGAGAGATCACAGCCGACATGAACAGACTGCTTTCGGCAGGAACAAAGGACATGAATGAATCAGAAGACAAGAATCTCATCCCCGCCAATTTCGCGCTTCACCAGAACTATCCCAATCCGTTCAACCCTTCCACAAAGATCACATTCGACATCCCGGTTGACGCAAGAGTTAAATTAGTTGTTTATGACCTGCTCGGAAGGCAGGTTGCGAAACTTGTGGATAATGAACTCAAAACTGCAGGGAGTTATGCGGTGGAATTCAACGGAGCTTCGCCGGCGAGCGGAGTGTATTTCTGCCGGATCGAGGCCGGGAAGTTTGCGGAGACGAGGATGATGGTACTTGTGAAATAACTTCACTCTCAATCTTCATAAATTTGAAAACCATACTATGACGTCTCTGCCAAAAACAGGGACGTCACTTTCTGTTAAGTCAGCCAATAGAAGCTGATCTTATTTGCACATTACAACGATCTTGCCGAACTGCCTGTAATCTCACATCTTCATGTATGCTGATGCTATGTCAGACAGTCTGTATTCCGAATCAATCACAGGGACAATCTTCCGGGCTTCAACAAATCTCAGCATATTGGCGAAGTCATCCGGGGAGCCCATTGTAGAACCAAGCACGTCAAGTTGCTTCCAGAATATTTTATGAAGGTTCACACTCTTTGCCTGCCCAAGGCTTGCACCGTACAGCACAATTCTTCCGCCGTAACTGGCGATCTCCGGAAGCGCTGAAAATGTGCTTCCTCCCGAGCTGTCAAGTATCATATCAATTCTGCCTCCGCACATTTCGCGGATTACATTTTCCCAGCCGTCCTTTGTATAAAGCGTTCCGCCCTTAGCGCCAAGCTCCGCTGATCTTCTCAGCTTGTCTTCACTGCCGGAAGTGACATAGACGTTTGCGCCGGCGCTCAATGCAAACTGCATCGCCAAAGCCGCAACTCCTCCGCCAATTCCTGTGATCAAAATGTTCTCACCTTCTGCAAGCCTACCCCTCGTAAACAATGCCCGGTATGCCGTTACTCCGGCAAGAGGAAGCGCGGATGCTTCCCTATGCGAAAGATGTGTTGGTTTGTAATGGATGTTCTTCAGTTCCGCGCTAACGAGTTCGGCAAGTGTTCCGTTCCTTGGCATGCCAAGTATAGAGTATTGGGCCGACTGATGCGAAGCGCTGTCTCCCCATTGTATCGAGGGATCAATTATGACTTCATCTCCCGGCTTGAACTTTGAACTGCCTTCCGGCACAGAGCTGACAGTGCCGCTGCAATCAGATCCGGGAATGACAGGAAGAGTTATCTTTGGATAGAGGCCCTGAGCAATATAGATATCCCTCCTGTTGAGTGATGCATATTCCACTCTTACGGTCGC
>DAIQRO010000215.1:2732-4802 GCA_036786155.1 Bacteroidota bacterium
ATTGAAACCGGACAGTGGTCGCTTCCCATTACCTCGGGATAAAATTCCGATGAAACCACATTGCCGGCAAAATCCTCGGACACCATGAAGTAGTCAATACGCCAGCCAAGGTTCTTCTCCCGCTTCCTTGTTACCTGATCCCAGAATGTGTACAGCCCGCCTTCCTTATGGAAGTTGCGGAACACGTCCACATAACCTAGCCTTATGAGATTGTCTATCCATTCTCTTTCCTCAGGAAGGAATCCTGAATTCTTCATGTTCTTCTCAGGCTCTGCAAGGTCAATCTCCTTATGAGCTGTGTTGAAGTCGCCGGTCACAATTATTCCTTTTCTGTTCCTGTAATTCTTGTCAAGCATGTAGAACAGCTCATCGTAGAACTCAAGCTTGTATCTGACCCTCTCAGGGCCGCGGCCTCCGTTTGGAAAGTAACAGTTTGCAAGCACAAAACTGCCGTAGTCCGCGATTATTGCCCTGCCTTCCGAATCGAAGTAATCATTGCCGAGTCCGAGCCTGACGGATTCGGGTTTCGTCTTTGTGTAAATGCATACGCCGGAGTAGCCTTTCTTCCCGGCAGAAAAAAAATAAGACTCATACCCCTTGATGTTCTTCACTGAGTCGTCTATCTGTTCTGGCTGGGCCTTCGTTTCCTGAAGGCAGATGATGTCACCTGCAGAGTTATTGAACCACTCCATGAAGCCCTTGTTTTGCACTGCACGAATGCCGTTCACATTCCACGAGTATATCAGCAGTGTTCCGGATTTCTTCCTCTTTGCGGATGGCATCTTGCTCTCTGTTAAGATTTGAATTAGTAATTCAGGGAAACTATTTTGCAAAGTTAATTATCTGAACTCTTTTTAGATACACTAAGAAATGTTTAAGCGATCAAGAAGCATTAGGGAGATCTATGATGCCACAAAGCACTTCGGATTAGTCATCACAAGCGATCCCGCTCTTGCCACAGGGCTCAACAGACTTGTTGATCATCCGAGGCTCGGAACATTTGCACTCACTCCAAGGCAGATAGCCGCAAGGTACTGCGCATTGGCCGCCGAAAAACTCTACACGCCCGCACAGATCATAGCAGAACTTTCCAGGAAAAAGAAAATGCCGGTACGCATAATTGATGCGTCTATCAGCAGGATCTTCGAGATATGGAGGAACACCGGGCTTCTTGAATCATGTGAACTTTACTTGCAGAGAGATGAAATTGAACTTGTCGCGGAAATGAGAAACCTTCCTTCCATTGAACTTATGATGGAGGAGTTTGATGAATCCTTCTACGGCGAGTTGAATGTGTGCGTGCTCGGCAGAGAGCTCTTCAATCTGCTTGATCTTCAGGTAATTCCAAAGAAGAGGCCTTATGCAGAGGAAACCCTCTTCACCGGTGAATACTCATTTCCTATTGACAGGACGTTTGCATTTCCCACTGCGAATGACATGGTGAACTCGGTAGTGGACTGCATAAGCCCCGAGATCGAGAATTCCGTTTCAATAGTTATGAGCTTCAACTCTCCGTATCTGTCAACTCTCAAATCAAGGCTCAAGTGCAAAGGCATAAACATCATAGAGAATTATCTCCTCAGCCAGGATTTCGGAACACGTGATCTTATGAAACTGATCGAAATGTCTTTCCTGCAGGATGAACTTCTCGTCAGGGATGTGAAACAGCTGAGCAGTCTGAAGGAACTGAATATACCCGATACTTATGACGACTGGCTGTTTGATTCTTATGTGTCATACAATATTGACGACAAGGAATCTGCCATTGTTTCGGGATTCATAAAGGGTCTGCGGGGATCGAGCTATTCCGATGCAATTGCTGCTGCGCAAAGCAAACTGGGACTGGAACCGGATGCAAATTTCTTTACGCTTATTGAGATGCTGGGCCTTGAGAAAAAGAAGATCACTGACGAAAATTACAACGACCTGTATTACTTTGTCAGATTCATAGACATTGAAACCGGCAAATGCAGGGAGGGTGTGCTGTTTGCGAATTCTCTTAATTCTGTATATGTGAACCGCGGGATCGTGTTCTATCTTGGCATGGATGCTGGCTGGACAAAGCGAGTT
>DAIQRO010000023.1:0-8833 GCA_036786155.1 Bacteroidota bacterium
CGAAATGAACTCAAACACAGTAAGGACTTACACAGTACTTCCTCCGGAGTTTTATGAGGCCTTTGCGCAGTACAACATAGACAACCACAGCAAACCGCTGTACCTGCTTCAGGGCGTATGGGCTGATGACTGTGACAGCGGAGATTATTTTGAGAAAGGTTATACTGAAAGATTCAAGAGCGAGATCAAGGATGTGATAGACCTTATCCACGGAAATGCGATAATAAAGGAGAGGCCGGGACATGCATCCGGAACTTATGCGCGGGATGTATCGGATCATGTGATCGCAATACTTCTCGGAAGAGAATGGGAACCGTCAACCGTTGTCTCAACAAACAAAAAGAACAAAGACAGGCAAAGCTTCACTGGTGATTTCATTTCAATGCCTGACGGATCTCCGATGGAAGCTTGGCTTGCGGAAATGACTGACTTCACGATAAGGGTGGAAACGCAGTTGTACAGAAAACAGAGACCCGTTTCATTTGTCAACTGGCTTCCGCTTGATCCGATGTATCACAATTCCGAATTCATAGAGAACCATAAGGTCCGTGAATATGACAACGACATACAGAGCATTGATTACAGAAAGTTTTTCACAACACCATTGTTCAAGCCCGGAATTTATGCGGCATATCATGCTTATCCATATTACCCTGACTTCATCTATATGGATGAGAAGTACAGGGGAGGGGTGAATAAGAAAGGCGAGCCGGACAACTACTTCGCCTATCTTCAGGACCTGAAAGAAAAGTGTCCGGGAATGCCGCTGATAATTGCCGAGTACGGGCTTCCGTCAAGCAGGGGGAACAGCCATGCATCTCCATTCGGATTACATCAGGGCGGACACAGCGAAAAAGAACAGGCAGACAAGAACCGTCAGCTCACTGAAGACATATTTGAAACAGGATGCGGCGGCGCGATCTATTTTGAATGGATAGATGAATGGTTCAAGTTCAACTGGCTTGTAATGGATTTTGAAGTGCCTGCAAACAGGAGGAAGTTCTGGCACAACATGGAAAACCCCGAGCAGAACTTTGGCGTGATCGCAGTGGAGCAAAGATCAAAGATAGTCGACGGAAAGACAGATGATTGGGGTGAGAAAGAAAAGGCCGGCAAAAGTGGAAAGAAAGCCGATGTATATGCATCGGGGGATGCGGAATATTTCTACCTGAAACTGAAAGCGGATAAGCTTTCACCGGCAAGCGAAGATATCTATATAGCAATAGACACTTATGACAGGAAGAAGGGGTCACATAAACTTCCTCACATCGGAAAGAATACGGAACGCGGTTATGAATTTCTTATAAGGATAAGCGGGAAAGACAGCGGTGAGATACTTGTTGATGCCCCGTATTCGGTTTACTCGGACATCTATGCTGATTATGTTCCCGTCTATGCATCAAAGGAAAATTATGACGGGAAGTTCGTGAGGCAGATAATGCTTTCTAACAGAGAGAGGGAATCGCTGACCGGCGAGAAGACGGATAGAAGAGTTTACGACAGAAGTACATTGCTTACCGGAAACAGTTCGTTGCCTGAGCATTCAAACTCAAACATGTACTATGACGAAGGATCCGGTGTGCTTGAACTTCGTCTTCCGTGGCATTTGCTGAATGTAAGTGATCCGTCATCCGCGCAGGTTCTCAATGACATTGAAGGCACACCTGATATAGAAAGTGCAGAGTCGGATGAATTCGCCATACTTGCGTACTTCGTTACTAAAGACGGCTCATCCGTTGTAGTGAACAACGACGAAGGACAGCTGACATATGAAATGAAGAAGTGGGAGAAGCCGGAATACAAGTTCAGGGAAAAGGAAACATACAGGATGTTCAAAGAACTATTCTCCCATCTTAAAGTGGCAGGCGAAGAAACCGTAGAACCTACTTCCAACAGCTTCAGGATAGCGGACTGGTACAATGATCTGAGCGGAGCCGTAACTGTTTCATTCGACGACGGAACGATCACCCAGTACAATCAGGGTGTGCCTGTGCTTGACAAGTACGGAATCAAGGCCACTTTTGCGCTTATCTCTGACTGGACAAAGGACAATCCGACTTTTTCCGCGGAAAAAGGGAGTTTCTCCGTTGAGAAGATCGGATGGGCGCAGGCGAGGCAACTTGTGAATGACGGGCATGAGATCGCATCCCACGGAAAGATGCATGTGAGGATGGATACAATGTCAGTAGAAATGGTAAATGATTTTGTTACCGAGTCAAAACGGGAGATCGAAGAAAATCTCGATACAACTGTCAGCACTTTCGTATTCCCATACTCTGCAACAAGAGATGAGCTTTTCGGCGCGGTTGCAAACTCGGGTTACCTTTTTGCAAGGACAGGGGAGGAGACCGTGAACGAGAAAGGAACGCTGAACCTGCACAGACTTTCAACGATTGCGATCTACAATCAGTACACACCTTCTGTATATGAACTTTACTCATCATTGATCTCATCACAGGGCAAATGGGTGATACTGAATTACCACAACATCTTTCCCGAGGATTCAAAAGAAATGAATATCCTGAAGAGCCACAATGTTTACAGCACATATTCCGTGACACCGGATATGTTTGACAGGCAGATGAGGCTGGTGCGAAACATGCATAGGTGGAACGCGCCGATACAGACGGTCGGCAGGTATATAATGCAGCATGATGCGGCGAAGCTGGAAGTTTCGGACCATCAGGACAAATTCATAATCAAATTGGTGTGCGAAGTGAACGGCCTTGACCACCTTGTTCCAATGACTGTAGTGATGAATACGCCATGGAAGTACGTACTGACTGAAGGCACGCTACATGACGGTGTTTACAATCCCGTAAATGGAAAGATCATACTGAATGTTGTTCCAAACAAAGAATTTTCGGTAGAAAACATGATGACAGCACAATGAAGAAGATACTGGTGATATCATTGATATGCGCAATAGTGATCGCCATCGGATTTGCAGCAATGGCATTGCTCAAGAAGAAGAATATAGCAAGGGTTGATATGCCGGTGTTTGAAAAGAGCAGGATGCTGCCGAGGGTACTGTTCCTTACTACAGGCACAACTGAAGGAAACGGTGAGATCGCAGAAGGAGTCTCAATAGCCGTTCAGGAACTTACAAAAAAGGGAGCATTCGTTTGGCTGGGAACAAGGGACTATCTCCTTCAGCCGGAAAAGCTGAGCCTGTATAATGTGATGGTTGCTCCGACCTCTTTCGATTATCATGACGGTGACAGAAAATACTCTCTGACATTCCTCAATGAAAAGGAGATGAATAACATTAAGGAGTGGGTGAAGCAGGGAGGGATACTGCTTACTGAGGAGAATATCGGAAGAAACACTCTTGATGATGTTGACCGGCTCAGCCAGGGCGGCGAACTCAATGAGAAGAACTGGCCCCTATCCGAATTGTTCGGGATCAAAATGAAGGAAGTTGACCTGAATGGTTTTGTAATGCTCGACAAATCTTCGGGGATCTGGAGCGGATCCATCAAAGACACTGTAATGGAAAACGAATGGGCTCTGATCCCAACGGAAACAACATCGAAAGATATCAAAGTGCTTGCCGAGTGGAAGAGAGCGGAAGAGGTATATCCGGCAGTAGTCGAGAATAAATACGGAAGCGGAAAGGCATTCATTCTTACATCCACATACATGCTTCACCCTTCAAACGACGGGGGAGTGTCAAGCGTAGAGCAGATCGAAAAGCTTTACGATATGGTGCTCAGCAGTTTGCCGGGGCAGACAGAGCCGCAATATTCATTGAGCCCCTGGCCGGATGGTTTCACGAGCGCGGCTGTGATCACATTCAACAGTTCCGACAACAAGCAAAAGTATGAACTGATCTCGGCATTTATGAAGCAGGAGAATATCCCGGCAACCTTTGTAATAGATTCCGCCGTTACGGAAGAGATCATCAATCTCTTGACGGAATTATCGGGAAGTGAATTGATCTCGGGGCTTGGCAGCAGAAAGGACTTCACGGTTTCGTCATTGTCGGAGAACACGAGAGCTTTTTTAGACCTCGAACAGCAAACCGGGCTTAAGTTCAAAGGTGTCAGGTTTCCTTTCCGCAGCGCCAACTTTGCCGGGCTTACATATGCTTCACAGAACGGATACATGTTTGACGCAAGCGTCGGAATAGATCACCTTGCCGGCTATGCAGGCTGTGTCTTTCCGTATAATATTCCTCTTGCAAGGGATTCCTTTTACAAGTCAACGGACATGCTTGAGCTTTGCCAGGTGCTTGGCAATGATTATGACTATATCCGGATTCCGGACAGCACGGAAGATTACACACAGGAAATGCAAAGGGAGAACGCAGCATTGTATTCAAAGTATCTGAAGGATTTCTTCCGGTATGTTTCAAAAAGAAACAACGGGCTGATGGTTTACAGCGGAAACCCTGATTACATCGCATACAGCGAACTTACCATGCTTGCGCTCAAAGGACTTCTTGATGAAATCAGAGGAAGCAACACTTGGATCACAACCGCCTCGCAGGTCGTGGATTACAGAAACAGGATCAAGGGCCTTCTGATTCAGGCAACGCAGGAGGCCGGCGGTGTTTCCCTGAAGTTCAGGTGCCTTGACGGTTCAGGCATAGAGGGACTTACTTTAGAGATGAAGAAGAGACCTTCAGATGTCAGTGCGGATTCATCCTATGAACTGAAAGAACAGGAAGGCAAAAATTATTTGATATTGGATATAAAGGATGGAGAAGAAGTGAGGATCAGATTTTAGATATTACGAGTCAGGGACATCAAATTCCGTGAATCAACAATAAATCGTAAAGGCAAAATAATTGCTTGACCAATAGCATTATATGAGCTAATTTTGTGCACAAATTTGTATGTGTATATCGGCTGACAGCTCATGGCCGGCATCTGCAAAGGAAGTTACAAATGTGAATTCACCACTTCACAGTTTCGAATTGCAAGAGTTCTTTGGAAATAAGAATAATCTTTCAATCAACCGGGCAACACATTTGCTCAAAAATCAACCGAAAAGAAAGGAAGCAAAATGAAACACCTTACAAAGTGGTTTGTACTACTAGTGATGGCAATCACTTATCTCCCAGTTAGCCAGCTCTTAGCTCAATTCCAGACAGGCGACGTATTCGTAGCAGTTGCCAGCGGAAGCGTGCAATGGAGAAGGCCTAACGGCACCCTGGTTTCAACTCTCAACGGCGGACTTGGCGGATTCACAACAGGTATGGCCTTTGATTCAGCTCAAAATCTTTACGTCACAAACTTCTCAAACTGCGTAGTTCACAGATTTGACAAGAACGGTGTGCAGATCTCGAACTGGGGATCAGGTTATTCAACTCCGGAGTGCATCGTTTTTGACGGTGACTGGAACAGCTATGTGGGAAATCTTGGAGGCGGTTTCAGGAAGTATGATGCCACGGGCACATTCCTTGGAGCTGTTGGAGGTGGAACAAGGATTGACTTTGCCGATCTTCAGGCAGATCAGTCAACAATGCTTTACACTCAGGAAGGCAACAGAATCGGAAGATGGGACGTTGTAAACAACGTTGCATTGACCGACTTTGCAACCGGACTTGGCGGACAGGCATATGCTTTGAGAATCAGGACCAACGGTGATGTACTTCTCGCTAACGGTGCAAATATTTTGAGGCTCAATTCCGGAGGTGCTATTGTTCAAACTTATGACGTAAGCGGCGAGAACAGCTGGTTCGCACTGAACCTTGATCCGGACGGAACATCATTCTGGAGCGCTGACTTCGGCACTGCAAACGTTTACAGAATTGACATTGCAACAGGAAATGTGATTTCTTCATTCAATACAGGGACAGGAGGCAGCACAGTTTTCGGACTTGCAATTGCAGGTGAGATCACGGTTGCCACACAGCTTTTCATTTCCGTATCACCGACGTTCGCGATCAATCCGATCAACACTCAGCACTGCGTAACAGCAACCGTAGTTGATCAGAACAATAATCCGCAGCACAACATCACAATTGACTGGACACTCAGCGGAGTAAACGGACCGAACAGCACGACCACGCAGACCAATGCAAACGGTGAGACACAGTTCTGCTATGTAGGTGCAAATGCGGGCCTTGACACTATAACAGCAACGATCAGGTCAACAGGCGCATCAGCAAGGGCTGTAAAGCAATGGGAAAGCGCATTGCCTGTTGAGCTTTCATCATTTACTTCAGTAGTATCAGGAAGGGATGCAATCCTTAACTGGTCAACATCTGAAGAGATCTACAACAGCGGTTTCGATATTGTAAGAAGTTCAGTTGCAGGTGAATGGACAACGGTTGGATTTGTTGCCGGAAACGGAACGACAAACGAAGCCAAGAATTATTCATTCACAGACAGAGGCCTCGCTTCAGGCAGTTACAACTACAGGCTGAAGCAAATAGACTTCAACGGAAACTATACATATTACAACCTCAGCAGTGAAGTTGTGATCGGACTTCCGGAGAAGTTTGACCTTGCACAGAACTATCCGAACCCGTTCAACCCGAGCACAAAGATCGGATTTGCACTTCCGCTTGACGGTAACGTAGTTCTCAGCGTGTTTGACAACAGCGGTAGGCTTGTAAGCAAGATCTCAGAAGGCTTCAGGACCGCAGGTTACTATACAATGGATTTCAACGCCTCGAATCTCTCAAGCGGTGTTTACTTCTACAAACTTGAGTTCAACGGTTCAGGTTCAGAATTCACAAAGACAATGAAGATGACTGTGCTGAAGTAAGCTTCGGCAGATCTCTTTAACATAGTCAGTTCTATTGGGGGCAGGTGCAGAACCTGCCCCTTTCTTTTTTTGGAGGTAAAATTATTGTAATATTGATTTATTGGTATCATTTATTCATGAAACAGATTAGCTTGCGGAAATTTTGCCGAGGTATTTGGGACAGGTCTGACGTTTCTGCCTTATCGGCTAATGCTAATAAACTTCCGGAAAGGGACTTAAATTGAAAAAACTTACATTCTTCCTCTTATTGCTTATTGCTTTTGAATTTTCTCATTGGGCATCCAAAGCATCAGCCGATCCGAGAGATTCGAAAGGCACGGATTTCTGGATAGGATTTCCCGCCAATTACCCGCGGCCGGGAATAACAACACAATCCAATAATTATCAGCAACTGCTTATCACGAGCAGTTACAATACTTCAGGACAGGTCGAAATTCCCGGGATCGGATTCTCAGTCGGCTTCAGCGTGAATGCAAATTCGAGTACCGTGGTTCAGTTTCCATTGCTTGTTGAGGAATACGACAGTGATATGATCACTGAAAAAGGAATTCATGTGACTTCACTTCACGACATTACAGTTTACGGCCTGAACAAATCAGTGAAGACCAGCGGAGGATTTCTTGCATTGCCGACCGACATTCTCGGGAAGGAGTATCAGGTCGTTTCTTACAGGAACAACGGTGCGATAATAGGAAATGAGTTTCTGATCGTCGGCACTGTTGACGGTACTGTGGTAACCATTACTCCTACTGCAACAGTCGGTCCGAGGATTGCAGGTGTTCCTTATAACATTACGATCAATGAAGGTCAGACATACCTGCTGGTTGATCCAAACGGCGTTCCATCAGATCTGACAGGTACAACAATCACATCAACAGAACCGATCGGAGTATTTGGGGCGCACAAAGCGGCGAACATCCCAAGAGGGGCTTCAGAAGAGGATCACATTGTTGAGATGCTTCTGCCGGAGAGTGCCTACGGCAGAAGTTTCCTTACTGCGCCGCTTGCAACAAGGACCGCGGGAGACTTCTTCAGGGTTATTGCTTCTGAAGATTCCACGGAGGTTTCAATTGACGGAGTTGCTCAGTCTCCTATGAGTGCAAATCAGTTCTTCGAAGTGAATCTTCTTAATGCATCGCAGATCACTTCAAACAGGCCCGTAATGGTGATGCAGTATGCCGCAAGTTCAAGCTTTGACGGCGCTTTGGGAGATCCTTTGATGATGATTGTACCTCCTTATGAGCAATACTGTTCAACTTATGTAACAGCTACCCCGCTAATAGGTTTTTCTGTTAACTACCTGAACATTACTGCGCCAAATGATGCTGTAGGAAACATTACTCTTGACGGCAATGTGATTCCGGCAATTGACTTCACACCTATTGGCTCAAGCGGATTTTCCTATGCCCGTGTGCCTGTAAGTCCCGGGTCATATTCACTGAACTCTGATTACAGATTCGGATGTCACGTTTACGGATTCAATCTCTTTGAAGGATACGGTTATCCGGCCGGAACGTCTGCATGGGAATTAGCAGAGATAGTTGAGATAATCAGCGGCCCCGAGCGCTCCACTGGTGAAGTGGGAACACAGCACTGTGTGCAGACAAGGGCAGTTGACGGCAACGGCGGCCCGCTTGCCGGCATCAGGGTTGACTTTGAGCAGAGAGGCTCAAATCCCGGCGGAGGATTCTCTTATACAAACGACAGCGGATACGCAACGCACTGCTATATCGGCAACAATCCCGGCGCAGATACAATACTCTGCAGGTATTACGAATTTGTTGACACATTATTCAAGATCTGGGACGTGCCGCTTCCTGTTGAGCTGGTTTCATTCTCCTCCGCTGTTACAGGAAGAGACGTAGAACTAAGCTGGTCAACTTCTGAAGAACTTAATAATTCAGGATTTGACATTGAAAGAAGTTCGGTTGAAGGAGATTGGACCAAGGTGGGTTTTGTAGCCGGAAACGGCACTACAAGTGAGGCAAGAAATTACAAGTACACAGACAAGAATCTTGCTACTGGTAAGTACAAATACAGGCTCAAGCAGATTGATTACATCGGAAACTTCGAATATTTCAACCTAAGTGCTGAAGCAGTGATCGGAGTTCCG
>DAIQRO010000023.1:8843-24531 GCA_036786155.1 Bacteroidota bacterium
TGAAATTTGAGCTTGAGCAGAACTATCCGAATCCGTTCAACCCAAGTACAAAAATTAACTTCTCGCTACCGGTTGACGGTGATGCTTCTCTGAGAGTTTATGATAACAGCGGAAGGCTTGCGGCCATAATTATGAGCGGAAGCATCAAGTCAGGATATTATTCAACCGACTTCGATGCATCGGGATTGCCGAGCGGCGTCTACTATTACAGGCTTGATTTCAGCGGTTCAGGCATGAGTTTTACTAAGACTATGAAAATGGCGTTGCTGAAGTAAGACGCGCTGAAAGGTGATTGCGGCCCCAGAGCAGAGCTGATTTGACTGTCCGGGGCCGTATTGTTTTGAGTATGTTCACTCACACTAATTGTGCGCAAATACTATTTGATTTTCTAAACAATTAGCTTAGTTTTGTATAAATTGCATCGCACCTAACTAACTGACTGCCACTTAATGTGGCTAAATTCAAAGAAAGGAAGCATCATGAGAAAGGTAAACAAAATGCTCGCGGCATTTGCCGCAGCTATGTTCTTGTTTTTATCTTCGGGTTTGAGCTATTCCGCACCCGACAGCAAAGGAACAGATTTCTGGCTGATGTTCAACGGTAATCTCGGTACGCCGACACTTACCCTGTTCATCACTTCGGACGTAAACACATCCGGGACTGTAACACCTCAGGGCGGCGCCCCGATTCCATTCAACGTTGTAGCAAATACTGTAACTCCTGTCAGCATACCAGGTTCGTATGCAAATCACACGAGTGATGTGATTGACAGTAAAGGAGTGCATGTGGTCTCCAACGATGAAGTTACAGTTTACGGACTCAACTACATCGCATTTACAACAGATGCATATCTTGGACTTCCAACCGACATATTGGGAACAAGTTATGTTGTGCTCACTTACAGAAATTCAAACATTGTAAATGCTGTACAGTTTGGAGTTGTTGCTACTCAGGACAACACAACAATCACAATTACTCCGTCAGTTACAACAGGCGGCAGGACCGCAGGAGTACCGTACAACATTGTGATGAATCAGGGTGAGACATACGAACTGAGGAACACCGGTTCTGCACCTAATGATCTTTCGGGTACAACCATAACTTCCGACAAGCCGATTGGCGTAATGGGCTCACATCAATGCGCAAACATTCCTGCAGGATTTGTATTCTGCGATCACATTTGCGAAATGCTGCCGCCCACAACGACATGGGGAAGAAACTTTGTAACAGTACCTCTCAGGTCAAGGGTTAACGGCGACACATGGAGAATAATGGCATCGCAGAATGCCACAACGGTAGTGATCAACGGAGTACCTCAGGCACCAATTAATGCCGGAGACAGGATTGAAACAATACTGACCGGTCAGTCAATCATCACTTCGGACAAGCCGGTTCTGGTTGCTCAGTATTCAAACGGTTCTTCGTATTCAGGAAATCCGGGAGATCCGTTCATGATGATTTGTCCGCCGTATGAGCAATACCTCGCCGGATACACACTCACGACGGTTACGGGATATGTAGCTCACTATATTAACGTGGTTGCACCGAACTCAGTAGTGGGCAGTCTGACTCTTGACGCAGTTCCGGTACCTGTAGTGGAATTTACGCCAATTGGAGCCAGCGGATTCTCAGGCGCTCAGCTTGCAGTAGCGCCGGGTTCGCATACACTTGCGGCAACACTGCCGTTTGGTGTATTCCAGTATGGATTCAACAATGATGATTCATACGGATATCCGGGCGGCTTGTCACTCTCACCGGTAGCCGTTGTATCAGGAATTGACGCATCACCTGAGTTCTCAATAAACCCGATAAACACTCAGCACTGCGTTGACGGTTTTGTGTATGATCAAAACAATCAGCCGGTAACCGGAATCAGGGTTGACTTTGAACAAAGAGGCGCCAACCCGGGTGCAGGATTTGCATTCACGGGAGTTAACGGCATAGCGCAATATTGCTACACGGGTACAAACCCGGGACTGGATACAATCATCGTTTCAACCGGTATCTTCTCCGACACTGTCTACAAGAGATGGGACGGAGCGCTACCTGTTGAGCTGTCATCATTCACATCCACAGTTACAAACAGAGACGTGAAGCTCAGCTGGTCAACATCCGAAGAAATCAACAACTCCGGATTTGACATTGAAAGAAGTGCAGTTGCAGGAACATGGACAAAGGTCGGATTTGTAGCGGGAAGCGGAACAACTTCCGAAGTCAGGAACTATGAATTCACTGACAGGAATCTCGCAACCGGCAGTTACCAATACAGACTGAAGCAGATCGATTACAACGGAAACTTCGAATACTTCAACCTCAGCAATGAAGTTGAGATCGGAGTACCGGCGAAGTTTGATCTTGCTCAGAATTATCCGAATCCATTCAACCCGAGCACGAAGATCAACTTCTCGCTTCCGGTTGACGGAAATGCTTCGCTTACTGTATATGACAACAGCGGAAGGCTTGTAAGCTCCATCGCAAGCGGCTTCAAGGCAGCTGGATACTATTCTGTTGACTTCAACGCTGCAAACCTTTCAAGCGGCATCTATTTCTACAAGCTTGAGTTCACAGGTTCAGGACAGAACTTCAGCAAGACAATGAAGATGAGCGTAGTGAAGTAAGACGGCAGATTCTCTCCGCTATTTACTCAGGCGGGACACTGAAGAAGTGTCCCGCTTTTTTTATACTCAATTGATGTGCCTAAGTGTCTGATTTTATTGTACAAAAATTTTTGAATGTTACATTGCAAATGTCTCGGGTAATTTTGCTTTGTATAAATCGGTGAAATATTTTTTACAACCCTTAAAATCAGGAAGGAGATTATGCAAAAAGACAGCAAGATCTTGAGAGTTCTCTTTGTGCTGATGATGATGTTTGCGACTGCAGGGATAACCAGCGCGGCATTGGACACAAAGGGCACTGACTTCTGGATTGCATTTCCCGGCAACTATGCCGGCGCTGACTATTACCAGGCATTGTTCATTACAAGCGATGTCAATACCAACGGGAATGTCAGCATCCCCGGAATTGGCTTCAGCCAGCCTTTCTCGGTTATTGCCAATACAGTGACGACGGTAACATTCCCGCAGCTGGTTGATGTTCAGGCAAATGATGCAATTACAAATCTTGGAATTCATGTAACTTCAGATCAGGAGGTTACCATTTACGGACTCAACCGAAGACAGGCGACTACAGACGCATACCTGTCTCTGCCGGTTGATATTCTGGGCACAGACTATTACGTTCTTGGATACATGAATGTCAATATTGTAAATGCAAATCAGTTTCTTGTACTTGGCACAGTCAACAACACGAATGTAACAATTACAACCACAGCCACTGTCGGCGGCAGGGTTGCAGGAGTGCCGTACAATATTGTTCTTAACCAGGGAGAAACCTATCTGCTGAGAGATCCGAATTCAATGCCTTCAGACCTCAGCGGCACCAAGATCGTCTCCGATCAGCCGATAGGAGTTTACGGCGGACATCAGTGCGCCAACATACCCGCGGGTTACGTTGCATGCGACCACATTGTTGAAATGATCCCGCCAAATACGACACTTGGAAAAAATTTCCTGACGGTCCCGCTTGCCACAAGGCTCAACGGAGATGTCTGGAGAGTAATGGCATCAACAAATGCAACCACCGTAACGATAAACGGAATTCCCCAGGCGCCTATCAATGCCGGGCAGTTTATTGAGACAGTACTTACAACAAGCTCAGTAATTACTTCGGACAAGCCCGTACTTGTAGCGCAGTATTCGCCGAGCTCTTCATTTGACGGTGTAACATCGGATCCGTTCATGATGCTTATCCCGCCGTTTGAGCAGTTCCTTGCTTCCTACACGGTAACGACACCTGCAGCGGGCTTTGCAATCAATTACATAAACGTAGTGGCGCCGAACACTGTTGTCGGAACGCAGACGCATGACGCAGTACCGGTACCGGTGGCAAACTTCTCGCCAATCGGAGCAAGCGGATATTCCGGAGCACAGCTTCCTGTCGCCGGCGGCACACACAATCTGGCAGCAACGCTTCCATTCGGATGCTTCGTTTACGGATTTGACAGCTATGATTCATACGGATATCCCGGCGGACAGGCACTGTCACAGGTTGCAATAGTTTCAAGCCTTTATCTGACACCGAGAACGGACATAAATCCGATCAATACACAGCATTGCGTTGATGCACTGGTAAAGGATCAAAACAACAATCCTCTTCCGGGCATTAGGGTTGACTTTGAAAGAAGAGGCGCAAATGCGGGTGCAGGATTTGCTTTCACAAACAACAGCGGTATTGCAACATACTGCTATGTAGGGTCAGTAGCGGGAATAGACACCATCATTGGTTCTACCGGCAGTCTCAGGGACACCGTATTCAAGACATGGCAGGGTGCATTGCCTGTTGAGCTTGCTTCTTTTACAGCGAATGTTTCCGGAAGGAATGTGGTACTGAACTGGAAAACAAGCACTGAGCTTAACAATGCGGGATTTGATATTGAAAGGACAGCAGAAGGCGTATGGACAAAGGCAGGATTTGTTGATGGAGCAGGCACAATCAATGAGCCCGTGAACTACACATTTACGGACAGGAATCTTGCATCAGGCACATACGGATACAGGCTGAAGCAGATCGATCTGAACGGAAACTACACATACTACAATCTTGCGGGAACAGTGGAAGTCGGAATGCCAGAGAAGTTTGAACTCTCGCAGAACTATCCGAATCCATTCAACCCGGAAACAAGAATAGACTTTGCACTGCCGGTCAACGGCCAGGTAAGGCTGACAGTCTTTGACAACGCAGGCAAGGAGATCACAGGCGTACTGAACGCGCAGATGAGTGCCGGATATCATTCGGTAGTATTCAATGCTTCGGGACTGTCGAGCGGAATATACTATTACAGGCTCGAAGTTAACGGAGAAGGTGCGGCGTTTAGTAAGACGATGAGGATGATGCTTGTGAAGTAACGGGTGGTATTGTGGTAAGTCAGGGGCGGGAATATATATTCCCGCCCGCTTTTTTTTATTCTCTGCCTACTCTAACGATTTCGTCATCAACTTCTTTCAGGAACTCTGAACTGATTTCCCTCATCCTGATCACTTCAAATTCATTCTTAACATTCTCGCCGTAAACACCCTGTTTCATCAGCATATTTCTCGCAACAGTACTGTTTGTCTCGATTGCTTTCAGAAAGTTTTCTTTCAAAGCGAATGACTTCTCCCATTCCGGTACAGTCTCAAAGCCGTTAACTTCTGCATAAAGCTTTTCTAGTCTTGTCTTGTAAAGTTCCAGGTCCCTGTAATAAACAACATCACCTGTATACTCCCTGAATATAGTGCCGAAGTTGTTCAGCTTGTACAAGTACTCGAACTTCCTTCTTTGAAGTCCGTGGCTGATATCCTGACAAGCCGAAAGGAAAAGTAGTGTGATCAATAAAAATGCTGTCAGAGCTCTCATTCAGAAGTTTTTGTAATCAATTCTCGGTCTTGCATGAACAGACAGTCCCGGCTGATTGTTTTTTGAAGTGCTGTATTCCAGAATTCCGGCGAAGCCTATCATGGCTGCATTGTCTGATGTGTATTCGCTTTCCGGAAAGAGGATTATATAATCCTCTTTCCCCATCTCCCCAAACCTCCACCTCACTCCGCTGTTCGCCGACACACCCCCCGATACCGCAATAGTATTCACTCCAAACTTCTTCGCCGCACGGAAGGTCTTCTCATACAGCATTTCAACTATTGCCTTCTGATAAGACGCACATATCCCGCTAAGCTCTTCTCCCTCCGGCAGTCTTCCTGAATAGCTCTTTCTTAAATAGTACAGGAGCGATGTCTTGATGCCTGAAAACGAAAAATCAAATTCCGAGTTCTTGATAACGGCTTTGGGAAACTTGTGATATTCAGGGTCCCCGTCTTTTGCCAGCTCATCAATGAGCCTGCCTCCGGGATAGCCAAGCCCGAGCAGTTTTGCGGCTTTGTCAAATGCCTCTCCCGCGGCATCATCGATCGTCTTCCCGATGATCCGGTGCGTGAAACGCTCTTCTACAAGTATCAGAAGCGTATGGCCTCCGGAAATGATCAGGCCAAGAAATGGAAACCTGATCATTTCATTACCGATGAAAGGGCTGTATAAATGGGCCTTTATGTGGTTTACAGGAACAAACGGTTTTCCGAGAGAAGCCGAAAGACCCTTTGCGAAATTGGCGCCAACCAGCAAGGCTCCTATTAAACCGGGCTCAGTTGTGCCGCAGATCAGGTCAATGTCCTGCATACTAACCTCTGCCGCCTTCAAAGCTTCCTTCATTACCGGAATGATTCTTTTGAGGTGCTCGCGGGATGCAACCTCCGGTACTACTCCGCCAAATTCAGAATGAAAAAGTTGAGTTGAAATTATGTTGGAGAGAACCTTGACACCGTCAAGCACGGAGGCAGATGTTTCGTCGCAGGATGTCTCTATGGCAAGTGTCAGCAAAATGGGGGCTTAAACTTTTTAGAGCGGTATTCCATTATATGTTCGGAGTTCAATTCTATTGACTTAACAAGCCATTAAATTTAATTTGAGCCGTGAATAATAGCACAATCGCGAAACTTTTTGTATTCCTAATTTCCTTCCTTTGCTTCGCTGAAAGCGGTGCAAATGCTCAGGTCAAACTGCTGATCCCAATGGAGCCTTCCCAAACAAATCATCTGAAAGCGTACGGGATCGCTTACAGACATCTTCTGAACGGAAAGGAACTTGACTGGTTGCTGAATTACAGAGGCGGGTCGTTTCTGTTCAACTATGAAAAGTCCCTTGAGGATGAATGTCGTGGCAAGGGCGTCTCATATGATTTGCTCAACGGCACTCAGACTGCCGTTGTTTATGCGGATGCACAATCAGACGAGAACAACACACAAATAGAACGCCTCGAAAAGGTCGCAAAGATTGCCGTTTATGTACCGCCGAATGCGCTTCCATGGGATGATGCCGTACAGCTTGTGCTTGATTATGCCGAGATCCCCTACGAAAAATTATGGGATGAAGAGGTATTGAATGGGAAACTTAAAGGCTTCGATTGGCTTCACCTGCACCATGAAGACTTTACAGGGCAGTATGGCAAGTTCTTTGCGACTTATGGCTCATCTCCCTGGTATCTTAATCAGAAGATGATAAACGAAGAAATGGCCGCGAAGTTTGGCTTTCGGAAGGTATCTCAACTTAAGCTCGCTGTGGTTCGCAAACTTCAGGAATATGTTGCCAACGGCGGCTTCCTGTTTACAATGTGTTCCGCCACTGATACTTATGACATTGCACTCGCCTCTGCCGGCACCGACATCTGTGAGACAATGTACGACGGAGATCCTTCTGACCCTGATGCAAACAGCAAACTCAACTTCGGAGAATGCCTTGCATTTGAGAACTTCACTGTTGACCTGAATCCGTATGTGTATGAATATTCAAACATAGACATGACAAATCAGCTTTTGTCTTATGGCCAGTTCAATGATAATTTTAAACTGGTTGAATTCTCTGCACGCCTTGATCCTGTTCCCACAATGCTTACTCAATGCCATACATATCTCATCAGCGGCTTCATGGGGCAGACAACAGGCTTCAACAAGCAGTTCCTGAAAAAGAACGTGACCATTCTCGGAATGAACGAAGGGACCGATATTGTGAAGTATATTCACGGAAATTACGGCAAAGGCACATTCACTTTTTTCGGCGGCCATGATCCGGAAGATTATCAGCATGCAGTGGGTGATCCTAAGACTGAGCTTGACCTGTATCCGCATTCACCGGGTTACCGGCTTATTCTTAACAATGTACTTTTCCCGGCCGCCAAAAAGAAGAAGCTCAAGACCTGATACCATCTTGGCTTTTCAGAGATCACTACTGCTGATAATTTCACTGTTTCTGCTTGCAGGATGTGACAGAAATGAAAAGCCCGCAGTCACAGATCTTACGGTAACCGATGATCTCGGAATCGTTCTGAAACTTACCCGTCCCGCAGAGAGAATAGTCTCGCTCGCTCCCAACATTACAGAAGCGCTCTTTTCCATCGGAGCGGATTCGCTCATTGTTGGCGTCACCGATCTGTGCGATTTTCCCCCGCAGGCCAAGAGCAAGAGATCTGTCGGCAGCTACATTAGTCCTGACTTTGAGGCGATCATTGCTCTGAAGCCGGACCTTGTGATCATGTATGTAACTAACGCACAGGGCATTGCTTACCGCACGCTAACCGGTAACGGTATCAAAGTGTTTGTATCTAATCCGGTTGATCTTATCGGCATAAAAAAGATGCTTCTGGATCTCGGGAAGATAGCATCAAGGAAATTGCAGGCTGATTCGGTGATTCGTCGAATCACAGAGAAAGAGGAAGAGATGCGGGCATTGCCTCAATCAGACAGTGCTTTCATAGTGATTTCGGTTGATCCTCTCATGACGGCAGGAGGCAAGACTTACATCAGTGAGATCCTTAAGCTCTCAGGCTTTGTAAATATTTTCGGATCACAAACCGCTGAGTATCCTGTAATTAATCCTGAACAGATCGTAAGTGTACAACCGAAGTTCATAATCTTTCCTGCAGATACTGCAGACATGTCAAAGGTCACAGGCTCTGTTGACGCACTGCATCGGTCAACATCGGGCGCACTCAGGAATTCCGTTATCATCACAATTGATGACGACATTATGTTCAGGCCCGGTCCGAGAGTGATTGATGCCGTGAATGCCCTCCGCTTGCGGCACAGATAGGTTCACCCTTATTTTATCATCCCCGGGTCCGTTGTTGCCGAATTCTTCACTTCATTTTGCAGGCACTTTTCATAACTTCTTTTCATGATTTCGCTAAATGGTATATCAGTAAGATACGGCTCCAAAGTGCTATTCGACGATGTGTCGTTGCGCTTCGGAGGCAAAGACAGGGTTTCGCTTGTGGGCTCAAACGGAGCCGGTAAATCAACTATGCTAAAAGTGATTTCCGGATTGATCAGGCCCGACTCAGGTGAAGTGGCCGTATCAAGGCATACGACAGTCGGATATCTTCCGCAGGAAGGCATCGAATTTACCGGAAAGACCCTCTATGACGAAGTGTATTCGGCCGCAGGCGATATCAACAAGATCCAGGAAGAACTCACGTCAATTGAAAAGGAAATGTCTGAAGTTAACGATACTTCCTCAGATGAGTTCATGGATCTTCTCAATGAATACGGCGAGCTTCAGGAGCGTTTCCTTTTGCTTGACGGATTCAGGCTGAAATCAAAGATCGAGAAGATACTTATGGGACTCGGATTCAGCGTGGATGATCTGAACCGCGAGACCGATGAGTTCAGCGGCGGCTGGCAAATGAGAATTGCGCTTGCTAAGCTTCTTCTCTCAAATCCCTCCGTGCTTCTTCTGGATGAGCCGACAAATCATCTCGACATTGAATCATTGCTTTGGGTTGAGAACTATCTTAAGTCCTATCTCGGGGCTATAGTGCTTGTCTCCCATGACCGGAGCTTTCTTGACAATATTTCCGAAAAGACCATTGAGCTGTCGATGGGAAAAGTGACCGAGTATTCGGGAAATTACTCTTTCTATAAGGAGGAAAAAGAAGTAAGAAAGCAGTTGCTTGAGAATCAGTATTTCAATCAGCAGAACTATCTGAAACAGCAGGAGAAGTTTATTGAGAGGTTCAGGTATAAGGCCACAAAGGCAAGAGCCGTGCAAAGCCGTATCAAGCTTCTTGAAAAAATGGATAAGATAGAACTTGAAGATGAGGAGTCCGCGGTAAGATTCTCATTCCCTCCGGCTACTCATTCAGGGAAGGTTTCTATCGAGATAAGCGGACTGACGAAGAGCTATGACGGCAGGAACAATGTGCTTGAGAACATTGACCTGATTATCGGCAGGGGAGAGAAGATATCTCTTGTGGGTGTCAACGGAGCAGGAAAATCAACACTGACAAGGATAATTGCGGGAATAGAGCCATTTGATTCGGGAATGGTCAAAGACGGTCATCTTGTGGCAAAGAAGTTTTATGCTCAGAATCAGGCTGAAGCGCTTGATCATGACAGGACAGTGCTTGAGACAATGGAATCATCTGCCACGGGTGAGATTACAAAAAACCTCCGGTCTATCCTCGGCAGTTTCCTGTTCAGGGGCGATGATGTTTTCAAGAAGGTCGGTGTACTCTCGGGAGGGGAGAAGTCAAGACTGGCACTCGCAAAGATGCTCATAGAGCCGTCCAACTTCCTCATACTTGATGAGCCGACAAATCACCTTGACATGAGGTCAAAGGAAGTGCTTATGAATGCTCTTCATGATTATCAGGGTACAGTGCTTATCGTTTCCCACGACAGGGAATTCATGGACGGTATTGTGAACAAAGTGATAGAGGTGAAGGACAGGAAGATTCGAACTTATAACGGAAATGCCAGAGACTACATTGAAGCGAAAGAAAAAGAACTGTTGTCATCCGGTGCCGAAGAAGTGCACCTTTCAAAGCATCATGCAAACGCAAAGGACAAACCGTCTGAAAGAAAGCAGTCCGGCTTTGAGTTGAAGAAGAAAAAGAAGGAGTTCGCCAAACTCGCACAGCCTCTGAAAACACAGATCAAAGCCCTCGAAAGCGAGATCTTTGCAATTGAGGAAAGACTGAGAAAGATGGAAGAATTGATGGGAGGAGATGGGTTCTACAGTGGCGGCCATGACATAATCAAAACTACGAACGAATATAACAGTTTGAAGGAAAGCCTTAAAAAGGTATATTCTGAATGGGAAGAACAGACTTCCCGGCTTTCAGAAATTGAGTTACAATTTGAAAATCAATAAATAAACCAACCGTCAGATGAAAAGGTATTTCATATTTGTACTTCTATCGGCCTTTGTATTTGGAATGGGCTCCGGTATTCATGCCCAGGTCAGCAGTCCGCGCTTCAGCTTCAATGAAGGAAATGGCAAGAAGACGCATAGTCTGAAAGAACGCGACTACCAAACAGCTCTGAATCAAGAAGCGAAGCGGACAGGGAAGTTCAGCCTTTTTTACATTGACCTCCAGCTCGGTTACGGAGCAACAAATCCAAATTATGATGTAAAGTCGGGAGTATCGGGAGTTTCGTCGGAATCCAAAGGCGGAATAGTCACAGCTGCTTTTATTACTCTGACACTCTTCGATATGCTCAACTTTACAACGGGCCTTGATTTCACCAAGAAGAACTTTGGAATAACGGCTCCGCTTGATCCTGATTCGCTCATCTCAACTCCGCAGGAAATTTCGAACAGCTTCATTAACATCCCCATAATGTTCAATTTCGGCGGACAGCTTTCTAAGGATGTCGGCCTTCAGCTTTCAGCCGGACCTTACTTCGGCTTTTTGATGGGTGATGAGGATAACATTAAGGAGCTTGGACTTAAGAACTTCGATTTCGGAATTGATGCTATGCTGACGGGGGACTATGCATTGAATCCTTTTGTAAGCATACTCCTTGGAACAGGCTTTCAGTTTGGCGGACTCAACAACCTTGGAAGCAACTTCAGCATCGAAAATGTAAAGACCAACAATTGGAGGGTGTTCAGCGGCGTCAGATTCGGACTCTGATCATTTGAAGTGAAATCCTGATTTCCGGCCGCAGTTTCCGAGAAACTGCGGCTGTTCTTTTTCAGATTGTGCCTTCAATCAGTCGTTTAATTTGTGAGTGTATATGAATATATTTGCCCACCGTGCCAAAAAAAAATCAGCCAAAACAGCCTGTTCAGGCGCAAAGATCAGCATCCTCAGACCTTGACCTGTTGACAGGCAAGTATTTCTGGATCACAATTCCGTTGCTTGCCGTCATCTATTATCTGAGCAGCAAGTATTCTCCTGGCTTCTATCAGGACGACGAGATCGGCCACTTCATCAATATGAAGGAATTCTGGAATGACCCTTTCATTATTCTCGGTAACTGGCCCAAGCCCGGGTACAAGCTCTTCATGGTTGTCCCATCACTTTTCGGATATGAGACAGTCTTGTTTTTCAACGCCCTGATCGCGTCGGTTACCGTATATCTGACCTATCTTCTGATTAAAGCTTACGATCTAAAGTATGCGTTTTTTGGTGCTCTGATACTGGCGCTTCAGCCGCTCTACTTTGACCTTTCGTTCAGGTCATACGCTGAGATCTTCACGGCAATGCTTCTTGTGCTTATGATTCTCATGTACCGTAAAGAGAAGTATATTCTTGCCGCGCTCATCTGCGGATATGTCTTCACGGTTCGTCAGGAAGCAGCTCTGCTTGGAATTGTCCTGGCTGTTATGCTCTTTATGAAGAGGCAGTACACTGCAATTATCATGCTTGGAGTGTTTCCGCTTCTGTTCAACTTATTTGGCTATCTGAAGAGCGGGGACATTCTATACGTCATTTCCGAAATGAACACGCTTGGGGCAATGGATTTCGGCGGCGCCAACAGGGGCTTCTTCCATTATTTCAAAGTTTACATCTTCATTGTCGGCCCGGTTTGCCTGACGCTGTTTCTTCTGGGCTTCTTCGGCTTTCTTGGAGATACATCCAAAGCAAGAGCATATATAGAGAAGTATTCACTGCCATTCATTGTCTTTTCGATCACATTCCTTGTGCAGGCAATGCTCATGGTAAAAGGCACAAACCCCGGAACATGGAGATACCTTCTTCACATTTCACCGCTTGCAGCGTTCTTCGCCACTGTAGGGCTGAACAACCTTTCTGCTGACGCTTTCAGGAAGACGGCTTACATTATAACCGGTATTCTGTTGTTCCTTACTTTGGTGTTTATGTCAAAGGAAACCAATGGCCTCGATCTTACCGACGCCGCAGAGTATGGTAAGCTTGCGGTAGTTGCTGTAACAGGAGCGCTGATAGCCATGCTGTCAGCCGGTGACAAGAGGGCTTATCTCAATAAACTGTCAGTTGTTCTTGTGCTCCTGTCTGCTGTGTATCTGTTCATTAGTTTCAAGCCGAGGCAATTCTCCCCGGAGAATCTTGCGGTGAAGGCCATGGGCGCCTACCTTGCTTCTCCTGAGTTTGATTCCAAGAAGATCATTGTTACCACGCAGACATCGAGTCCTGTGTTCCTGTTCGGAGACTTTTCATCGGAAAGAAAGAAGAACTTTGTGCACCTTAACACAAAAAATCTTGCGCAAGCACAAAAGGGGGACATCATAGTGTGGGACACACATTACGGATACAGGCCCGAGTATGAGAATGACGTGAAACTTGAGCAACTGCAGAAAGACCCCGGCCTGAAACTGCTTAACCAGTTTACCTCGGGTGATAAGAGGTATCAGGCTTTTGTATTTGAGAAAGTGAATTAATATGAATCATAAAGAATGAAACCCACAAAGGAAAGTTTCGAGCAATGGAATGAAGAACTGGCTGAGAAGCATGACCTGGATAAGTTCTACAATCATCCCAATTTTGCTTTCAGATACATCGAACAAAAGAGGATCTCAAAACTGATAGAGCTGGCTGAGATCAAAAATGGAGACAAAGTGCTTGAAGTGGGCTGCGGTGCGGGCCATATACTCGAGCAGATAAAGACAGGAGAGCTCTACGGAATTGACATTTCCGACATTCAGATAAAGAGGGCAAGTGAAAGACTCGGTTCAAAGGCCATTCTCACAAAGGCGCCTGGTGAGAAGATTCCCTATGAAGACAGGTTCTTCAACAAAGTGCTTTGCTCCGAAGTGATCGAGCATGTGCTTGATCCAAGGGAAGTGCTGAAGGAGATCTCGAGGATCATGGCTGACGACGGAATACTTTCACTGTCCATTCCAAATGAGGATGTGATCAATTCAACGAAAAGATTTCTGAAGAAATCGGGCCTTATCAGGCTGATTGACAATAAGAAAGACACAGAGGGCTGGGAGCTTGCGTCAAAGGATAATCTTGATGAATGGCATCTGCACAGCTTCTCACTTGAGCTTGTGGAAAAGTTTGCTTCGGGCATTTTCAAGGCAACCAAAATAGCCAGGATCCCCAATGCAGTTTTTCCCGCAAGATTTGTGATTCAATACAGGAAGATCTGATCTTGAGACCTGATGGTGCGAATTGCCTGATCTACGGCGGCGGCGGATTTATCGGATCTCATCTTGCTGATGAACTTCTTTCGACCGGCTGCAAAGTCACCGTCTTTGACAAGCTCAATTTTTCACGGCGCAACATAGAGCATATCTCTGCAGATGTAAGAATTATTGAAGGCGACTTCAACAATAAGGTTGACCTTGAGAATTCTCTTGCCGGCATTGATTACGTATTTCATCTTGTAAGCTCAACCCTTCCTGCAAATTCAAACGAGAATCCAGTTTACGATGCGGAGACAAATCTGATTTCATCCCTGAATCTTTTCAGGGAGTGTGTTGAGCGAAGTGTGAAGAAACTGGTCTTCCTCTCCTCCGGAGGAACAGTCTACGGCATTCCTGAGAGCGTTCCGATAACAGAAGACCATCCTTCAAAGCCGGTTTGTTCATACGGCATCATCAAAAAAACCATCGAAGATTATCTTTACCTGTTCAACTATCTTCACTCACTTAATTATGTTGTCTTCAGGCTTTCCAACCCTTACGGTGAAAGGCAGAATCCCTTTGCCGCTCAGGGAGCGATTCCGGTATTTCTCAACCGGATACTGAAGGGAGAGCAGATAACTGTCTGGGGAGACGGAAGCGTGGTCAGGGATTACATCTACATAAAGGATGCCGTCAAAGCCCTTGCATCTTCAATATCATATGAGACTGAGCACAGAATATTCAACCTTTCCGCAGGATCAGGACATTCGCTTAATCAGCTTCTGGAGATCATGAAGGAAGTTGCCGGACGTGACGATATGAAGGTGAAGTACGAGCCCGCGCGGAATTTTGATGTACCCGTAAGCATTCTTGACAATTCAAGAATTCGTAATGAGCTTAACTGGAAACCTGAGACCTCACTGAGAAACGGGATAGAGGCGACCTGTAATTATCTGAAGTCATTGCATGACTGACAATTCGAACATTACTCTCAGCATATTCTTCCCGGCTTACTACGATGAAAAGAACATTGGCAAAGTAGTTGAGTCGGCACTGAAGGTTCTTGAAGAGCTGAAGCTGAAAGACTACGAGATCACTATCATAGAGGACGGAAGCCCTGACAGGACTGCGGAAGTTGCAGACGAACTTGCCCGGAGACATCCGAAAGTGAATGTGATCCATCACGAAAAGAACATGGGTTACGGTGCAACATTGCGCGACGGGTTCATGAATGCAAAAATGGATTATGTATTCTACACGGACGGTGATAATCAATTCGACCTAGAGGAGCTGAAGAAGTTTGTCGCTCTGGTTCCTTATACGGATATTGTTGTAGGTTACAGAAAGAAGAAGCAATATTCGACCTACAGAAAAGTGACTTCACTTGTATATAATTTTGTTCTCAGATATCTGTTTGATATTGATTACGTAGATGTTGACTGCGCATTCAAGCTCATTAAGACTGACCTTTTCAGAAAGATCAATATAGAATCGGTGGATGCTTTTATTGATGCGGAAATACTTCTTAAGGCAAGGCTTCTCGGTTACACTTCCACAGAGGTTGGCGTGAAGCATCTGCCGCGGGTTGACGGCATATCAACGGGCGCGCGTCCGTCGGTCATCTTCAGGACGATCAAGGAAATTGCCGAATACAGAAAGCAATATCTTAAGGAGATTGAAAAGATCAAGGCGGCTTCCTGAATCA
>DAIQRO010000216.1:0-641 GCA_036786155.1 Bacteroidota bacterium
GAATTCTGGAAATGTCATCTCAAATCTAGTAATGGATTATTTTATTCAGGTGGGAAAGTAAGGAACAGTCGGGCGGATTGCTGGCATTTATCAGGATAAGTTACGAAGAGCGTTTAAAGTTGAGCGAAGAGGGGGATTAAGAAGATGTGTTTTGAACAATAAAAAAGCCGCACCGGAATCTCCGATGCGGCCTGAGAATCTGAATCTTGCAGGACTTACTTTGTTACGAGATATACTTTCTCCATCACGACATCCTTCGCCGGCTTGTCATTCGGTCCTGTCTTTACTTTTCCGATCTTCTCCACAACGTCCATTCCTTCAACAACCTCACCGAAAATTGCATGCTTGCCGTCGAGCCAGTCTGTCGGTGCAAGCGTAATGAAGAACTGCGAAGAACCCGTGTTCGGGCCCCTGTTTGCCATTGAAAGGATTCCCTTCTTGCTGTGCTTGAGTCCCGGACCGAATTCGTCTTTGATGGTCTTTTCCGAACCGCCCGCACCTGTACCCGTCGGGTCTCCGCCCTGGATCATGAAGCCGTCAATCACTCTGTGGAATTTGATCCCGTTGTAGAATCCTTCCTTTGTAAGAGTCTTGAAGTTCGTGGTTGTTATCGGAGCCTTGTCTGAATAAAGCTTCACCTT
>DAIQRO010000216.1:651-4777 GCA_036786155.1 Bacteroidota bacterium
TACTGCCGAGTCAACTTTGTCCACTGTTTTCTTTAAGGTTGAATTTAATGTGTCAACTGTCTTCTTCAGTGTGTCAACGGTCTTCTGAACCGTTTCACCCACTTTCTTTGTAGCATCCTCAGTCTCTTTTTTGACTGTGCTTGTATCCTTGTTCTCGCCGCATCCTGTAATTACAAAAGCAGTAAGGATAACGGACATCAGAACGGGAATAATTCTCTTTGTCATTTGTATTGTTGTTTTGATTTTGTTTGTATCAATTCTTTGAAGAAGCAGATCAGAACTGCTTCAGGAACCTGATGTCATTTTCGTAAAAGATCCGTATGTCGGGAATGCCGTGCTTTATCATCAGTGTCCTTTCAATGCCCATGCCGAAAGCAAATCCCGTGTACTCTTCCGGATCGTATCCGACGGCTTTGAATACGTTCGGGTCAACCATTCCGCAGCCGAGTATCTCAAGCCAACCTGTGTGCTTGCAGACGCGGCATCCCTCGCCTTTGCAGAGTATACACTCCACATCCAGTTCGGCGGATGGCTCCGTGAACGGGAAGAACGAAGGCCTTAACCTCGTCTTCAGCCCCTTTCCGAAAAATTCCCATGCGAAATAATCCAGCGTGCCTTTCAGCTCTCGGAAACTCACATCCTTGTCAACATAAAGCCCTTCAACCTGATGAAACACCGCCAGGCTCCTTGAACTCACTTCTTCGTTCCTGTACACCTTGCCGGGAACCACCACGCGGATAGGCGGCTTGTTGTTCTGCATTACACGCACCTGTCCCGGTGATGTATGCGTCCTCAGAAGGTATTTCTTGTCCTTGCCGGCGCTGTCATCGTAGAATGTATCCTGCATGTCTCTTGAGGGATGATAGTCCGGAGTGTTCAGAGCGTCAAAGTTGTGGAATTCGTCTTCGAGCTCATATCCTTCATAGATATCAAAGCCGATCTTCGCAAAAATGGAAGTGATCTCATCAATTGCCTGATGAATGAGGTGCCTTGTGCCCTTGTTGAATGTCCGGCCGGGGAGTGTGTAGTCTGTGTCGTCGCCGCCCGCACTGCCGGATTCGAACTCAGACTTTTTGCTGTCATAGATTCCCTGAAGAACCTGCTTGAGCTCATTGAGAGCTTTGCCCGTTCGGCCCTTCTCCTGCGGAGGCACATCCTTGAATCCTTCAAAGAGCTCATGCACAAGCCCCTTTCTCCCGAGAAACTTTATCCGGAACTGTTCAAGCGTGCCGTCATCCTTGATGAGCGGCGCTTCGTTCAGGGCTTCGGATTTGATGGATTCGATCTTTTCGATCATTGGAGTCAGAATCTGCTAAAAAATAAGGCGAATAAAAATTATCCGCCTTGGTAATTCCGTCGTGAAAAATTCGGTGTTACTTCAGCGCGAACTTTACGATCTCGCTGAATGCCTGAGAGTTGCTGTATGCAAGTTCTGCAAGTATTTTCCTGTTGATGCTCACATCCTTCTTGTTGAGAGCGTCAATGAGTTTGGAATATGTGGTGTTGTTGAGCCTTGCAGCAGCGTTGATCCGCGTTACCCAGAGGTTTCTGTATTCTCTCTTCTTCAGTTTTCTGTCTCTGTAGGCATGCGTCAGTCCCTTCTCTACGGCGTTCTTTGCAACAGTATAGACCTTGCTTCTTGCGCCAAAATAACCTTTGGCCTCATTAAGCACCCTCTTACGCCTTCTGTGCGATGCAACTTTGTTTTTTGCGCGTGGCATGTCTTCTCCTTAAAAGATGAATGTTAAAATTTAAGCAAGTATCAGCCTCTTGACCGTGCGTGATTCCTGCTCCGAAACCAGCGTTGCCTTTCTTAGCTGTCTTTTCCTTTTTGCAGATTTCTTCGTGAGAATATGGCTTCTGTAAGCTTTCTCTCTCTTGATCTTTCCTGAACCGGTGACCTTGAATCTCTTCTTGGCCGCCCTGTTCGATTTCATTTTAGGCATCTTCTTTTTCTTTTACTTTAGTTTCGTCTTTCCCGGCAGTACTGCTCTCCGGCTCTCCGGTTTTCGCGATTGTTTCCTTATATACCTGAACCTTGTGCTTGTCAGGCAGAAAATATGCAAAGAGCGTCTTGCCTTCCATTTTCGGTGGTGATTCAAGCTTGCTTATGTCGCTCAGCTTCTCAACTATCTCACTCATCAGTTTCTCGCCGATCTCAGGGTGCGTTATCATTCTTCCCTTAAACATCACGTAGGCCTTGACTTTGTGCCCCTCAAGAAGGAACTGTCTCAGATGCTTCGTCTTGAATTCGATGTCATGCGTGTCGGTGTTCGGATTGAACCTTATCTCCTTTATGTGCATCACATGCTGGTTCTTCTTCGCCTGCTTTTCCTTCTTCTGCCTCTCGTAATTGAACTTGCCGTAATCTACTATCTTGCAGACGGGAGGTTTGGAATTGGGAGATATCTCTACAAGATCCAGGCCTCTTGACCGTGAAATGTACAGCGCTTCCTGGCTTGTCATTACTCCGAGCGAATTGCCGTCTTCGTCAACCACTCTTACCTGCGGAGCGCGGACCTGTTCGTTGGTCCTCTCCTTGAAGTTCTTGTCTTTAATAGCGTGATGTTATGTTAATTGTAATACTCCTTTTTTGAGACCTGCAAGTTAAGCTTTTCGATGAACTCATTCAATCCAAATTTCCCTATGTCGCCCTTCTTGTGCTGGCGTACGGAGATCTGCCCGCTCTCCTTTTCCTTCTCTCCGACCACCACCATGTAGGGTACTTTCTTGTTCTCGGCTTCCCTTATCTTGTAGCCGATCTTCTCGTTCCTTGAATCAATGTTCACCCTGAATCCGTTGTTTATCAGCTTTGAAGCGATATCATTGGCGTAATCAAACTGTGCATCGGTGATCGGAAGCACGGTTACCTGCACGGGAGCAAGCCATAACGGGAAGTATCCCGCGTAATGCTCTATAAGGACTCCCACAAACCTCTCAAATGACCCGAGCACGGCCCTGTGTATCATGACCGGCCTTGCAGTCTTGCCGTCGGGGGCAATGTACTCAAGCCCGAACCTCTCAGGCATGGAGAAATCAAGCTGAATGGTACCTAACAGCCAGTTCCTGCGAAGGCTGTCCTTGACCACAAAATCTATCTTCGGCCCGTAAAACGCGCCGTCTCCGGCATTCACTTTGTATTTTACATTTGCCTTCTCAAGCGCGAGCGCAAGCGATTTTTCGGCATTGTTCCAGATCTCTTCAGATCCGATGAACTTCTCCGGCCTGGTGGAAAGATAGACCTGCACATCGGTAAATCCGAATGCGCTGTAAACATCAAAAATTAGATTGATAAGCACGGTGATCTCTTCTTCGATCTGCTCGGGGGTGCAGAACACGTGGGCATCATCCTGAGTGAAGCTTCTCACCCTGAAAAGCCCTGACAATACGCCCGAAAGCTCATGCCTGTGGACAAGCCCGAACTCGAAGAGCCTCAGAGGCAGGTCCCTGTAAGATTTCATCGAGGTCCTGTAAACCAGCGTGCTTCCCGGGCAATTCATTGGCTTCACCGCAAAATCGCGCTCGTCAATCTCGGTGAAATACATATTTTCCTTGTAGTTTTCGTAGTGTCCCGATTGCAGCCAAAGTTTCTGGTTGAGGATTATCGGAGTGTTGATCTCCTGATAATCGAGTTTTCGGAGCTTGTCGCGGAGGAAATCCTTGAGATTGTTGAGAAGGATCATGCCGTTATTGTGCCAGAACGGAAATCCCGGCCCTTCCTCATGAAACGAGAAAAGGTCAAGCTCCTTGCCGAGCTTCCTGTGATCACGTTTCTTTGCTTCCTCGAGGTCATGGAGATACTGATCGAGATCCTTCTGTTTCGGAAACGAAATTCCGTAAATGCGCTGAAGCATCTGCCTGTTCTCATCGCCGCGCCAGTACGAACCCGAAACGGAAAGCAGTTTCACCGCCTTCACCTTTGAGGTGGAAGGAAGGTGCGGCCCTCTGCAGAGGTCGGTAAACCCGCCCTGAGTGTAAAGCGAAACATTTTCCTCGTCTTTGGCGATGGTCTCGAGAATCTCCACTTTGTAGGGATCATCCCGTTTGGTTTTGAAGTAACTTATCGCTTCGGTCCTCGGGAGGTCGGTTCTTTCCGGCTTAAGGTCGCGTTTTGAGATCTCGAGGA
>DAIQRO010000217.1:0-2268 GCA_036786155.1 Bacteroidota bacterium
GCTCCGGTCCGCAGTGTCATCAGCAGGCCGGAGTATGCATTTCACTTAACAGAATGCTGATGATATCCGGCAGAGGTGAAGATAATATGACCCCCGGCGTAGGCGCGATAATTCTGTCGAACAATTTGCAGGATGATTGAGTATTTTGCCGCCATAATGAAAAGCGGAAAAAGCACTAACTATATAAAGGCAATCGCTTCAACACTTCTGGCATTCCTGATGCTTTCATCGGTAAGTGTTTTGGCAAAGCTGGAAATGCAGGCCGGAGCAAGCCTTGAATGGGTTGTGTTCATGCAGTTCACGGTCAGCCTCATCCTGGTGCTTGCAATTGCGTCTCGTCAGGGATTCGACACTCTTCGGGCAAAGAATGTGAAGTTTCAGCTGGTGAGGGGAATTGCCGGAACAGCGGCATTCACATGCTATGCACTTTCATTTTCAAAGATACCGCTTGTGAATGCGTCACTCCTCAATAACACTGCGCCGATATTTATTCCGATAGTTACCTACCTTTGGCTCCGGGTTCCCATAGACAAGAACATTTGGTGGGGCATCATAGTCGGTTTTGCAGGCATTCTGCTGATACTCGATCCGTCAGCCGAAAACTTTCTGAAAATGGGGGACCTTTACGGACTGGCCTCGGGCATTTTCCTTGCCATAGCTTATACTGCTCTAGGAAGGCTGACAAAGTCTGAGACATTTGTATCAATCATCTTCTACTATACTTCGATCTGCGTAATTGCTTTGCTTCCGTTTGCAATCATTAACTGGTCATATCCCGATCCTCATGTATATGTGTTGGCCGCTGTTTCCGGCGTGCTCTATATTGCATACCTCTTTACACTGCAGTATGCTTACAAATACATGCCTGCCGTTAAACTCTCACCGCTGATCTTTTCTGCGGTTGTATTTACCGGATTGCTTGACTGGATCGTCTTCGGAAATGTCCCCGGATGGATGACTGTTTCAGGAATTGTCCTCGTAATTGCAGGCGGTGTGCTGGCGATAATGATACATGAAAAGGACAATAAGGAACTGAGGCATCACTGGCAGTAGCATTACTGCGAAAGAGTTTCTTGCAGACAGATAAAAAAAATCAGTCCGCAGGTTTTGTTGCAGACTGATGCAGTTTCTGTTATGACTTTCGGATCAGCTCTCAACCAGTTCGGCCAGTTCCATGCCTTTCTCCACTGCCTCTTTGTTGAGCGGGATAAGTTTGTGGTATCTTTCCGGAAGCACTTTCTTCAGGCCTTCGATCACGCTTTCGAGTGAGAGGATCGGCTTCTTTTTAAGAAATGCCCCGAGTATTATCATGTTCATGACCTTCGTGTTGTTCAGCTTTGTAGCTTCAATGGCCGCCTCAATCGGAACAACTTCAATGTCGGTTCTTGCCGGAGGTTTAAGAATTGTGCTTGCCTCGTAAATCAGCAATCCGCCTGGCTTTACAGCGGTTTCGAATTTGTCCAGCGAAGGCTGATTGAGCGCTATCACTGTGTCAAACTTTGTTAGGATCGGTGAACTGACCGGTGTATCACTCACGATCACCATGCAGTTTGCAGTCCCTCCCCGCATTTCCGGGCCGTATGAAGGCATCCAGCTCACTTCCTTGTTTTCGATAACGCCGGCATAACAGAGGATCTGACCCATGGTCAATACGCCCTGTCCGCCAAAGCCTGCTATTATTATTTCTTCAGTCATTTCAGTTTTCCTTTCCCGGCACCTTCAGATCACCAAGCGGATAGAACGGAAGCATGTGTTCTTCGAGCCACTTGTTGGATTCTACAGGTGTCATTTTCCAGTTTGAAGGACAGTTAGTTACAATTTCCACAAAGCAAAGGCCCTTCTTGAGTTCCTGATATTTGAATCCGTTGTATAGAGCCTTCTTTGCTTTCCTTACATGGTTCGGAGTGTTCACGGCAACTCTGGCGCAGTAATAAACTCCGGGAAGCTGTGCTATCAGTTCGGTTATCTTTAGCGGGTATCCCATCTCATGTATGTCCCTTCCAAACGGAGTTGTTGTGGTCTTCATTCCTTCAAGGGATGTCGGAGCCATTTGGCCTCCCGTCATTCCGTAAATTCCGTTGTTGATGAACACGATTAGTATGTTCTCTCCGCGGTTGCATGTGTGTATGGTCTCTCCGGTTCCGATGGCCGCAAGATCACCGTCTCCCTGGTAAGAGAACACATACCTGTCGGGAAGCACTCTCTTGATGCCGGTAGCAACAGCCGAAGCTCTTCCGTGCGCGGCCTCTGTCATGTCAATATCGAAAT
>DAIQRO010000217.1:2278-4764 GCA_036786155.1 Bacteroidota bacterium
GTAAGCAAATACCGCGCATCCAACCGGTGCAACTCCGATTGTCTTATCCTGAATGTTCATTTCCTGGATTACTTCTGCTATAAGCCTGTGCGCAACACCGTGCCCGCATCCCGGGCAGTAATGCATCGGAGTGCTTGTCAGCGTCTCCGGCTTATCATACACTACATTGTCACTGATGCAAACGCTCTCTTCGGCAATGACCTGTTCATAATGATCATCTCCGAGATGATCCTTGCCGAGCATTCTTCCTTCGTTCATGCTGTTACTCCTTCATTGATTTCTTCAAGTTTGAGTAATATTTCTTCCGGAGTTGGAATGATTCCTCCCATCCGGCCCGTGAACTCCACCGTAGCCTTTCCGTTGATCGCAAGTTTGACGTCTTCAAGCATCTGACCTGCGTTCATCTCAACTGTCAGGAACATCTTCACTCTGTCCGCAAGCCTGTTCAGCTCATCGTATGGATAAGGGAAGACAGTCACCGGCCTGAAGACTCCAACTTTGATGCCTTTCTCCCTTGCTAGGTCAGCGGCTTTCTTGCAGATGCGCGCAACAAGGCCGAAAGCCACAAGCACAATATCCGCATCATCGCAAATGGTCAAATCGAATCATGACTCCTCATTCTCAAAAGCCTAGAACTAAGCCTGAAGCTGTAGATTCTTTTCCTGCATCTACTCAGGCTGTATGTGGAGGGAAGTTATGATGGAACGCTCGCGTTCCTTTGTCTTTCCGGTTGTTGCCCAGTCAAGCAGTTCAAAAGTTCTTTCGTGCTGAGGAAACAGTTCTACTTTCTCCATCATTTGTCCGAGAGCTCCGTCAGTAAGTATCATCACGGGATTTCGCCACTTGAATGCAAGTTCAAATCCGAGCTTCACATGATCAACCATTTCCTGAATTGTCGAGGGTGCAAGCACGATCATTCTGTAATCGCCGTGTCCTCCGCCTTTCACCGCCTGAAAATAATCCGACTGTGCCGGCTGAATTGTTCCAAGTCCGGGGCCTGCCCTGACAACATTGACGATCAGGCAGGGAAGTTCAGCACATGCAATATAAGATATTCCTTCCTGCATCAGGCTTATTCCGGGAGATGATGAAGATGTCATAACTTTCTTCCCGGTTCCTGCGGCGCCGTAGATCATGTTGATTGAAGCGATCTCGCTCTCCGCCTGCAGAACAACCATGCCCGTTCTTGAATGGGCTTCTCTGGAAAGATATTCCAGCACTTCGGATTGCGGAGTGATCGGATATCCGAAATATGCGTCGCATCCTGCCCGTATTGCGGCTTCTGCGAGCGCTTCGTTGCCTTTCATCAGTTTTAGTTCTTTCATGATTTCACTTTTACAGTTATGTCTCCCGTTACGTTTGTTATTGTGGCTACCTTTTCCTGAGACTTCTCTGTTCTCCGGTAAACCTTGATCACACTGTCGGGACAAACCAGCGCGCAATTTGTGCAACCCGTGCAGTTGTCTTCTATCTTCACTATGTAGTGATATCCCTTTGAGTTGAGCTTGCGGGAGAGTTCAAGTGATTCCTGCGGACATGCAGATGCACAAAGTTCACATCCTTTGCATTTCTCAATGTCAATAACTATGTCGCCTTTTACTTTTGCCATCGTCAGGTTAAAAATTTATGAAAACAAAAAGAGGTTACAGATGTTCTCTGTAACCTCCCGTGTGGATTCTGAATTTATGTTGCATTTCCTTAAGCATCTTTCAGTGCATTTCGTCAGGTGTTTCAGCGTTCATGCGGAACATTGAACTTACCCGGCATAGATTCGACAATTGCTTTAATTCAGTACAAAAGTACACATTATTTGGCAGTGATAAAATTGAAAATTTCCCTCCTGCCCTGCGGACAAGATCAGGAATAAGTTAGAATGCGGGCATGAATGATTTGAGCTTTAAAGGACTCACCATTGTAACAGGACTTTGGATGAAACTGAAGGTTTGCACACTGTGCCTTTGGATTTCGAAGCAAAAAAGAAAAGGCCTGCAAATGCAGGCCCTTAAAGATTGTACGCCCGACTGGAATCGAACCAGTAACCTACAGCTTAGAAGGCTGTTGCTCTATCCGATTGAGCTACGGGCGCAAAAGAATGCAAAATAATTATTTGAGTCCTGCCATTCAATCAAAAATCAAATCCGAACAGCATGCCGAAATAGAAATTCCATTCTCTTCCGTATGTTACGGGTGTTCCCTGATATACCTGTGTGAATTCGTTGAAGCCGTATGCGGCATCAAAGAAGATGCTTGTAGGGAATACATAGAATGACGTCGCCTGCAGTCTCAATTGCATACCGACATCTGACTTGAAGTCACTCATCTTGACATCGCTTCCATTCCAGGCATTGCCATAGTCTCCGTAAACAGAGAGATAAAGCTTATCCAGATACATCGGAGAAATTCTCGTATCAATCTTTGAGAATATAGGAAGCCTGTATGTAACGTTGATCGCTGCCATTCTTCCTCCGCCAAGCGAGTAGAAAGGA
>DAIQRO010000218.1:0-4750 GCA_036786155.1 Bacteroidota bacterium
GGCGGGTTGATCCTGCGACGTTCGAAGCGTGGCAGATATCTAACTGCTATCGTCACGTTTCCTTCTTTCAGCAGAAGTTCTGAATGGTGCTGATTGCATTTATACCGCCGTCAAACATGATCCGCGCGGGGCAGTAAACGCTCTTTCGCTGCAAGTTCTACGTACTTATCAATCCGACAAAATTGTATGCGTTATTGTCTGCAATCAGAAGGTCAGCTCCGTCCACGATGTAGTCTCCGTTGAGATCGGAATCCGTATACCCTTCCGCTGAGTTGAACGCATCATTGTCAATGATGCTCAGGTCGTCCGAGTCTATTACCCCGTCGCCGTCAGCATCTCCCGAATAGAGCATATACCTGACACCATTCAAAACGAGATTGTTTCCGTATGCCTGCGAAGAGGAGGTTGTGAAGTCATAGTTAAGGGTTGCTCCCGGTGAAAGTGTGACTCCGCCTGCGCGGCTCCATGTCTCCAGGCCGTTGCGGTGCTTTATGACGATGTAATAGTTTCCTCCGGGTGCATTCTGCATTGCAAATGCAGCGGTCAGCGTTGTGCTGTCCGAAACATTCTTCGCGGAATCAACCGGAGCGTAAGGCGGTGAAGCATTTCTGAGATAGACACGGAATGTGTCTCTTGCATTTGCGGCGTTGTGGACGGGATCATATAATCCCTCCGTCATAGCAGTGATGTTGAGAATGCTGTAATTCACGGGAAGCTGTGTACACTGCAGCCAGAAAGGCTTCCTGCCGAAATCCGTATTCCATGTACTGTGCATTCCCTGTATGTTCTTCCATTTGATCCTCCCCTGAGAAACGTAAATGTTCACTGTGTCTATGAACTGCTTCATCTTATTCAGCTGTATGTTGCTGAGCTGTCCTATTGACATGAAGACATTCGAAGTGTAATAACCGGTGTCCGGTATCAATCCGGTTTCATAAGCATTGATCAGATTTCTCACTTTGTTCAGCGCAGTTGTGACTGCCGTTGTGTCGAAGATCTTGTTTGTACATCCGTTGCCCACGAGTGTCAGATTCTTCGCTGAATCATGCACATAGTAATTCGCCATGCTTTGCGGTTTCCACATGCCATAGTTCTGCGGATCGTTCACATGAAGAGGAGTGCCGCCGCCCCACAAGATATCGGGCTTCCAAAAGTAAGTTGTGTAAACCCTTCCGTAAATTCCCTGCTCGAGATTCTCCCAGTTGTTTCCGCCGATCACCTGATTGTAAATGAATCCGCCGACAACTTTCGTAGGAGTTATGCCCAACTGCTGATGCAGGTATGCAACATCCGCATAGTTGTACTGTGTCTCGTGTGCATGCGGATCGCAGTAAATGCCCATGTCTTCGGTAAGCCACTTTATCAGGTTCTTTCCGTTTGTGTTGGATACAACGCTTCCCGCGTCGAAGTTTGCAACCCATTGCAGGAACTTCCAGTCCGACTGAAAATTCCATACAGCATTGTTCTGAACAACATACTGCGCAAGCTGAACAACAAGGTTTCGTCTTGTTATGTAGTAGTTGAAATTGTTGTACGGCTCATTCTCCTCGTTGTGTGTAACAAACGAGAGGTACAGATGACGTGCATGCGACAATTCACCCGACACCGCCGCGAAGATTGCGAGAACGGAAAATGCAAGCCTGAAAGCTCTCATACTTGTTCCGGTTTTATTGTGTGATGGTATTGCGGAAGGTTTGACAATATTCGAGATCCGGAAGTTTAGCCGGCGGCCGCTTCAGGCGACGGCCGGTTCAAGCGTCTCAAAGAATTTCCTGACCTTCGCCGATATTTCTGCTTCGTTGTCCATGCTAAGCAGTGAGTCAGCAAGCTCTTCACAGCGCGAGTATTCAACCTTTCTGATGATCTGCTTTATCTCCGCGTAAACTGACGGAACGACACTGAGTTCGCTGAGTCCCAAACCAATGAGTACCGGCGCGGCAACAGGCCTCGATGCCATTTCGCCGCAGATGCTCACAGGTATGCCGTTCCTTTTGCCGGCGTCTGTTATTTACTTGATGGCCCTGAGCACGGCGGGATGAAACTGCTGGAACAAGCCCGAGATGTACTGATTGCCGCGGTCAACTGCAAGGAGGTACTGTATCAGGTCGTTTGTGCCGATGCTGAAGAAGTCAACCTCTCTTGCAAGCTCATCTGCAAGGAAGTATGCGGAAGGCACTTCTATCATTATCCCCAGCTTGATGTTCTTGTCGTAAATTTCTCCATTGCCGTCAAGTTCGCTTTTCACTTCATTGAGGATCTCCTTAGCCTTTATCACTTCAGTCACGGATGATATCATCGGAAACATGATCTTCACGTTTCCCTTTGCAGAAGACTTCAGCAGTGCGCTCAGTTGTTCCTTGAAGATCTCAACCCTGTCGAGGCAGATTCTTATGCCGCGCCATCCGAGGAACGGGTTATCTTCTTTCTCTGACCTCGGAAGAAGCTTGTCTCCTCCGATGTCATAGGTTCTGATGGTAACGGGATTCGGATAGGCCATGTTTGATATGTGGCTGTACTCTTCGATCTGCCGGTCTTCGGGAGGAAAGTCTCCCGCCTCAAGGAACAGGTGCTCCGTCCTGTAAAGTCCGATCCCGCAACGTGCTGTGTTTACAACGAAATTTATCTCCTCATCAAATTCGATGTTCACTGTTAGATCAATATCCACTCCGTCGATCGTCTTTGCTGGAAGCCCTATCTGCTCCTTAAGCTCGCTCTCGTGTATCTTCAGTTCCGAGAGAAGCTTCTTGTAATGCTCTACCACATCATCCTGCGGATTCTTGATCACGAGCCCGTTGATGCCGTCTATGATGATGAAGTCGCCGGTCTTGAGTGACACGGAGATGTCCTTCATTCCCACAACTGCGGGGATGTTCAGCGCGCGGGAAATGATCGCCGCGTGCGAGGTCATTCCTCCCTTGTCTGTTGCATAGCCCTGTATCTCGCGCTTGCTGAAGAGTATCGTATCGGCCGGCGTCAGTTCATGCGAGATGATTATAGAGTATTCCGGGACTTTCGATATGAGCTTTTCCTTCTTCATGTTTCTTATCACCCTGTTCCTCACGTCGCGAATGTCCTCGGCTCTTTCCTTAAGATATTCATTGTTTGCGGATGCGAGAGCATTGTTCAGCTTCGACATTTCATCATCAAAAATAAAGCTTGCAGACCTTCTCTCTTCGGCAATGCGCTTTTCGATGTTTGTAATGAAGTATTTGTCGTTGAGGATGTCCATCTGCGAATCGAATATCTTCGCATTCTTCTCGCCTATCTTCTCGGCAGAGAGCGATCTAATCTTTGAGAGTTCCTTGAGTGAAAGACTTATGGAGGCATGAAGTTCGCCGATCTCCTTTGCAATGTCGGCATCGGAAATGTGCTGTGCATCTACTTCGAAATTGCTTCTTGAGTAAACGAATGCCCTGCCGATCGAAATGCCGGCGGAAGCCGCGAGCCCTTTGAACTCTTTCTGTTTACCCAATTGTCGGTTAAGTGTGTGTAAAGAAGTGTTGTAAAAATAGCAGAATTGGCAGATAATTGAAAATTTAAAATGAGGGAATAAGCCGGAATGCAGAAACTGTCAGGTATCGTTAATCTGCTCGCTCATGTGCATGCCGGCAACATGCACATCCGCATTTCACTGCTGAAAAAATTTTTTCAATTGGTTAAGTTGCACGCATTCAAAAACTCAATTAAACGAATGAACAAGGGAGCATTTCTGTCTGTTTTCTTTGCCGCGCTTGTACTGACAGCGGGTACTTCATATTCACAGACTCTTCTGAAAGACGATTTCCTGTACAACCCCATAGACAGCCTTGAAGGCACGGGCGGCTGGTACAGAAGCGGGCTGAACAGGCCGTACAATATCAGAGTGACTTCGCCCGGACTTATCTATGCAGGATATGCGGGAAGCGGCAGGGGCAACACGGTTTCATTCTCAAATTCGGGAGAAGGCGATATTGTTTTCCACAATCTGACCGTGCAGTCATCAGGCAGAGTATATCTGGCTTTCATGGTACGAGTTGACTCGCTCGGCGCAAGTGCAACTCAGGGATACATTACAGGATTCAACCCGGACGCCGGAACAAGCCTCAGCTCGTCTTTACAGATCAGAAAGGTAACTTCGGGAACATTCAATTTCGGCGTTCGCAAAAGGTTGGCTTCAACATATTCGTCAACGGCATACAATACCGGTACAACATATCTTGCCGTGATCAAATACAGTTTCATTGGGGGCTCCACTACCGATGACAGCGTGAAACTTTTCATCTTCTCTTCAGGCGTACCCTCTTCTGAGCCAGCATCGCCGACAGTGTTCAACAAGGACACCCTTGATATGACGAATATCGGAGCGGTTTACATCACCAATAACTATGCTCAGGGAACATTGAACGGCTTTAAAATAGACGGCATAAGGATCGGAACTTCATGGGCCTCAAGCGTGCTGAGTTCGGTTTCACAGATCTCGGCCGAACTGCCGGAGTCATTTTCTCTCGGCCAGAATTATCCGAATCCATTCAATCCTTCCACTTCAATAATCTACTCTGTGCCTCAAAAGGGCAACGTGACTCTCAAAGTCTTTGATGCACTCGGAAGGGAAACGGCCGCGCTTGTGAGTGAAGTGCAGTCGCCGGGAACGTACAAGGTAGAATGGAACGGCGAAGGGCTTTCAAGCGGGATCTACTATTACCGGCTCACTTCGGGATTGTATTCGGAGACGAAACGGATGATGATGGTGAAATAGGGTTCGGCGGTGCTT
>DAIQRO010000219.1:0-824 GCA_036786155.1 Bacteroidota bacterium
GAGGAGGGCTTGTATTCATTCTCCGATTCGGGAATTCCCAAAGTGAGCGAATTCCGTTCGACCTTCATTGATGCGCTTAATGAAAGGGATTTTGATTGGGCGGAAGAATTCTGCAACAAGTTCATAGAGCTTGTTAATCCCGATGAAAGAGAAGATCTTAGAAACTACTACACCTCGCGTCTTGCATACGAAAGAAACGACCTTGACACTGCCCTGAAGCTAGTGAGCAAAGTGAACATCAATCAGCTTGTGTTCAAGCTGGATACCAGGAACCTTATCTCAAAGATATATTTCGACACAGGCAGTTACGACTCGTTGCTTTCGCTTCTGGATTCATATACCAAACTCACCGGCCGTCCGGGCGTAAGATCGTCTGCAATACAGATAAGGCACAGGAAGTATGCAGGATATCTGAAGCGGCTTGTATTGCTCAAAGAGAGGCGCGCAGATCCGGCGAAGTTTGCCGAACTGAAGAACAGGATGGCCGGCGACAATTTCACATCGAAAACATGGCTGTTGGAGAGAACAGAGAAAGAACAACGGAGGACATAGTACCTCTGCTTACTGCGGCGGAAGTACGAGAGATTCTGTCAGCAGGTACAATCGCAGATTTTTTTACCTCGTTTAAGGTAATAGAGAATTGAAATCGTCCGGTCATTGCGCTATTTTGCGCGAGTTCAACATTAATCTCATTCCAAAATTAATCTTAAGTGTCATGAACAAGATCAAATCACTTCTTGCAGTCGCAGTTCTTTCATCATTCATTTTCTACTCATGCGGAAGTTCACTTCCGTATCTCGGCCCCACAATGGACCTGATCAACG
>DAIQRO010000219.1:834-4708 GCA_036786155.1 Bacteroidota bacterium
GCGAGCAGATCAGGCGAAGTTTGCCGAACTTAGAAACAAGATGGCCGGCGACAATTTCACATCGAAAACATGGCTGTTGGAGAGAATAGATAGAGAGCAACCGAGTACATAGGACCTCTGCTTACTGCGGCGGAAGTACGGGAGATAAAGTTACAGGTACAATCGCAGATTTTTTTCCTTGTTTAAGGTATTAGTAAATTGAAATCGACCGGCCAATGCGCTATTTTGGCCGAGTTCAATATCAATCTCATTCCTAAATTAATTTTAAGTGTCATGAACAAGATCAAATCACTTCTTGCAGTCGCAGTTCTTTCATCTTTTATTTTTTATTCTTGCGGAAGTTCACTTCCCTATCTCGGTCCTACAATGGACCTGATCAACGGAATGTCAAGCCTTGGCATCAGTCCGGAGCAGGCAGTGGGCGGAGTGGGAGCGCTTCTTAACCTTACAAAGGGAAAGCTGAGCCCCAGTGATTTTCTTAAGGTTTCAAGCGCGATCCCCTATTCAAACAATCTCCTGAAAGCCGCTATGGATATGGGAATTCCGTCAAACATCACAGACCTTGCGGGACTGAACAAAGCCTTCAAGGGACTTGACATGAGTCCGGACATGGTGACAAAAATGGTGCCCGAGCTTACAAAGTTCGCAGGAAAGAAAGGCGGTCCTGAAGTGGTGAGTCTTCTTACAGGCGCCTTGATGAAGTAAGAGGATGCTCTTTCAAGTTCAATAAGAGCCGGCAAATGCCGGCTTTTTTATTTTATGTCCATATCCGCTCTGAGCACGGTAACGGCCTTGCCGCTTATCAAGACTCTGTCACCGTCAAGCTCAAGTGCAAGAGTACCTCCCCTTTGAGATGCCTGATGTGCCAGAAGTTTGTTCCTGCCGAGCTTTGCCGCCCAATAAGGAGCAAGAGCGCAGTGGGCAGATCCCGTGACCGGATCCTCATCAACTCCCACAGCGGGAGCAAAGAACCTTGATATGAAATCATATTCATCGCCTGAAGCGGAGGTGATTATAAGACCGTACTTCGGAAGGTAAGAGATCTTTTCAAAATCCGGATCATATGCTTTCACATCGGAGGGAGCGGCCAGCTCGGCGAGAAAGTGATTTCCGGCAATGCCGACATAAACGGGTTTGCTTTCAGCAAAGAGATCCATCACCAGATCTTCATGCTCAGTTTTCACAGGCGGAGCGGACGGGAAATCCATCGTTATCATGTCATTGTTCTTTTGCGCCCTCAGAGTTCCTTTGTACAGAGTGTGGAAGACAGCCGCTTCGTCCGAAGAAAGATAATCTTCTTCGAACAGAATATGCGCAGTTGCAAGAGTGGCATGTCCGCAAAGATCAACTTCGGATTTTGGCGTGAACCATCTCAGTGAATAGCCGTTATCTTTTCTGACGGCAAATGCTGTTTCGGACAAGTTCATTTCCATGGCAATATTCTGCATCAGTTCATCCGGCAGATCTTTTTCAGTGATACAAACTGCCGCCGGATTTCCGTGAAAAGTATTTCCTGTAAATGAGTCAACAGTGTAGATTTTCAAAATGTAAATTTTAGATGAATTGAGTCATCAAATTAGCTAACACATTCAAGGATTCAAATCCGTAATGCAGTGATCTTCCGCAGAAAATTGTACTTCTTCAGCCGTGAAACCGGACTGCAAATTGTTCAGCCAAAAAATCGTATACAATAAAGGGCAGACCCGGCGAAACCCTTGCCTGGCGCGGATTACAGGCATTCATCCGCGCAATGCGGAGGACATGCAAAAAGCAGTTCTTCAGTCTTGGAAACTTTCGCGGCTATTGGAAATGATTGAAGTCAAAATTAGTTTAAAATCAATAGCGAAATTTTCATGAGTCGTTTGCATTTAAAAATCAATTCGTATAATTTTATCGCAAAGAAATTCACTTCGCATCACACAAAAAACTGCACGGCGGCAACTGTTTTCTAATGATCTTTTTACTCACTAACTGTTAATAGAATGTAAATGAATATAGACAGACTCTTTGTCAAAAAAGGAGAATCCGCTTTTGATTCAATCGAGTTTGACACACGTTCTTCCATAATCAGGAATCCCGATGGTTCCATAGTGTTTGAAATGAATGATGTCAAAGTCCCCTCACACTGGTCACAGGTAGCCACCGATATCATCGCACAAAAATATTTTCGCAAGGCAGGAGTTCCGGTTTATCTTAAGAGAGTTGAAGAGCCGGGCGTTCCGGGATGGCTTCAGAGGTCGGAGGCCGATCATGATAAGCTGAGCGAACTTTCGGATGTTGACCGTTACACATCGGAGACAGATTCGCGACAGGTTTTTTCGAGGCTTGCCGGCTGCTGGACATACTGGGGCTGGAAGCACAATTACTTCAACAATGAATCCGACGCAAAGAACTTCTACGAAGAACTCTGCTACATGCTTGCGATGCAGATCGCGGCGCCGAATTCTCCGCAGTGGTTCAACACAGGCCTGAACTGGGCTTACGGTATTTCCGGCCCGTCACAGGGGCATTTCTATGTGGATGCAAACACGGGTCAGCTTATGGAATCGGAAGATGCCTATACACATCCTCAACCTCATGCATGTTTCATACAGTCATTGAGCGACGACCTCGTAAACGAAGGCGGCATCATGGACCTTTGGGTGCGTGAAGCGAGGCTGTTCAAATACGGCTCGGGTACGGGATCGAATTTTTCCAACCTTCGCGGCGCAAACGAGCCTCTGAGCGGAGGGGGAAGGTCATCGGGACTGATGTCATTCCTTAAGATAGGCGACAGGAGCGCCGGCGCGATAAAGTCAGGCGGCACAACAAGGCGGGCCGCAAAGATGGTCACGCTTGATCTCGACCATCCGGATATTGAAGAGTATATAAACTGGAAAGTGGCCGAAGAGCAGAAAGTGGCCGCGCTGGTGGCCGGGTCGAAACTGCTCAACTTCCACCTCAACAGAATAATGAAAGCCTGCCATTCGGTACATCCGGAGAATGACGGCTTTGACAGAAAGACAAACAAGCAACTGGCGCAGGCCATTAACGATGCAAGGAAAGCACAGGCTCCCGAAAATTACATAGAGAGGGTGATTCAGCTTGCAAGGCTTGGATACACGGAAATAGAGTTTCCTGTTTACGACACGGACTGGAACTCCGAAGCATACGTCACAGTATCGGGACAAAACTCAAACAACAGCATACGTACAACGAACGGGTTCATGGAAGCCGTGGAAAACGACGGCGAATGGAACCTGTACTGGCGAACCGAACTTGCAAAGGCATCGAAGGAAGGCAGAGAACCAAAGCCGTGCAAGACGATGAAAGCCAAAGACCTGTGGGAGGACATTTCGTATGCCGCATGGTCATGCGCTGATCCCGGAATACAGTATCATACAACCATAAACGAGTGGCATACATGTCCGGCGGGCGGTGAGATCAAAGCATCCAATCCGTGTTCCGAGTATATGTTCCTTGACGACACAGCATGCAACCTCGCGTCACTGAACCTGATGAAATTTTATGATGCCGGAACGGGTAGTTTTTACATAGACAACTACCGGCATGCAACCCGACTGTGGACCATGGTGCTGGAGATCAGCGTGCTGATGGCACAGTTTCCATCCAAGAACATAGCGAAGCTATCATACGAGTACAGGACTCTCGGACTTGGATATGCAAATCTCGGAGCATTGCTCATGGTGAAGGGAATTCCTTACGATTCACCCGAGGCGCTTGCGGTTACCGGCGCGCTAACGGCTATTCTCCACATGAGCGCGTACGCGACATCCGCCGAACTGGCTGCGGAGCTTCGGCCGTTTGCAAGATATGAAGAGAACAAGGAACACATGCTCCGTGTAATAAGGAACCACAAGCGCGCAGCGCACAA
>DAIQRO010000024.1:0-4413 GCA_036786155.1 Bacteroidota bacterium
GAAAGCATTGTCATCAGGAAATAATGAAAAACTCCGGCAGAGATTCCGAGTATGTGCGCAAGAGTGGGGTCGAATGTCGTCACAAGCAGTTGTTTGTAAAATAGTATCACCACCGCCGTAATGAACACCGTTATCACTGATGAAAGAACGATATCTGAATCCGATACTCCGAGAACATCTCCGAAGAGGTATGACGAGAGGTCTATGTGTACCTGTTTCAGTTGCGATACAAGCAAAATGCCAAGCGCAAACGCACCGGTGAATATTATCCCGATCGCCGTATCGCTCTTAATCTTGGAGTTTCTCTCAACAAAGCTGATGAGAAGGGCTGTCACAATGCCTGCAACTGAGGCGCCGATGAAAAGGGACAAAGGCGACTTACCCGCCACCATGAATCCGATCACAACTCCCGGCAAAACTGCATGGGCAAGAGCATCACCTATCAGCGAGAGCCTCCTCAGCATTATGAATGCGCCTATGAGTCCGCAGCTTATGCCAACCATTACTGAAGCCACAAGCGCGCGCTGTATGAACTCGTACTGAAGCGGTTCGAGAAGTATTCTGTTCAGTTCATTCATATTGTCCTGTCAAGTTCCTCTATCTTCTGAAGTATTGTAAGCTTTCCTCCGTATGTCCTGCTTATAAGCTCACGCGTGAAAACGTCATTTGTATTTCCGTAAGCGATCAGCGTTTGATTTATTAGTGCGAGCTTGTCGAAATAATCCCTCACTCTTATCAGGTCATGGTGAACTATCATTATGGTCTTACCGCTGTTGCTCAGGTTTCTCATCAGCTCCAGTATCACTTCTTCAGTCTTTGCATCAACTCCCACAAAAGGTTCGTCAAGCATGAGCAGGTCGCTTTGCTGCGCAAGGGCACGGGCAAGGAAAACCCTCTGCTGCTGGCCGCCCGAAAGGTTTCTTATGTGCGTGAGCGAATGATGCCCCATGCCTACTTTCTCAAGTGACTCTTCCACTATTTCCCTGTCAGCTTTACCCGGCCTTCCAAAATATCCCATGTGGGAATATCTTCCCATCATCGCAAGCTCAAACACATTGATCGGAAAGTCCCAGTCAAATTGCTCCTTCTGTGGTATGTACGTGACCTTCTTGAGTGATTCTTTCACCGGCTTTCCGAAAATCTCGACCTCTCCCGTATCCGGCTGAAGAATCCCGAGCACGGCTTTGAAGAGAGTTGACTTGCCTGCCCCGTTCGGTCCTATCACGCCAACTATGTTGCCGCTTTCAACAGAGAGGTTGATGCCTTTGATGGCAGGCCTCTTATGATACGATACTGTTAGATTTGTTGTCTTGACTGTGATCATCTATTTCAGCGCATTTACAATTGTGTTAACATTGTGTTTCACTGCCCCGATGTAAGTTCCCTCTTCGGTGCCTTCGTTGCCGATGGAGTCGGAATACAGTGATCCGCCAACCCTTGCTCCGGTTTCTAATGATATCTGTTCAAGAAGTTTCGGATTTACGCTCGTTTCAACAAACACGGCTTTGAGCTGTCTTTCTTTTATGAGGTCGATCAGCGATTTGAAGTCTTCCGTTCTTACTTTTGCTTCCGTTGAGATTCCCTGCAGGCCTTTGACTTGCAGGCCATATGCCTTTCCGAAATATCTGAACGCGTCGTGAGATGTGATCAGCACTCTTTGGTTCTCCGGGATCTTCGCAATTTCAGCCCGGGCAAATTCATTCAGCGAATCCAGCCTGATGCTGTAATCACGGAGATTGAGTTCGTAGTAATTCCTGTTTTCAGGATCAATTGAAATGATTCCGTCGGCAATGTTCCGGGCGTATGTTTTCACATGCTCCACATTGAACCATGCGTGAGGATCGGGATCGCCGAAGCCCTTTTCATCAGTCATTGGAGTGATGCCGGTTGTGGCCGTAACCACCTTTTGTTTGCCTCCGGCATTCCTTATCATTTCCTCCATCCAGTGCTCAAGGCCAAGGCCGTTTATGAACACGATGTCACACTCCGAAACAAGCCTCGGGTCTGAAGGTTTAGGGTGATATGTGTGCGGATCAACACCAACGCCGCAAATGCTGACTGCATCCACTTTGTCGCCGCCAATGTTCTTCACAATATCGTTTATGATTGTGATGGTCGATACAGCCCTCAGCTTTCCGGCCGTCACCTTCTTTTCCTCATTCTTGCCGCATGATGCAACGAACATGGCGAGGGTAAACATCACTGCAGCAATTGTGATGCGGTTAATTTTTCCTGAGCACATAGATGTTTTCTGCAAGTTTTTCGCTGAGGAAGACCTTATTGCCTCCCGAGGTGATCTGAACTGAATTGTCAAAATTTATTCTTTCTGCAACTTCAATTGTGTCATTGAGCTTAAGCCCCACTTTGGTCAGGTATTCGAGAACTTCCGGATTTGAATCTGATACTTCCCTTATCACTGCCTTGTCACCGATCCCAAGCTCCGTGCATGGAACAACATCTTCCCTGCTTATCCTGCCGTTCCTGTCGGGAATGGGATGGCCGTGCGGATCGAATTTCGGAAACGCGAGATATTCCTCCAGCCTGGCAATAAGTTCGTCCGAAGAACTGTGCTCGAGCTTCTCTGCCTCTTCATGCACCTTGTTCCAGTCAAAACTCAGCTTCTCCATGAGGAACACTTCCCAAATTCTGTGCTTGCGCACAAGGTTGATCGCAGTTTCCTCGCCCTTCTTTGTCAGCTCAAATCCCTTGTACGGCTTGTTCTTTATGTAGCCTGATTTCGCCAGCTTAGAGACCATATCGCTCACTGCAGGTGCGGATATCTTCATCTTCACGGCAAGCAGTGATGTTGTCACCTTGCCGGCGGTTTCCTTGACCGCATAGATGTTTTTCAGATAATCTTCAGGACTTTTGTTCATTTAAGCTGGATTTCACGACAAAGTTAAACAAGCTTAACTTCTTATTCAAGTGAGATTAAAAGATTTATGTGCATTGGATTGCGGCCAGTCATCTGCATTTCATTGTTGTTCCGTAATCGGTAATTTTCAGCAAATTTTGTTGAACTAGTTTTGAGCGTAAGGCGTTAAGCCTGTCTATGAATATCTGGCGCAGAATAACCTTTTTTACGGTTGTCTTCCTGGTCCTTTTCGGACTTCAGTATCTTGTTTACAGGACCTTCAGGAATTTTATAAGGGAAAAAGCGGGCGAGAACTCAAGATGGAAGTTCGCCGCGATAATCCCTTTCATAATTTTCAATCTGCCTTACATTTACATAATTGCAAACGGATTCAGTTCGGCCAACATACCGCCGGCGGTAATGAAATACGTCTTCTCGCCTTTTTACATCTTTCAGGGGGCGGTGGTATTTATCGGACTTTACCTCTTTATCGGCAAGTTGATCAAGGCTCCGTTCGCGGTCCCGCTTTGGATAATGAACAAGTTCGATTCATTCAGAAAGTGGTATTCCGGATTCACAAGGAGGGAGCCTGTGAAGAAGTTTGACAGTTCCCGCAGGGCATTTGTCAGAACTTCTGCCGCACTGGTTTCCGGTTATGCGTTTGTGGGTGCTACGGCGGGAGTTGTGGGTGGTGATGACTTTGAACTGACTGAGCTTTCCATCAGCATAAAAGACCTTCCGCAGGAACTTAACGGTACAACGCTGACGCTTATCAGCGACATTCATTCAGGTCCGTACATGAAGGAAGGACTCATGCAAAAGTATGTTGACGCCGTCAATGAGATCGGTTCGGATCTTATCGTCATGCCCGGCGACCTTACAAACACAAGCGTAAAGGAAGCTTATGAATTCTCAAGGGCATTCAGCCGGCTTGAAGCCAAGTACGGCGCATATGCATCTCTTGGCAATCACGACTTTTTCTCGGACCCGGGAGAAGTGACTAAAGTGATAACGGGAGAACCCCCGCTCAGGATACTACGGAACGAGCATGACGTTATAAACAAGAACTCCAAACAGCTTGTCATAATGGGTTCAGACGATACAAGGCAGAGCGGCGGCGGCCCGGACCCGATGCTGATGCAGAATTTTGAAAAGACGCTGGCATCAGCAAGGACGGGGCTCGGGAAGAGCGGGCGGGACTTTGACAGTTTGCCGAAACTCCTTCTTTTTCATAAGCCCTATTTCTTTGATGAGATGTCGGAGAAGAATGTTGACCTTATACTTAGCGGTCATACGCATGGCGGACAGGTGGTGCTTGCGAAGTTCGGAGGCGTGAATCTCTCGTTTGCAGGCGCAGTCAGCAAATACATAAGCGGCCTTTACAGATCAAACGGATCCAGCATGTATGTTTCAAGAGGCATCGGCAATGTAGCCCTGCCGATACGTTTCAACTGCAGTCCCGAGATCACAAAGATCACACTCACATCATGAAAATTCCGAAGCTGCTTTTGGCGTCCGGCAACCATGACAAATACCTTGAACTGAGCGCAAAGCTTGCT
>DAIQRO010000024.1:4423-7315 GCA_036786155.1 Bacteroidota bacterium
GGGCGTGAAGCTTATGACACCTTCGGATTTCGGCATAAGCTTAGATGTGGCGGAAGACGGCGCAACGCTTGAAGAGAACTCTTCCTTGAAGGCCCGTGCATTCTTCGGACTGTTTGGCATTCCCGCCCTTGCAGATGATACGGGGCTTTTTGTTGATGCACTCGAAGGAGCGCCCGGAGTTTACTCTGCAAGATACTCCGGCGAAGGTGCCACCTACGAAAGCAACAGAAAAAAATTGCTTAAAGAGCTTTCCGGAGTGAAAGAAAGAGGCGCGGAATTCAGAACAGTCATTTGCTTTGCATCAGGCACGGGTGAAAATATCTCATTCGAAGGGATCTGCAGGGGTACGATAACTGAAGGTGAGCTGGGCTCGGGCGGATTCGGTTACGATGCTTTGTTTGTGCCCGACGGATACGATCTGACTTTTGCCGAAATGCCTCCTGAACTGAAGAACAGAATCTCACACCGCGGCAAAGCCCTCGACCGGCTGATCGGCTATCTTAGGAAATGAAGTTTTGTACCCCGTAGAGGATTCGAACCTCTAAAAACAGATCCGTAGTCTGTTGGTTTATCCATTAGCCTAACGGGGCTCTTTGTCTGTTTTGTGTCTGTAACTATCAGTAATTCCTATTGCTTAGATTTCCGGAATTTCGATTGTCAACCGATGTGTCAACTAAAAACAAAAGTTACTTTGTTCATTTGAATCCACGTATGATTTCTTCAAATGCTTCAAATAACATTCTTGCCCTTTCAGACTTATCATATTCGGCAAACTGCTTCTTGTACAAATTGTATTCAGTGATCACTTGATTTAACTCATCTCTATAGAGCTCAAAGACATGATTATATTCCTGGTCAAATAATCCAGCTTGCCTCAAGTCATAAACCATTTGGTTATATGCATTCTTGTGATCTCCTAAATTGTCAGAGAATTGCTTCATTTTATTCAAATCATATATCTCGTTGCTGCGCATAAAGGTCAATTGTTCTGCCATCTCAATTAAGTCATTCTCCATTTCAACTAATGACGCATAAACTTCTGACCTTACTTCCTCTTCTGTTTGGCTGAAAGCCTCGAAACTTTGAGCAAATAATAGCATAGCTCCAATAAGAAAGACGAGCTTCATTTTGGTCCTCCCTGTTTTAGTTTTTTTACATTTTTTTCTTCAGTTTCTTCTTAAGCATTTCTCCAATTTCAACTGCAATAACAGACTCAACTTTTTTTAGCAGTTCCCTCAGCTCCCGGTTTTCCCGGACAAGCTCATCACTGCTGTTCTGACTGAAGTACATACTTCCCTGGTCGGCAATAAGCCAGTTCAGGTTGATGTTTTCTTTTTCCGCCAGAGCTTTGAAGAATTCGTATGAAGGCTTGACCTTTCCGGATTCATACTTAGGAAAGTTCCCTCTTTCAAGTCCAATCAATTCTGCAAAATCTTTTTGGCTTCGCTTGCCTCTGATCTTCTTTATTTTTTCTTCAATCATATTTTTTGTGTTATGAGTAAAATTATTCCTTGACAAAGAGTAATATTACTCATAGCTTTGTACCAACTTAGTTAATACAAGTTCTCAGCCAACAAACAAAAGCAAACGAAAGATAAAAAATGAATAACACAGAGGAAAGGAAGTTAGCGGAGCTCATAATGCTGAGGGCCTTCCGTGTTGTTCTGCTAAGGATGCTTGAGTTAATGGATGAGTTTGAAATAGAAAACCCTGAAGAGCGGCATGACTGATCAAAATGCCCGGTTGAATAAGCTTCCCGAAGCAGGCATTGATTTGTCTGCGGCCCCGGCAATTGATCAAGCCGGGGATCAAGGGGAAGCTGATAAGTTTCCGGAGAGTATTCCTGATCATTTCTTCCCTCCATACCCGGAGATGTCCCGCAGTCAGTGTATAGCCTGCGGGCATCTTCAGGATTATCAGGGGAGATGTGAGCAATGCGGATGCTTAAGTCTGGACGAAGGATTTTTCAATTGATAAAACTAAACCTCAAGGAGCAAAGCTATGAAAGAAAAGAAATCATTCATCGAGAAGGCGGCGGCAATGAAGGCAAAGAAGCGTGAGCTTTTCAGCGTACAATACACGGAGAAACTGAAGAAGATCCATGCAAAGCTATTCATCGTAACCGGTCTTACGAACCCGGCGGAACTGCATCGCCTGGCAGTAACGGAATTGTACTTCAAGCATTTTCCGGAAGAGCGAAGCAAAGAGTTAGCGGCATAGTCCGTATTCATAAACACAAAACAAACCTCCAATGAAATCAATCAATTCAGTTTTCATCCTCGGTTATCTCGGAGCTGATCCGCAGGTAACAACAACGAGCAACGGCAAGGAAGTAGCAAACTTTTCGGTAGCTCTTGACGAGAGCTATGTTTCCAAAGAAGGCGAGAAAGTTGAAAGGACAGAGTGGGTTAAATGCACAGTATTTGGCCCGCTGGCAGAGATTGTGAAGAAGTATTTACACAAAGGAGACCGGGTCCACGTAACCGGCAAGCTAAGGACCGACAAGGTGGAAAAAGACGGAGAGAAGAAGTATTACACGAAGGTAAAAGTGGAGAATATTGTAATGTTGTCAGGCCGCAAGAATGAGCCACATCATCCCATAGTCAACGGAGCGCCTGCTTCAGGTTCGGGTCCGGGCGCTGTGATCACAGCAGGTAGCACAGATGAAGACTTACCATTCTGAAGGAGACAAGAATGCGATACTTAACCTTCTACTCTGACGGGATGTTTTTACGCAGGCGAAAAAAGAAGGACCGGTTGGGATTGGCAACAATTGAGTATGAAGAAAAGGGAATTGGTCAAAGGCGGTGGCAGTCGTCAACTTCGGAACGATTCCGGGAGGCCCAACGGGTAGGCAAGAGAATTACCCGAATATTCAGGCCAATCATAAAA
>DAIQRO010000024.1:7325-8001 GCA_036786155.1 Bacteroidota bacterium
GCCGCCAACTTTGTGCTGTACTGGTATTGTGAAAGCCTGAAGGATGATTTTGAAGTAAAGGTCAAACAGGACCCGGATACAATGAGGTATATTGACAATCTTCTTCTGCATTACAGGCGCCAGTTACCCTTGACAGATAGGGAACTTCAGGGGGAATTGAGAAAGATGCAGATTACCAGGAAGGAAAGAGCTCAAAAACAATTTTCATTATTCACTTAGACCGGCATGAAAAAATTTACTGAAAAGGAGCTGAGAAAGCTGAAAGCTCTTGTATTTTTCGGAGTAATCTTTGCAGTACAGCTTACAATGATTGTTCAGGTTGTGAAGCATTCGATTATTGCCGGAACAATAGTCGTAGTTGTCTGTTCGATCATGGATACTTTTCTTCTGGTCCAGTACCGGGAAGAGAACAAATTCACAAACTGATTTAAGGGAGGGCTGAGGGCTTATGCCCGAGGTCCTTCCTTTTTTAATTTCCTTCAATGTTTGGATTTCAGGTTTATTCAGCTGAAGTTTACCGGGACAAGGCCGGGGAATGGCGGTGGCGGATCACGGCGCGAAACGGAAAGATCATAGCAGATTCGGGAGAAGGTTACAAGCGGTCAGGCGCCTGTGTAAGAATGTTGAAAAAACTGCTTCGCGTCGATATTGGCAAAAATTGTCTATCTGTCTCTGT